>MWLD01000056.1:0-3559 GCA_002018045.1 Candidatus Synechococcus spongiarum LMB bulk15M
GCCTGGAAAGGGACATTAATCCACGGGCAAAGCTGCCTGGTCACAGAGAACCAGAACCTCTCCCTTCGGAGCCACCAGCCTGGCGGGGGTGCGCGCCGGATCTTCATCGGTATCCAGCAGCCGCTGTAGAGCTTGACGCTTGGCGGCGCCAGCCACCAGGATGATCACCTGCCGAGCAGCACTGAGTAGGGGGGCAGTCATGGAGATCCGAGGCAGATCCTTCCCCCAACCCACGGTGACCCACCGGTCCTTGACGTCCACGGCGGCTGTGCCGGGGAAGAGGGATGCCGTGTGACCGTCGTCGCCGAGGCCGAGGAGCACCAGATCCAGTTGGGGCGGTTGGCCAGGGCAGAGTGTCTGGAGAAGATCCCCATAGGCCATGGCGCCGGCCTCGGGACTGGGCATGTGGGTGGGAACGGGGTGAAGGTGTGCCCGGTGGGCGCGGCTACCACTGAGCAGACAGCGGCGTACCATGCGGGCGTTGCTGGCAGGATCCTGGGCATCCACCCAGCGCTCGTCCCCCAGCACCAGTTCTACCCTCTTCCAGGGCAAGTCCTCTTGCCCCAGGTGGCCGTAGGCGGCCTCTGGCGTGCTCCCCCCTGCCAGGGCCACGACGCAGCGGAGCTGCCTGGTGGTGGTGCCACGGATCACCGCGGCCATGGCGGTGGCAGCGGCTTGCGCCAAGGCTGCTTTGTCCGGGCTGCGTTGGATGCGGTAGTGGGTCATGCCAGCCACTCCGTGTGGAAGCTCCCCTCACGGTCCACCCGTTCATAGGTGTGGGATCCGAAGCAATCCCGCATGGCCTGCACCGCGTTCTGGGGGAGTCGAGGTGAGCGGTAGCTGTCGATGTAGTGCAGAGCCGCCGAGAGGCACGGGAGGGGGATGCCCCCATGGGCGCCCAACTGCACAACGGTGCGCAGGTTGTCCAGCCGTGCATTGATTTGCTGGATAAACCAGGGATCCACCATCAGGTTGGGCAGGTGGGGATTCTCGCGGAAGGCGTTCTGAATCCGGCTCAGCAACTTGGCGCGGATGATGCAGCCTCCTTTCCAGATTTTTGCGATGCCGGTGAGGTTCAGGCCGTAGTTGTGCCGCTCCGAGCCGCGCCGCAGCAGGGCAAGCCCCTGGGCATAGCTGGTGATGATGCCGAGGATAACGGCGTCTCGCAGAGGCGCCATGGCATCCTCCACACTGCCCAGCGCCATGGACGTGGCGGGGGGACCAGCCAGAACGCTACTGGCCTTGACCCGCTCTGCCTTCAGGGAGCTCAGCACCCGTGCGTTGACGGATTCATAGATGGTGGGCACGGCCACCCCCATCTCCAGGGCGCTGATCACCGTCCAGACGCCCGTGCCTTTCTGACCGGCCACGTCCAGGATCTTTTCCATCAGGTGGGAACCACTGTCCGGATCTTTTGTGCGCAGACACACTTCCATGATTTCCATCAGGTAGGAACTCAATTCCTCCAGTTGGTTCCAGGCGCCGATCACCTCGGCCATCGCATGACCGTTGAGGCCGGCGCCACGCTTCATCAGGTCGTAGGCTTCCGCCAGAATCTGCTCCACACCGTATTCAATGCCGTTGTGAACGGTCTTGACGAAGTGGCCAGCTCCACCGGGACCCATGTAGTCCACACAAGGACCGTCTTCCACCTGAGCGGCCATGGTTTCCACCAGGCTGGCGATGGCCTGGTAGGCCTCCCTGGTGCCCCCGGGCATCATGCTGGGTCCCTCCAGGGCGCCCTTGGCTCCTCCGGAGATCCCCATCCCGATGTACCCGAAACTGCGGCTTTCCAGAGCCTTCACCCGTCGCTCCGTGTCCATGTAGAGGGAATTGCCGCCATCAATGACCAGGTCCCCTTTCTCCAGAAAGGGCGCCAGGGTGTCAATGGTGGCATCAATGGGGGCGCCTGCCTTGATCATCATCAGGATGCGGCGGGGGCGTTCCAGTTGCTGGACAAATTCCGGCAGGGTGTAGGCCGCTTGAATGTCCTTGCCGGATCCACGACCCGCCATGAAGGCGTCCGTTTTCTCTCGGGTGCGGTTGTAGACCACACTACTGAAGCCGTTGCGCTCGGCGTTGAGGATCAGGTTTTCCCCCATGACGCCGAGGCCAACCAGGCCAAAGTGCGCCTTGCTCATGACGTGTTGGTGAACTAGGAACAGTTTGGCCGGATTGGCCTTAAGGGACTGCTAAGAGTTCGGCGCGTTGAGCGGCTGAACCACGTTCAGATCACCATGTTGTTGGGAATGGTGGCGTTTTTAATCACCACCACCAGGCTGCTGCGGATGTAGAAGCCCAACTCGGGACGATCAGCTTCCTCGATGCGGTCCTTGTTGACGATCCGAACGTTGCTGCCAATGCGTACGTTCTTATCCAGGATGGCCCCCTTCACCGTGGAGCCGTCGCCCACACCCAAGGGAATGCCTCCCTTGGCACGCACTGCCTCCCGCTGGGCGTTGGACTCGTAGGAGTCACTGCCCATGGTCAGGGTGTCTTGCAGCACGGCGCCGGTCCCGATGCGGCTACGCACCCCCAGCACACACTTATAAATGCTGCAGGATTTCAGGATGGAGCCGTCCCCGAGGATGGACTCGGTCACATGGCTATCCAGCAGCTTGGTGGGGGGCAGGTAACGGGGACGGGTGTAAATGGGGAAGTCCTCGTCGTAAAAAGAAAACGCTGGCAAAGGCTGGTCGGTCAGGGCCAGGTTGGCTTCATAAAACGCCCGGATCGTACCGATGTCCTCCCAGTAGTCGTTGAACAGGTAGGCCCGCAGATCATGGCGTTGCAAGGCCGTGGGGATGATCTCCTTGCCGAAGTCCGTCGCTGAGGGATTCTGATCCAGCAGATCGAACAGGGCCTGCCGGCTGAAGACGTAAATGCCCATAGAGGCCAAATAAGGTTTGTCCCGGGCCTCTTCTGGCGAGAGCCCATAGACGGCGGTATCCACCCGCATCTCCGCCAGGGCGTCATCGCGAGGCTTCTCGCGGAACTCCAGGATGCGCCGTGAGGCATCCGTGCGCATGAGGCCAAAGCTCTGGCCTTGACCCGGGGTGACCGGCAGGGCCGCCACGCTGATATCTGCCCCCAGGGCACGGTGGGAGGCCACAAAGGCGCCGTAGTCCATGCGGTAAAGCTGATCACCGCTGAGGATCAGGTACTCATCCGCGTCCCATTCCTGGAAGAGCCACTTGTACTTGCGCACTGCATCGGCGGTGCCTTCAAACCAACTGGGACTTTCCGGGGTTTGCTGGGCTGCCAGAACCTCCACAAAACCCTGACCAAAGCCTGCAGAGAGGTTGTAGGTGCGGGTGAGGTGGCGGTTGAGGGAGGCGCTGTTGAACTGGGTCAGGACATAAATTTTGTTGATGCCCGAATTGATGCAGTTACTGACTGGAATGTCGATCAGGCGGTACTTGGCGGCCAGGGGAACAGCCGGCTTGGCCCGCATCTTGGTGAGGGGGAAGAGACGGGTTCCGGCGCCGCCACCAAGAATGATTCCCAAGACCCGCTTCATGGACACGCTGCTGACAACGTCACTTTCGTTGATGGAGGG
>MWLD01000056.1:3608-16645 GCA_002018045.1 Candidatus Synechococcus spongiarum LMB bulk15M
GAGGNGTGCAAACGGCAAGACCCGGTAGACGAATCAAGACGTCTCAACTTGATTCAGGTCGAACAATTCACACAGAACCTGAAGCTGCTGAAGTCGCTTCTGCCGCTCCATGGGACCCCGAAGCCGGGTCACGGGGCCGTGGAGCACCTTGTTGACGATGCCCTTGCTGAGGGCTTCCACCACGTTCTTCTCCCGGGCCGAGAGATCCGGCCCCATGCGGCTGAGAGCCTTGAGCAACTCCTGTTCGCGCACCTCGTCCAGGGTGCGCCGCAACCGGTTCAGAACAGGAACAGCTTCCAGACCATCCCACCAGGCGAGAAAGTCCTCGGCGTCCTGGCGCAGGAGCGCCTCGGCCACCTTGGCCGTGGCCTGGCGGGCCTCCCTGTTGCGGGCCACCACTTCCTCCAGGTCATCCACGTCATAGGCCTCCACCCCATCCACGGCTGCCACATCGGCGGTGACGTTACGGGGTACACCAATATCAAAAAGCTTGAGGCGACGGATGGGCGTTAACTGTTCCAGCAGGGCTCGGGTGAGCATCGGCGTTTTGGCTGCTGTGCTGGTGAACACCATGGAGGATCTTGCCAGTTCTTCCGCCAACTGCTCCAGGCCGACGCAGCGAATGGTGAGCTGGGGAAAGTCCTTGGCCAAGGCTTCGGCCCGGGTTGTGGTTCTGTTCACCAGGGTGAGGGCTGTGCAGCCCTTTGCTGCCAGGTGCTGTACCAGCAACCGCCCCATACGCCCACAGCCCACAACGGCCACAGTCTCCTCCCCGAGGTTGACAGGGTGCTGTTTCCCCTGCTCCTGAGCACATTTGAGTTGGGCCAGTTCCACCGCAGCACTGCTGATGGAGACGGCCCCTTTACCCAACCTGGTTTCACTGCGCACCCGCTTGCCGGTGCTCACTGCCTGATTGAGCAGTCTCCCCAAAATGGGGCCGGTGGACTTGTGCTCCTGCCCCAGGCGCGCCATTTTTTTTACTTGGGCCAGGATTTGCCCTTCTCCCAGCACCAGGCTGTCGAGGCCAGCGGCAACCCGCAGCAGGTGGTCAATGGCCTCGGCGTGATGAAGAACAAACAGATGGGGCTTCAACGCCGTGGCCGGCAGGCCGCTGCGGTCGCTGAGGAAACGAGCCATGGCGGCGATGCCTGCGTCGGGCTGGCGTAGGAGGGTATAGATCTCCAACCTGTTGCAGGTGCTGAGAATAGACGCTTCCTGAACTTCTTGCACCGCCATCAAGCTCCTCAGGGAGTTTGGCAATGTCTCGTCCGTGATGCTGAGCCGCTCCCGCACCTCCACCGGCGCGGTGTGATGGCTGAGGCCAATGACGGCAATGTGCATGGGAAGTGGTTTTTGGGGAAGGCGTTGGCGTCTCAGCGCAACGACACCTTGGTGGCACCCGCCTTGATGTGGACCGTGTTGGTGAAACGGGCTGTGTGATCCAGGGAGGAAATCACGAGGCTGCTTGTGCGGGTGCAGTCCGGCTCGAACTTCACCCCGTGGAAAAGGAGACCATCGGTGATGCCGCTGGCAGCAAAGACTACATTCCGACCACTGGCCAGTTCCTCCGCCCCGTAGACACGGTCTGGATCCGTAATGCCCATCTCCGCCAGTCGCGCCAGGTTACCCTCCCTGGTGAGGTCGGCCCATTCCTTGGTCATGGCGATGGCGGGGTCATAGACCAGTTGTCCCTGGAAGTGGCCCCCCAGGCAGCGCAACGCCGCTGCAGAGATCACACCCTCGGGAGCCGCGCCGATGCCCATGAGGCAGTGGGTGCCGGTTCCTTCAAAGCCACAGGCAATGGCGGCACTCACATCCCCATCGCTGATGGGTTTTACGCGGGCGCCGGCACTGCGGATCTCGGCGATCAGATTCTTGTGGCGAGCGCGGTCCATCACCACCACTACCAACTCATCAGTGGCCAGTCCCAGGCAGTCCGCCAGGATCCCGAGGTTTTCCGTGGGTGACTTGCGCAGATCCACTTTGCCCTTGGCGGCTGGCGGTGCGGCCAGCTTGTTCATATAGAAGTCCGGCGCATTGAACAGCCCGCCACGGTCACTGGCGGCCAGAACCGCCATGGAGCCGGGCTGGGCATTGGCGCAAAGGTTGGTTCCTTCACAGGGATCAACGGCGAAATCCACACCGGGACCGTGGCCACTACCCACGTCCTCGCCGATGTACAGCATGGGAGCTTCATCCCGTTCCCCCTCGCCGATCACGATGCGGCCCTGCATGGGAATGGTGCCCATGCGCTTGCGCATGGCTTCCACAGCAGCAGCATCCGCATCGTTCTTGCGTCCCTGACCGGTGAGCTGGGCTGACGCGATGGCCGCCTGTTCGACAACTTCCAGCAGTTCCTGAATCAGGTTGCGGTCCACGGATTTTGAAGCAAAGGTCTGATGCACGCCTCCATTGGAGGCGGGAGCGCTGTGGAGTCTATCAGCGACATGCCACAACCGCCGGTTAGGCTGATGGCGAGCCCACCCCACTTCGGCAGCGCTATGTCTCCCAAGCCCCTTGTGATTGCCCCGTCGATCCTTTCAGCGGATTTTGCGCGACTGGGGGATGAAGTGAGGGCCGTGGACCAGGCCGGTGCAGATTGGATTCATGTGGACGTGATGGATGGGCGCTTTGTGCCCAATATCACCATTGGCCCGCTGGTGGTGGCTGCTCTGCGCCCGGTGACCGAAAAGCCCCTGGACGTTCATCTGATGATCGTGGAGCCGGAGAAGTATGTCCCGGATTTCGCCAGGGCAGGCGCTGACCACATCTATGTTCAAGTGGAAGCCTGTCCCCATCTTCATCGCAACCTGGCGCAGATCAAGGAGCTGGATAAAAAAGCAGGAGCTGTGCTCAACCCCGGCACCTCCCTCAGCAGCCTGGAGTACTGTCTTGAGCTCTGCGACATGGTGTTGGTCATGTCGGTGAACCCCGGCTTCGGTGGGCAGAGCTTTATACCTTCAGCGCTGGAGAAGATCCGCAAGCTGCGCCAAATGTGTGATGAGCGTGGCCTGGATCCCTGGATCGAGGTGGATGGTGGCGTCAAGGCCAGCAATGCCTGGAGCGTCGTTGATGCTGGCGCCAACGCATTGGTGGCGGGCTCGGCGGTTTTCGGAGCGGCGGACTACGCCACCGCCATGGATGGCATCCGCAACAGCCGTAACCCCGCTATGGCCGCAGCCTGATCAAAGCCCTGATCCAGCCAGGATGCTCAGAGTTCGAGAATGGCCTGGAACACACAGGCCAGGCGATTCTCTTTGGTGAACGCGTGGAGATCCTCCAAAGCACGGGGCGGCCGATCAAGGGCATCCAGCCGTTGCTGGAGGCACCGGCATGCTCCCTGAGCAATTGCTTCCGGAGCCCCCTGATGGGCGGCCTCGGTGTAGCAGATCTGTTGGTAGGCCTCCATGGGATTGCCCTGCATGGGCTCCGCCACCTTTGCAGGATCAGTTGTAGCAATTGCTGTGAGAAGTCCCGTGACTGCACCCAGTGCCACGGCGGGGGTCAGGAACCAAGAAACCATCCGTAACTATGCAGGCCAACGCCGAGAAGATTGACACCGATGTAACAAATCACCACTACAACAAATCCGCAGGCTGCCAGCAGTGCTGAGCGACGACCGTGCCAGCCCCGATTCAGGCGGGTGTGGAGATAGGCGGCATACACCAGCCAGCAGATGAGTGCCCACGTTTCTTTGGGATCCCAACTCCACCAACTTCCCCAAGCCTCGTTGGCCCACACCGCGCCACTGATGATACCAATCGAGAGAAGCAGGAAGCCGACCGTGATGGTGCGGTAGCTCAGGTTGTCCAGGCGTTCCGCCTGGCTGAAGGTTTCGCTGCAGAGGGTGAGATTTTCTCCCATGGCCATGGTCGGTGCGCGAAACCCACCGCTGCCGATCGAACTCCCCCGAATTGCCACGGTTTGATCCCGATTTGCCAGTAGCACGCCCACAGCCAGGGCAGACCCCACCAGCAATGCCCCGTAGCTGGCCATGATCACACTCACGTGCATTACCAGCCAACTGGAGCGCAGGGCCGGCACCAGGGAATTGGCCGCTTGCAGGGAAGGGGGCAGGGCAAAGGATGCAAAAGCCAAGGTTCCCATGGCCAGGGGTGTTGTCAAGGCAGGCACCCAGGCGTGAGGGGAGGTGCGCATCAACACAAGCTGGGTAAAGCTGGCACACCAACTGAGGAAGCACAGCGATTCGTAGAGGTTGCTCACCGGAAAGTGACCCGTGTCCATCCAGCGCCGCAGCAACAACGCCGCCAGGAAAAGATTGGCTCCTGCTACAAGGGCAGTGCTCAGCCGCTGGGAACGGTCGCCTGCCATGAGACCCCAAAACGCTGCAGGCAAGGCCGTCAGCAACAACAACAGGGCCGCCAGGCCCAGGGCCGCAATGAGGTCGGTCGGTGTGAATAACGCAATGGGCATCACCGATGCCTTGTGGGAATCTTCAGGTTAGAGCCGGAATCCTAACCCCTTAGCGACTGGAGCGACAAAGAAGAATCAAGCCTGCCGTGAGTCCAATGAAAACCGGCGTCCAGGCAGAGAGATGGGGGGAGAGAATCCCCTGCACGCCAAAGGAACTGAAGATAAACGAGAGCAGATAGTAGCCGAAGATGATAATGAGGCTGATGCCGAATCCCTTGCTGCGGCTCCGCGCATTACCAACGGACCGGGCGCCGATGCTGGAACCCACAAGAGCGAACACCAGACAGCTCAACGGAACCGAAAACTTTTCCTGAAGACGGACACTCAGCTTACGGGCCTCGCGCAGATTGCCCGTTTGGGCAAGCAGAACCTGAGACATACGGGTTTGGGCAACAGTCATGTTGGCGGGATCCGTGGGGATCTCCGCCAGACGCAGAGGGGTATCTCCAATGGGATAAAGTTGCTCCTCGAAACTCATCCTGGACTGGGAACTGCCGTCCTCAGCGAGAGCGGTGGTCGTGCCGTCAAGAAACACCAAACTGCCTTGATCCTGATCGAAGTAGGCCTCGCGGGCCTGCACCACCTGAAGGGTGCCGGGGCGGCTCATGTCCAGCACCATGATATCTTTCATATGACCGTCCACGGCTTCACGCGCGTAGAACAGTTGCGCCAGGCTACGGTAAGAACTACCGTCCGCATTGGAGATTCTGGCGTGGTGAGGATAGATGATGTGCTCACCGCTGCTTTTGGGTATGGACCGTCCCAGGGCGGTTTCCAGGACCACAAAGGAATTGTGGTTGCTGCTGGGTACCACCAGGTCGCTGACCATAAAGCTGGCCACGCTGAAGAGCAGTCCCAACACCATTGCGGGCAGTACGTAGCGCTTGGTGGGCACGCCAACACTGCGTAGCGCAATGAGTTCATTGCAACTGGAAAGCCTGCTGTAGGTCAGTAATGTGCCCAGCAGCATGGCCATGGGCAAGGCATAGACCATCAAGCCCGGCACCTGCAGGACGAGCACATGAAGTGCTGGTCTAACAGGTAAACCCCGCTCCACCACTTTGCGCACTAGGTCAAACAGGACGTCACCGGTCACCAGCAGCAAGCTGAAGATGCCGACCGCAAACATCAACGGACCCAGTAACTCGCCATAGAGCCAGCGATCCAGAAGACTCAGACGACGAGTCAGAGGGGGCAGGGAAACCATTAGATGGTAAAGCTTTCGCCTAGGTAGTACTGCTTGACCAACGGATCACTGGCCACAGCTTGGGAAGAACCGGATGCCAGGACGGCGCCTTCGTTGAGAATATAGGCACGATCTGTAATGGAAAGGGTTTCCCGCACGTTGTGATCCGTGATGAGCAGCCCCACCTGTTTCTGCTTGAGGCTCAGGATCAGGGTCTGCAAATCATGGACCGCTAGCGGGTCCACGCCGGCAAAAGGCTCGTCCAGCAGCAAGTAGCGGGGACCACGGGCACCCACAGCCAGTGCTCTGGCCACTTCGGTCCGCCGCCGTTCACCACCGGAGAGCTGGGTGCCGCGCCGCTGCAGAAAAGGCTCCAGATGGAAATCTGCAACGAGTTGATTGAGCCGTTGATGCCGTTCCGGTGCAGGCAATCGGGATTGCTCCAAGCCGAGTAGCAGGTTCTCCCGCACTGTGAGGGAGCGGAAGACGCTGGCCTCCTGGGGCAGATAGCCCAACCCCATCCTGGCCCGCTGGGGCATGGTCAGCGTCGTGATGGAGTGGCCGTCTAAAAGAACGTCGCCATGGTCCGGTTGCAACTGACCGATGATCAGGTTAAAGGTGGTGGTCTTCCCTGCCCCGTTGGGTCCGAGGAGACCCACCACCTCACCCAGTTCCAAATGCATGTCCAGTGATCGAATCAACTGACGACCGGCCAGGCTCAGGTTGATACCCTTCAGCTCCAGGCTCATGGAGCCAATTCCTCCTGGTTGGGAGAAGACAGGTCGTAGATGCTATGCACTTGCTCACCTGGTCTGGATTCCACAACAAATGTCCGGGACTGCTCCGTATACACCAGCCGCTCACCACGAATGCTGTTGCCCCCCTTTTGTCTCACCTCCACGCTGCCGCTGAGGACAAGCCTTCCCTCCCGGGTGAAGTACTGGGCGTGGTTAGCCGTGGCGGTGAGGTTATGGGCCGGGTAAGTGATCTGCACCCTTCCCTCCGCCGTTAGAATGCCTTCCTCTTCGTTCATCTCCTGCTGGTCGGAGCGGATGCTGATCCGTCTGCCCTCCGACCTTTGGCCATCACCATCGGGGTTGGTGCCAGTGGTCCGTGCCACCGACGGCAGGGAACTGGAGGAGGAGGGTTGGTGGGACGGTTGAGCTTTGCCGGACCAGGCCGCTGTGGCTGCTAGAGCCATCACCAGCACCATCCAGGTTGGCCACAAACTGGATAAATTGATCACCACTGGCGTGCGTGATAGCCTGTTTGTCTAGTCTGCCTTACGAGGTTCACTGCCGGCTGGGCGACACAATCGCGGTGGCGGTGGGACCGTGCCCCCAGGAGATGCCTGTAGAAAGCGGAGCCAACGCCGCCCTTGCTCGTTGAGGTGGACCAGGTCCACCCCATCCAGTTCATCACGGCAGTGGGACAAGCGTGCCACGGCTTCGCCCCAGAGTAAAGTGGCACCACGGCGGTTGCCCTGCTGCCAATGGACCATGGCCACGGCAACCTGAACCAGGGTATGAAGAGGCCTGCGGCGCGATTCCGGGCTCTCCTGCCAGAGTTCCTCCAGGGCATCATGGCAGGCATACCAGTCTTCCTGTGCAAAGAGGGCTAGCGCCGAGGCAAGGGCAACATCCGGACAGGCCGCCATGGGAGGCGCAAGGGGAACGGGATCTAACGTTTTACAGGTTTGCGGCTGGACAGCTTGCGAAGGCGAATGGATTCAGGGGTCACCTCCAGTACCTCACCGGGGCCGATGTAACCCAGTGCCCGCTCCAGGGTCATGTCCACGGGAGTCTGCAAGGTGTCCAACTCTTCCGCCCCCGCTGAACGCATGTTGGTGAGCTGTTTGGTCTTGCAGACATTGATCTCCAGATCCTGGGGTCGTGTGTGTTCCCCCACGATCATTCCTTTGTAAACTCTGGTGCCCGGGCGAATAAAAAACTGGCCTCGGTCTTCCGCATTCCTGAGGGCGTAGGCGGTAACCATACCCGTCTCAAAGGCAATCAACACCCCGGTGTGACGGGCTTGCAGATCCCCTTCCATCTTGCGGTAGTCCAGAAACGAGTGACTCATCAAGCCCTCTCCACGGGTCATGCGGATGAAGTCGCTGCGAAAGCCCACCAGGCCGCGAGCAGGAATGACAAACTCCATTTGACAGCGACCGTCCCTGGATGTGGCCATGTTCTGCATTTCCCCCCTGCACGTGCCGAGACGCTCAATGCAGCCGCCCACTGCCGCTTCCGGCACATCCAGAACGATGGTCTCGTAGGGCTCGCAAACGTCCCCATCCATGGTGCGGAAGATCACCTGGGGTTGGGAGACCTGGAACTCGTAACCTTCCCGCCGCATTGTCTCGATCAAAATACCCAGATGGAGTTCTCCCCGTCCACATACGGCGAAGCGGTCTGGAGACGTTGTATCGCTCACCCGCAAGGCCACGTTGGTGAGCAGTTCCTTGGTCAACCGTTCCCGCAATTGACGACTGGTGACGAACTTTCCCTCCTGACCGGCAAAGGGGGAGTCGTTGACCATGAAGGTCATCTGCAAGGTGGGCTCGTCCACCTTGATCAGCGGTAAGGCTTTGGGGTTGGGACTGTTGCCACAGGCAATGGTGTCGCCAATGTTGACCCCGCCAAAACCAGCCACCGCAACAATGTCCCCGGCGGTGGCGGTCTCGATCTCCAGCCGCCTCAGGCCCTGAAACCCCAGAAGTTTGCTGATCCGGCTCCGCTTCATGGCGCCGTCACTGCGGATCAAGGTTGCCTGTTGTCCGGTGTTGATGGTGCCGTTGTGGATACGACCAATGGCAATGGTGCCCAGGAAGTCGCTGTAGTCCAGGGTGGTGACTTGCAGTTGCAGGGGCCTGCCGGCGTCACCCACGGGGGGTGGCGTGTGGCGAAGAATGGCCTCGAACAGGGGCTGCAGGGTGTCACCGCCCTTGGCCGGATCAGCCGTAGCAAATCCCCCGAGGCCACTGCCAAAGAGGTAGGGGAAATCACATTGGTCGTCATCGGCTCCCAACTCCAGGAAGAGATCCAGCACCTTGTCTACCGCTGCATCCGGCATGGCTTGGGGCCGGTCGACTTTGTTGATGAAGACGATGGGGCGAAGGCCTTTCTCCAGAGCCTTTTTGAGGACAAAACGGGTCTGCGGCATGGGACCTTCGTTGGCATCCACCACCAGCAGACAGCCATCCACCATGCCCAACACCCGCTCCACCTCCCCGCCAAAGTCCGCGTGGCCGGGGGTGTCCACAATGTTGATGCGGGTCTGCCCGTAGTCCACTGCGGTGTTCTTGGCCAGGATGGTGATACCCCGCTCTCGCTCCAGAACGTTGCTGTCCATCACGCAACTGGGCACAGCTTCTCCCTGACGGAAAATGCCCGATTGGGTGAGCAGGGCATCCACCAGGGTGGTCTTGCCGTGGTCGACATGGGCAATGATGGCAATGTTCCGGATGGGTCGGCCCATGGCAGGCAAGGCATCGGTCAATGGTTATGTTGCGACATTAAAGCGGCGCGCCTGCTCAAACAGTTCCAGTGCATGACTGCTGCCTTCCCAACGCCAGTGCCATGGTTCATAGGCCACCCCCTGACGGTTGCCCGCCGGGAAGGACAACCGGAAGTGATAGCGGGATGCGTGCTGCTGCAACCAGGTAAAGGCAGCACTCTGGTCAAAGGCTGAGTCCAGGTCCAGTTCAGGCTGGCGAGCATCCCCCAGGTCCAGGGCATAACCGGTGTGATGTTCGGAGTAGCCTGGCGGAGCACTGACTTTGGCCCGCTCCTCCGGCCGTTGACTCCGTTCCACCATGACGGGGAAAAACAAATTGTGCTGGGTCTCCTGATCCCGAAAGGCACTCAGCAGCCGCAACTGCACGCCTTCTTCCGCGGCGGCTCTCTGCATGGCCAGAAATGCCGCCGCCGCATCCCCATGGAGTCGGCGGCCGGGGATCACTTCCACCAGGTCTGCCTCCTGGGCGATGGGGTAGGAGAAGTGCCCCAGGAGGCGACCATCCGCCTCTGGCGGGGGCATGAGTTCTGTTAAGGGATCAAGTAGTGGGGTCATGTCCTGGGTGGAGCGCAGGAAAACAACCGTTCCCGCCATCATAAGGCTGGCCAGCAGGATCAGCAGTGTCAACAGGCTGTGTTGCTGCTGCTGACGAACCGATGGGGTTAGACGGCGAGCAACGGGGATCTCGTCCAACTGGGTTGTCACCTTCGGCACGTCTTGGGCACACCGCCTTTGCCCTGAATTATTGCTCCAGGAAGCCCCGCCCTGCAACCTCTTGGCAACAGCCGACCCATTGGATTGCGTCGTGGCTGTAGGTTCAAGAGCATCACTCCCTGCCAAGTCTTGAGGAGAGCTGCCATGCTGCGCGTTGCCGTTGTTGGTGGAGGCCCCAGTGGGTCCTGCGCTGCGGAAGTGTTGGCCAAAGCCGGAATCAAAACCTGGCTGTTCGAGCGCAAGCTGGACAATGCCAAGCCCTGTGGCGGCGCCATTCCCCTCTGCATGGTGGAGGAGTTTGATCTCCCCACCCACGTTATCGACCGCAAGGTTCGCAATATGCGGATGATTTCCCCTTCCAACAAGGAAGTGGACATTCGCCTGGATCCCCTCGGCTATCGCCAGGATGAATTTATCGGCATGTGCCGTCGGGAGATTTTTGATGCCTTCCTGCGCAATCGGGCAACGGAGTATGGCGCCACCCTGATCAATGGCTTGGTGCAGTCCATCACCACCGGAGCCCAGCGCAAAGGTCCCTACACCATCCACTACGCCGCGCACGGTGCGGGACTCAAGGGTGATTGCCAAACCCTGGAGGTGGATTACATCATCGGCGCGGACGGGGCCAACTCCCGGGTGGCCAAAGCCATGGATGCGGGGTCCTACAAGGTGGCCATTGCCTTTCAGGAGCGGATTCGTCTGCCCAAGGAGGAAATGTCCTACTACGAGGATTTGGCGGAGATGTACGTGGGCACCGACGTGTCTCCCGACTTTTATGCCTGGGTGTTTCCCAAGTACGACCATGTGGCGGTGGGCACCGGCACTATGCAGGAGAACCAGTCCCTGATCAAGGCCCTTCAACGAGGCATTCGTCGACGGGCCAGTAAGCGCCTGTTCCGTGGCGAGGTCATCAAGGTGGAAGCTCATCCCATTCCGGAGCACCCGCGCCCGCGCAGGGTGGTGCAGCAAATGAGTTTGGTGGGCGATGCCGCCGGCTATGTGACCAAGAGTTCCGGTGAAGGCATTTACTTTGCCGCCAAGAGCGGCCGCATGTGCGCTGAAGCTCTGGTGCAGGTGAGTCGGCAGGGCCAACGTATCCCCACCGCCGGGGAGATGAAATCCACCTACCTCCGCCAGTGGGATCGCCGCTATGGCGCCACCTACAAGGTTCTGGACATCCTCCAGCGAGTGTTCTACGCCAACGATGCCGCCCGTGAGGCTTTCGTGGAGATGTGCGACGACAAGGACGTGCAACGCCTCACCTTTGACAGCTACCTCTACAAGCGGGTTGTGCCCATGAGTCCGTGGCAACAAGTGAAGATCACGGCATTGACTGTGGCGAGCCTGTTGCGGGGCCAGGCGATTGCGCCGAAGGTCTACCGCCCGGTGGACACCGCCGTGGGGCGCTCCCAGGAAGATTTTCTCAATCCCGGCACTGTAGAGGTGGAGATGACGCCACGCGGCCGCATGCCAGCAGTTGACCTTCAACCGGATAAACGGGAAAAGTCTGCAATGACAAGGGCCTGATTGCGCAGGACGGCCAGTAGGTTGAGCCGGTTACGACGCACGTCCGGATCGGGGGCCATCACCATCACGCTGTCTTCCCCATCAAAAAAGTCCTGCAGTTGGGGCGACAGCATCCCCAGGCCCGTGAGCAAGCGTTCGTAGCCGTCCTGATCCCTGGCTCTGCTCAGGGGGGCCAGGGCTTCCAAAGAGGCCAACACGGTCCCCTCCACCGGGGATTTGAACAGGGACGCATCCACGCAGTCCTTGGGGTTGCACTGATGACGTTGCAAATCACCCTTCTCCGCCAGGCGAGCAGCCCGCTGGACCACTGCCTGAATGGGCGCCAGGCCCCCAGAACCACGTAGCCGCTGCAGCAGCCGTCCACGGCAGACTACATCCACCGGATCCTGGAGCAAGGTGGCAGGCTCCTGTGCCTCTGCCGCCACCGCATCAATGATATCGTAATCCAGCCCCAGTTCCGCCAGCAGGGTGCGCAGGCGTTGCTGTAGAAAGCCCAGCAGGTCTGCCAGGATGGTGGCGGGATTCACGCGCAGATTGGGAAAATCCTTGGCGGATTGCCTGCAGGCTGCCTCCAGCAAGGTCACCAGATTGAGGGACCAGCCGCAGTCCACAAGGACGTGCAGCAGTCCGTTGCCGGCTCGCCGCAGGGCAAAGGGATCGGAAGAGCCGCTGGGGCGCTGACCGGTGGCAAAGATAGAAACCAACAGTTCCAGCCGCTCGCTCAAGGCCAAAACCCGACCCGGGTCGGAGGTGGGCAGGGGGTCGTCAGCGCCACCGGGCAGGTAGTGCTCGCGGATGGCCTCGGCCACTTGCGAATTTTCGCCAGAGGCCATGGCGTACTTGGCCCCCATCACCCCTTGCAGTTCCGGGAATTCGCCGACCATCTGGGTCACCAGATCCGCTTTGCACAGCAGTGCCGCACGGCTGAGCGCCTGCTGATTCAACTGAAGTGCCCCGTTCTGCTGCTGGAGCGCTGTGGCCATTGCCTGGGCCTGGCGCACCAAACGGTCGGTACGGTCCTTCAGGGAGCCCAGCCCCACGGCAAAGGTGACCCCTTCAAGACGGGGTAAATAGTCCTCCAGGGGTTGAGAGCGGTCCTGTTCATAGAAAAAAGCCCCATCGGCAAGGCGGGCCCGCAGTACCCGTTCATTGCCTTGGGTGATGAGGGCTGCATCTGCGAGGGGACCGGCGTTGATGATGGCCAGAAAGTGGGGATCCAATACCCCATGGGCATCCAACGCCAAGGCGGCTGACGGGGCTTGAAACAAAGGCACATAGCGTTGGTGTGTCACCATCTCCATGGCGATCACCTCTGCTGGCAGGGATAGGAAACGTTCCTCCATGCGACCAACAATCAACCCTGGCGCTTCCACAAGATCCGTCAGTTCTTCCAACAGCGCCGGCTTGAGTTGGGGGACGGCCCCCAGATCAGCGGCCTTGCTCTCGATCAGATGGCGGATGTCCGCCTGCCGCTGCTGGCGGTTGGGAACGATACCGGCCTTCCGGAGGCTGGTCTCGTAGGCTTCAGCCGTAACGATAGGGAGGGGGTTACATTTCCAGCCCTGGCGGGTTCCGTAGGAGTTGGCCTGTGCTGTAACAACAGGACTGGTCTGCTCCAGTCGCACCGGCAACAACTCGTCGTCCAGCAGAGCCACCA
>MWLD01000059.1 GCA_002018045.1 Candidatus Synechococcus spongiarum LMB bulk15M
TCTGTACCAGGATCAGCCCACGCTCCAGACACCGGCCGCCATCTCCACCAGAGGACGCACCAGTTCCGTGCCACAGAGGAACCAGGCAAAAGCAGCGCCACCGCAGCCACCAAGCCACCAGCCACTAGCGAATTCTTCCCAGCCGGCCCTGGTGAACAGGTCACTTGGTGGGTTGGGAATGGTAACGGAGGGAGGCTGCACCTTGGGACGACTGCCTGCGGTCCCGTAAAGAGACAAGGCAACGGTGAGCAGGGTGACCATGGTCACCGTGGACAACAGACCGGCAGTGGCAGCCGCCTCGGTGGCCCTCAGGCCACTTGTGACGGTCAGAGGACCGTAGAGAAAAAAGCCGTGGGCCATGCCCACCTCCAAACCACGGCGGTTGGGGGAGAGGCCTTGCCGGTATGCCGGCAGAGCATTCAGAAAAACCTTGATGAAAGCGTTGGAATTGAAGGGAGTGGCCAGGTTCCCAACAGTGGGGTCCGCAACGGGAGTGACGGTCATGGTTGGCGAGGGAGACGTTAATTAAGCAGACAAAGCGCGCCGGGGAGACTGCCGGGTCAGTCCGTGGATTCAACAACCGTGAACAGGATCCCCATGGCCGCAAAAGCGCTGATGAGCACAAGGGGTATAAACACTGCTGGCATCCACGCTGCGGCGTAATCACCAATCATGCTGAAATCACCAATCATGCTGGACAAAGCAAAAGGGTTGTTTCAATCATTGACAGCGTCCCAGCAGGCTGAGGACAACATGCCCACAATTGATACCTCGAACCCTAAGTGCCAGCGCTTGACCACAGCAACCACGGTCCGGAGGTGACATAAAAGTTCAATCCTTGTGGCGCTGGGGTCCCCGTAAATGATTTCATCATGAAGATCCTACTGCTTGCTGGTGTTGGCATCGTTCTTCTTGTTGGAGTCGTTCTGCTGATACGGCGGCGGTCCTTGAGGAAGCAGATCCCACCCAGCCCGCTGCAGACCCGTGCTGTTGAGGGTCTCGTCCAGGGGGACTTTCGTCCTTCCCCCTCTCCCGACCAGGCAGCAGCGGTTCATCGGTTGGGCCAGCCCCAGCCCATGGATCCACGGCAGCGACGGCAGATGCTGCGGTACTTGAAGTCTTCCTATGACAAGGGGTCACAAGCCCGGCTGGCTGCCGTGGAAGACATGGTGGCCTGGGGACACCCCGCTTGCCTCCCCCTGCTACGATGTGGCCTACGGGATGCGGACCTTCGTGTGGTGGGCTTGTCGGCCCGTGGTCTGGAGCGCTTCCGTGGCCCACGCCAGCGCCAGCATCTCAGACATCCTCCACGGCGCTCCCATCGGCTACGGGGTGGTCACCACCCCTCAAAACCTGTCTAATCCTGTAGATGCTGCGGTTCTGACTTTCGTGGTAGGTGCGCATCAGCAACTCTCCCAACAACCCCAGGCAGAACATCTGCACGCCCGCCAGCACCAGCACGACGGATAAGGTCAACAAGGGACGGCTGCCGATGTCTTCCCCCATCATTTTCACTACCAGCAGGTGAAAGCCCGTCAGGGAGCCGATTGTAATAGCCAGGAGCCCGGCAAAGCCGAACACGTGCATGGGCTGGGTCAGGAAGCGCTGCAAAAACCAGACGGTGAACAAATCCATCAGCACCCGGAAGGTGCGGTCGATGCCGTACTTGCTGTGGCCGAACTGCCGGGCTCGGTGGTTGACTTTGATCTCGTCGATGCGAGCACCCTCAATGGAGGCCAGGGCAGGTAGAAAGCGGTGCAGTTCGCCATAGAGGTTCATGTCCTCCACCAACTCGCGGCGGTAGGCCTTGAGGGAGCAGCCATAGTCATGCAACTGCACCCCCGTGACCTTGCCGATCAGACGGTTCGCCAACTGTGAGGGCAGCTTGCGACTCAGGGTCTTGTCCTGGCGCTGATGCCGCCAGCCACTCACCAGGTCGTAGCCTTCCCGCAGGCGGTTGATAATGCGGGGAATATCGTCAGGGTCGTTTTGCAGGTCCCCGTCCATGGTGACGACCACACGGCCGCGGGACACGTCGAATCCCGCGGCCATGGACGGGGTTTGGCCATAGTTGCGACGCAGGAGTACGGCCACCAGTTCCGGCGTGTTCCGGGCCAGTTGTTGCAGGCGCTTACCCGTGCCATCGGTGGAGCCGTCATCAACGAGCACCAATTCGAAGGGCTCCTCCATGGGCCGCATCGCCTCCAGCAGTTGCTCCAGCAAAAGCTCCAGGCCGTCGGCCTCGTTGTAGAGGGGAACCACCACGGAAATGTTGGGCTGAGCCACGGTCATTGGCTGGTGCAAGGGCAAGTGCCGGGAATCCGCGTCTCTTCCCGCGGGGTCTGGTCGGTCATGGGTGTGTCGGCAGTGGTGGGTGGCGTCTCCATGGGTGCCGCTATTACGGATGCGAGGCAGGGCCTGGCGCATCATGGAAGGGTGGCGCCGTCATGGCAACGCACCACCCGGCCAGCACCCCGTAAATGATTTCATCAGTGGCTGGCCACCGGGCTGATGTCCTGTTGATGCAGGGAGTCAACGGCAATGTGTCCATGACCATGGGTAGACGAGGAGCTATGCATGTAGCGGCCCTGGCCCAGGTGCAGCCCCACATGGGTACAACGCTCCGGGGTGCCGAAGAAGACGAGATCTCCGGGTCGCAGCAGGCTGAAGTCGTCAGCGCTGACGACCACAGGCTGGCAGAAGCGCTCCTGCTGGTACGCATCCCGTGGAATCCAGACGCCAACGTTGGCGAACGCAGCCTGTACCAGGCCTGAGCAGTCGTAGTCGGGGCTGTGGGTGCCCCCCAGGAGGTAGCGATTCTCAGTAGCCATGGCCTGGTGGGCAAACCCCAGAACCTCCCCCAGACGTCCCTGAATGGTGGAGGCACTCAACAGCAGAGGTTGGTACCGGCCGGGCTGCAGTTGCTGACCCAACAGGTCCTGGCAGTCCATGAAACAGGGATAGCCATCCTCCGCCAAGCGTACCTGCTGGCGTGCGCCTGGAGCCGGGTTGGGGGGAACAGCCTCCAACAGCAGTACCCAGCGCCCTGCCGACGCCTGGGTACCCAACTCCGGACCATGGAGCTGGGCATAGCCCGGAGTGTTACGGGTGAGGCGCCATGTGGAGAAGGCCTCCGGAGAAGGTACGGATGTCATCCGTGCTCCGGGAACTCGAATGGATTCGGTACGCTGCCCATCAGTCTGTTCAACATGGGTCTTGGCTTTCTATGCCAACAATGGGGAACTGCAGGAGCACCTGTCGTGCAGCCTGAACGACCTGGAGCAGCATCGGCCATGGGTGGCTCGGCAGGTATCCGTCACCTGGTTGCGCTATGAGCATAGTCTGATTGATCAAGCGGCACAGCTCTCCAGCGACGAGTTCTGGGCCTTGCCGGTGGCAGGAGCCAGCCATTCCGGCGCCATTGCCCGTTACCCCGCCAGTGTGGTGAAGTTGGTGTACATGGCAGCCCTGGAAGCCTGGTATGCCCAGGGCATCTTGCGACGCACGGCGGAGTTGGAGCGGGCCACTACAACCATGATTGGCCACTCCAGCAACGATGCCACCGCCTATGTGGTGGATGTGCTGAGTGGCACCACCAGCGGGCCGGACCTTTCCGGAGACATCTACATGGCGTGGCAGCGGCAGCGACAACTGGTCAACCAGTGGCTACAAGAGCAAGGCTGGCCCGAGTTGCAGCACTGCAATTGCTGCCAGAAAACCTGGGAGGAGGGACCCTACGGACGGGAGAAGCAGTTTTACGGCCCTCAACGGCAAAACCGCAACCGCCTCAGCAGTGATGCCATGGCCCGCTTCCTCCATGCCGTCATGGCGGGCGAGTTGATCTCCCCGGTGGCCAGCGCCCACATGCGTCAGCAGCTTCGGCGCTCCTTGGATTCCGAGGCCCGCCTGGCGGATCCTGAAAACCAGGTGGACGGCTTTCTTGGCGCAGACCTGCCTGAAGGCAGTCGGCTCTGGAGCAAGGCTGGCTGGATGAGTACCGCCCGGGCTGACGTGGCCTATATGGAAGTTCCCCAGCGACGGCCTACTCTTGTGGCAGTGCTGGGGGAGGGGGCATCCAGCGCGGACGACCGCCACTGGCTACCGGAACTCATGACCAAGCTGCTGACGGCCTGCTGAACGGGGCCTGTAACAGATTGACCTTCTCCCTGTAGCCTCATCCTGACCTGGATTCTAGCCTGGACCGGTCACCTTCCCCCGCTTGCCTGATTTCCGCTGTGATGAGTGCTGTGGACACTGCTCCCCTGACCCACAACAATGCGAATGCTCCCACGGCAGGGGGGTTGTTAAGCGAGAACGGCATCAACAAGATGGCCAAGGTGGAAGTGCTCAAGCTGGCGAGTGACCACTTGCGGGAGCCCCTGGCCAGCGAGCTGGAAAACGATGAGTCCCGTTTCAGCAACAGGGCTGTTCAAATCCTGAAGTTTCACGGGAGTTATCAGCAAAGCAATCGCGACCATCGGCACAGGGATTGGAGCATGATGCTGCGGCTGCGCTCTCCCGCTGGACGCATTCCTGCCCAGCTTTATCTGGCCCTCGACGAGCTGGCGGATCGTTATGGCAACGGCACCCTGCGGGCCACCACACGCCAGACGTTTCAGTTGCACGGTATCCCCAAGCAGGACCTGCGCATGGTCCTGGGAACCATTGTGCGCAACCTGGGTTCCACTCTCGCCGCCTGTGGCGATATCAACCGCAACGTCATGGCGCCAGCAGCTCCCTACACCACTGGTGGCTACCCCGCCGCACGACGGCTGGCGGATGACATTGCCGCACTACTGACACCCCAGGCAGCTCTGGGAGCCTACCTGGATCTGTGGGTAGACGGGGACATGGCTTACCGCCTCCGCTCAACCGCCAAGGTCAGGAAAGTGAACCGTCAGCCTGCTCCTTCGGCCGTCCATAGCGGTGACGAACAGGAGCCGCTCTACGGCAGTCGCTACATGCCACGCAAGTTCAAGGTGGGGGTCACGGTTCCAGGGGACAACTCCATTGACATCCTGACCCAGGACCTGGGGTTCGTGATCTTCACCGACACCATGGGCAGGCTGGTGGGGGCCAATGTCCATGTGGGTGGTGGCATGGGGCGCACCCACAACAAGGAGGACACCTTTGCCCGCACTGCGGATCCGTTGGGATATGTGCAACGGCACCAGGTGCTGGCTCTGGTCAAAGCCGTTGTGGCCCTGCAGCGGGACCACGGCGATCGCCAAAGTCGTCGCCACGCCCGCCTCAAGTATCTGGTTCACGATCGAGGCATGGATTGGTTCAAGGCCTGCCTCTCCAACTATTTCCACGGGGACATCCGGCCCCTGCGCAAAGAGCCCACCCGGAAGCTGGAACACTACCTGGGCTGGCAACGTCAGGGGGATGGTCTGTGGTTTGTTGGCCTGCCCGTGATGACGGGGCGTGTGGCCGGTCCCCTCAAAGACACCCTGCGAGAACTGGTGCAGCGTTACCGATTGGAGTTGCGTGTTACCCCCAATCAGGACATCCTGCTCTGCGGGATTGCCTCCAACCGGAAGCGGGACATTCAGGACCGTTTGGATGCCGTTGGCTTGCAAGAATCAGCCCTGGTGGAACCCACCGCATCCCATGGACTTGCCTGCCCTGCCCTGCCCACCTGTGGCTTGGCCATCACCGAGTCGGAGCGTACGTTTCCCGATGTGCTGGCCCGTTTTGACGCACTGCGCCGAAGCCTGGGCATTCAACAACCCCTGTTGATCCGCATGACCGGCTGCCCCAACGGTTGTAGCCGGCCCTATATGGCCGAGGTGGGCTTGGTGGGCAGTGCAGCAGGTCACTATCAACTCTGGCTGGGGGGCACCCCTGGTCTCACCACCCTGGCCCGTCCTGTTCTGGATCGCCTGCCCCTGGCAGATCTGGAAGCCGTCCTCCGCCCCTTGTTCAGCCACTGGGTCCGGACCGCAGCCAGCAAAAGTTTTGGCGCCTTTTGCCAGGACTACACCACCGAGCAATTGCAAGACCTGTTGGGGACCAACGGCTTTCCCCCTGCGGCGTAGGCGGGCAGGATCCCGTGTGACTTCCGGTCCCGTCCTCGGCCCCCACATGACGCCGGTGCCGCAGCGCGGCCCTGGGCAGCCTGTTTGGACATGTTCTTTCCTGGCCCTGTTGGCGGCTGCAAGATCCATGGCGCCACCTAAACTGGTGGTGTTGAGTCGAGCTGTGGGCCTGAGCGGGCCCCTACGCAAGGCAGGATGCCGGGTTACCGTGGAGTGGAGGATGCCCAATGATCAAGCCGGAAGCAACAAGCCTGTTGCGGATCGCAAGACGGGATCTTGTCGCCGCATCTTTCCTCCATGAGCCCCATGCATCAGAGGCAAGCTGGGGGTTATTGATTCATCAAGTCCTTGAGAAAGTTCTGAAGGCCTGGCTCGTGAATCTTGATGTGCCGGTACCGCCGGCTTACGATCTGAAAATTCTGATTCGTCTTCTGCATCAACAGAACGTGAATATAATCGAACTGGAAAATTTTACCGTCTTTAGTCAGTTTGCAGCGCAATGCCGCCATGAAAGTGATCCGGACCCTCTCCATCTCAACCGACGTTTTTGGGAAATGCGGGCAGAAGAGCTTGTGAACCACCTTTCCACCATGGCCAAGTAGTTGTTCGGTCGGCAGTGGTACCCGGCGCTCTGGACACCATGGGTCCACCGTGTCACGCTGGTTGCAGCAATATCAGTGCTTGTGGCTCCGGACTTTTGGCAGAAGAAACCGTGGTGGTGTCAGCCCTGGAGCATCCTGCTCACCGGTGTCGGCCTGCTGGTTGGCGGCTGGTGGATCACACAGCGTTGGTGGGTTGTGGTGGGGTTGGGTTGTCCCGTTGTTGCCTGGTGGTGGCTGTTTCTGGTGCTGGCCCCCCGGTTCGAAGCGCAGCAGGGAGGCGGGTCGAAGAAAAAGTGAGTCGAGAGGCGTGATGTTTTGTCAACAACGGCCATGGGGGTGTCTTCACTTGTGCCTGCGTTGATCTTATTATTCGTTCATCGCAAGAAGCAACATGCTCACAATGGACGCCAAAAGTCGATGGCTGGTTGTTTTTGTGATGGCAACTGCAAGTCTTGCTGCTGCTTGTCGCCGCCCTGGCGTGACACCCGTGGGTGAGCAGCCCATCAACGGTGGACTTCTCATTCCTGCTGAGCAGATGTCCGGGGAAAGCACTGCGGCAACGGATGATGATCTGGTACTCAAGATCGGTGTTGTCACGGATATTGGCAAGCTTGACGATCGAGGCTTTAACCAGCTCGCCTGGGAAGGGGCACAGCAAGGCGCAGCGGCAATTGGTGGTGAAGCGAGTTATATCGAGAGTGAATCAAAGGAAGACTATGGGAGAAACATCAATACCTATGTGGAGCGTGATGTTGATGTGATTGTCACCGTTGGCTTTGCCCTGGGGGAAGCCACCACTGCTGCGGCCAAAGACCATCCGCACATCATCTTCATTGGCGTTGACCAGGACCAGCGTGAGACGCTCCCCAACCTGGCGGGACTCGCCATCCCTGCCGATCACTCCGGTTTTCTCGCTGGCGCCCTGGCCGGGATGCTCACACGGTCCAATACCGTTGCCGCCGTTCTGGGCACGGACAGGATTCCTCCGGTGGTGGCGTTCAAGGAAGGCTGGGAGAGCGGCGCCCGCTACACCAATCCCGATGTGAAGACCTTCGCGAAGTACCATCCGGGTGCGCTGAACGTGGTGTTTAACGACCCCGACTGGGGCGCCGCCACAGCACGGGAGTTCCTGGATCAGGGGAGCGACGTGATCTTTGCCGCTGCCGGCAATACGGGCAACGGCGCCCTGGTGGCTGTGGCCGAGGCGGAAGGGGCCTACTGCATTGGTGTGGATGCCGATCAATGGCAAACCCTGCCTGAAGCAAGATCATGCCTGGTGACCAGCGCCTTGCGATTCATTGGTCCCGGTGTTGCCGAGTTGATCACGGCAGTTCATAACGATGAATTTTCCGGTGGCAACACCATCGGCGACGTGGGCCTGGCGCCCTTCCATGACTTTGATGCCGTGGTCACGGAGCCAATGCGCGATACCCTGGACGCGGTATTGACGGGTCTCAAGGATGGCAGCATCACAACCGGTTATGGGCCATCCTGATTGACCCTGGCCCGGTTGTGGGCAAATTGGGACAACGACCGGGGCCATGGTCAGGCCATGGCATAGTCCTCGATGTTGGCCCGCAGATGACGCAGACTGGCCATACAATCTTTCTCCAGCTTGCGCACCCGGTCACGGCTGATGTTGAGCACCCGACCAATGCCTGTGAGACTCATGGGTTCATGCTCGCCAATGCCATAGCGCATTTTGATGACTTCGCACTGCAAGTGCGGCAGTCGGCCCAGGATGGCTTCAATGTCATTCTTGAGGCATTCACCATCCACGACTTCATCGGGGGCAGGGCCTTCATCGCAGAGCAGTTCCTGCAGGGCAGTGTCGTCTCCATCCCCAACCCGTAAATCCAGACTCACGGGTTGACGCGCACGGCAGATGATGTCCTTGACTTCACTGGTGAGGGTATTGACCTCGTCTTCGGAGCGCTTGAGGGCGCCGGCAAGCTGGGCCATGGTGGGTGCGTGCCCCAGTTCTCTGTTGAGGCGGACAATGAGTTCGTGGACGATACCGTCCTGCTCTTCATCCAGGGCAACGGCGGCGGAGAGTTCCACCACGGTGGGTGTGCGTCCCAGTTGCTGGCTCAGTTCCCGCTGGCTTTTCTTCAGGCGGTTGAGAACGTCCGTAATGTGAATCGGTAAGCGGATGGTGCGGCTCTTTTCCGAAATGGCCCGGGTAATGCCCTGACGGATCCACCAATAGGCATAGGTGGAGAACTTGTAACCCCGGCTGGGATCAAACTTTTCTACGCCCCGCACCAGGCCGATGGTGCCTTCCTGGATCAGGTCCAGGAGTTCCATATTGCGCTTGGTGTACTTCTTGGCCACGGACACCACCAGGCGCAAGTTGGCGGAGACCATCCGCTCCTTGGCGCGACGACCGCTGCGGAGGCGACGTTGCAACTGGGCAGGTCTCAGCCCCGCAGCCTTGGCCAGCTCCTCCCAGGTGGGGGCAACGCCGGTGTCCTGTTTGAGCTGGGCCTCCAGTGCTTCCAGATGCATGAGGTCCTGCACCTGACGACCCAACGTGATTTCCTGTTCATGACTCAGCAGGGGGACGCGGCCAATGTCCCGTAGATAGGAGCGCACCAGATCGGCATCGGCAGATGATTGACCGGTGGATGGGGCTGAGGAGGATGAGGTGGCGGTCATGTCCTGTTCATGGCTGGGCAGAGGGGAACGGCCTGTGGGCCGTCGGGAGGAGCGCACCGGATGGGCACTGGCGGTTGGTTGACCGGTGAATGGGGAGGTCGAGATGGCCAGAACCATGGGTGACGTAAGCTGCTCCGAATTGTGCGCAAATCCTAACCTTAAGAACCGTAAAGAAGATCACGGATTTTCCCGTTTTCAGAAAATTTAAGTAGAAGTGCTTACCCAACTGCAGGTCGGTGAATCTCTCACGCTAGCGAGCTCCACGGTGGTACTGAAGAGGAACGTCCTGGGGATGTTACACCGCGGGCCTCAAGCCACAGGCAGCAGCAACCTGGAGGCCAGTTGCAGATAAACGAACACCCCCGCCACGTCCACCACCGTCGTAATGAAGGGGGCCGACATCAAGGCCGGGTCAAAGCCCAGACGACGAAACAGGAGGGGCAGCAAGGAGCCTGCCGTTGCCGCCATGGTGGCAATGGCCAGCAAACTCCCCCCCACTGCCAGGGCCACCTGCTGCGGATAGCCCAGAACCCAGGCCACCAGACCGACAATGACGGACAGCAGCAAACCCAGTAGCGCCCCGGCAGCACTCTCCCGCAACACGGATTGCCAAGCTCCGACGGCCTGAATTCGCCTTGTGCTCAGACCGCGGATGACCACCGTGGAACTTTGGGCGCCCACGTTGCCGCCGGTGCCAATGAGCAGGGGAATAAAGGCTGCAAGGGAAACATATTGAGACAACACTGCACCCTGGGCAGCAATCACGGAGGCGGTGCCCACGTTGGCCAGTAGCAGCACCAGCAGCCACACGAGCCGGCGGCGGGCCACCTGCAGCAGATTGATCTGAAAGTAGTCGTCTTCGTCCGTGGTCTGGATGCCGCCAGCGGCATAGAGATCCTCCGTGGCCTCCTGTTCAATCACGTCAATGACGTCATCCACGGTGACGATCCCCACCAGCCGGGCCTCACGATCCACCACCGGTAGCGCCAGGAAGTCGTAGCGCTGGATCCAGCGCGCCGCTTCCTCCTGGTCCACTTCCGTGGTCAAGGACACCACCTCCCTGGTCATGGCCTCGGCCACCAGCAACTCCGGCTCGGCCGTGACCAGCTCCCGCAAGGACAGAGTTCCCGTCAGGCGACTGAAACCGTCGGTGACGTAGAGGGCGTAGACGGTTTCCGTCTCTCGCGCCCGACGACGCACCACGTTCAAGGCTTCCGCCGCCGTCTGCTGCTGCTTGAGGGCGATGAACTCCGTCGTCATGAGCCGGCCCGCCGTGCCGGGGGCATAGCCCAGTAATTGAGCCGTAACGCGGCGCTCTTCCGGGCTCAGTTGCTGCAGCAGGCGCCGCACCACCTTGGCCGGCAATTCGTCGAAGAGACGCACCCGGTCATCCGGCGCCATCTGCTCCACCACCTCCAACACCTCGTTGGAGCGCAGGGTCTCCAAAAGGGTCTGCTGCACCAACGGTTCCAGATCCTCGTAGACCTCAATGGCCAGATCCTTGGGCAGGAGCCGAAAGCCCAGCGCCTGTTGGGCGGTGGGCAGGGTGCCGATGGCTTCGGCAATGTCCACGGGTTGGAGGGGTTCCAGAAGATGTTTGGCACGGTCGTAACTGCCGTCTCGCAGCAGCACAGCCAACTGCTGGGCAACCTGCTCGGAGACACTGGGGCGGTTGCTGGTCATGCCCCTTGGGTCCACAGGCAGTAACAGTTTACGGGCGCTGCTGCCCCTGGCCCGGCAGTTGACCCAGCCAGGCCATGGTGAGTCCGACCGTCAGACCCAGACCCAGCCAGAGCAAACCCGTTACGAATCCTTGCTGCTGCAGTTTCTCGGTCACCAGCATCCAGGAGGAGAAGGTGGTGAGTGATCCACAAAATCCCGCCCCCAGCAGCAACTGGAGCCCCTGACGGGAGGGGGGCCAGGTCACCAGCCAGCCCAGCAGCCAGCTACCCAAACCGTTGACCAGAACGTCGGATCCACCGGGAGGCAGGTAAGGGCCCAGTTGGACAGCAGCCTGCCAGCGCAACAGGGCGCCGGGAACAGCCCCCGCCGCCACCAACAGGACCCGCCGCATCTCGTCGGCAGCCATGGTATGCCTGGCACTCATGGGGCCAACGCCTCCCCCAGGCCCAGGCCCAGGGTCAAGAGGCTGTAGCCGCCTACGACGCTGACTCCGGCCAGGCCCAGCGCTTCTTGCCGGTGACCGGTTCTCAGCAGGAGGGTCACGTCCACCATCAGGGTGGAGAAGGTGCTGAGGCTTCCAGCAAAACCCACCCCCAGCCAGAGCCACAACTCCTCCTGGGGATGGCGCACCAGCAAGCCTGCCAGCAATCCCAAGGCGCCGGACGCCATGACGTTGACCGCCATGGTGGCCCAGGGAGCGCCGGCTTGTCCCGGACGTTGGTGCTGGTGGCGGCGGCCTGGCCAGTAGGGGGACCACTGTCGCACCAGCCACCAGCGCAGACCGGCACCCGGAGCAGCCCCCAGGGCCACCAGTAGAGCACCGCCGACGGATTGGGATTCAACCACCGCTGACGGTGATCTCCACACGGAGGCGTTCCTGGCCGCCCAATGCACCGATGGAGACGTGCAGGGGACTCCCCGACAAGGACTCCAGCGTCTCCAGCAGGTGGCGCAGGTGGGGGGTGCCGTCACCGCTTTCCAGCCAGAGGCGCTCATGAAGATCACCCATCCGCTGCCAACTGCGGTTCAACTGGCTGGCAGCCTGCTCAACCTGCCGGGCATGGCGCAGGATTTCCGCCAGGATTCCCAGCACTTCCAAGCGCTGGGCTTCCCCCATGGCTTTGTCCAGGTTCAGGGAACCGTCCTCCCGCAGTGTGTTCAAAGCCAGGGCGGCATCCAGAACCGTGGCCATGCTGCGGGCCGTTTGGGTGGTGGCTTTGACGGCATCCAGCTCCGGTGTGGCCGCCAACGCCTGGCGCAACTGCTCCTGCTGCTCCTTCGGCAGGCGGGCCAACTCCTTCACGAGGGGAGCCACCGCCCTGGGGGGCAAGACCTGCGCCTGGGTGCGTTGGCGAACCTCGTCCGGCAAGAGCACGCTGCTGGCCGCAGTGAACTCATCATCCAGGCGCTTCACCTGATGCCGGGTGATCCGTTCGCCTTCATTGGCTGCGGTGTTGACCAACTGCTGCACCGGTGGTGCCGCTTTGGCGGTGGCCAGAAAGGCGGGTTTGGAAAAGTTGTTGACACAGGCGGGATCCAGACTGCCCTCGGCAACAAGGTTATCTGCGGAGTCAGCCAGTTGAATCAAGCTATAGGCATGGCTTTTGCTGATGTCCCGCTCCCGCAACCACTGCACAAACGTAAACGTGCCGTCCCGGTTCCGGCCGTGGCGCTTGCCGCGATCCCGAATGCGCCGCAGAATCCTTCCCCGCCAGATCTCCGTCTGCAGGTCAAACCGGTCGCAAACAGACCAAGCCTGATCCACTTTTTGCAGGAACTCCGTCTCACTCGGATCATCCGCCTCGGGATCCGGCAGGTCCAACGCATGAAGAGCTGCTTCCAGGGAACCAGGGGCTACGGACAAGACGACGTGGTGCAATCGAGAAGGCCTAGGATAGCCAATCTCTTAGCCTTGTTTGTCGTGGGTACCCATGGCTCCGGTCCTGTTCTGTTTCCACGGGGGCTCAGGCTGTCGCTGGTGACGGCAGGTTTAGGGTTCTGCCTTGCCGCCCCGGCTCCGGCGCTTGTTCCTTATGTCTACATTCCCAGGGAAGAGGAGCTTGAAGCCTCGGCACTGAGCATTGCCCAGGCCGCTGCCCAGGTGTTACAGAACGGTCAACTGGAAGATGCCGCCAACCTGGCTGATTTGTCTGTCCGTCTTCTGCCCTCCAATCCCCGGAACTGGTTGTTGTTGGCGGAAGCCCGGCTACGCAACCGGGATTCTGCATTAGCCAAAGAGGCCCTGGCCCAAGCCAAACTTCTGGATCCCGACAATGCCGGGGTCTGGTTTGCCGAGGCCTCCCTCGCCATGGCCGACGACGACTTTGCCAATGCAGAAACCTTGATCCGCAAGGGTCTCGATCTGGATCCGGAGAATGCCAACGCCTACTTCGATTTGGGCAACGCCCTCTTTTTGCAAGGGCAAGGGGAGGAAGCCTTGGCGGCATTCCAGGAGGCTGCCGCCAAGCAGGACAACTTCTGGGCGGCTATCAACAACCAGGGTCTCGTACTCTACGAGGCGGATCAACTCGAGGCGGCCATGGAGAGCTGGCGCCAGGCCATCGCCATCAACGACCAGGTGGCAGAGCCGGAATTAGCCCTGGCCGCCGCCCTCTACAACCATGGAGATCAGCAGGAGTCCACCATCGGCATGGCCATTCGCGCCTTGGATCGGGAGCCGGAATATGTGGAAGAAGATTTCCAGGAAAGTCAGCTATGGGGAGAGAAGCTGCGGGTTGCGACCCGTGAGCTGTTTACGGATTCCCGCTTGCAGAACGCAGTGGAACGGGCGCGCGCCATTGCCAGGTTACGACGCCCGGAAAGGGACGATACAACACCGTCGCCGCAACAGGACGAGCTTGAAGAGGACATGCCTGAAGAGGACAACACCCTTCCCTGAAAGAAAGCACTCGGCCTTTCCTTAGGCTAAGCCGAATCCGTGATCCAGCGGCATGGTCAGTGATCGCATCTTCCCCACCTCATTGCGGGAGGAGATGGAGCGCTCGTACTTGGAATACGCCATGAGCGTGATCGTGGGACGCGCCCTGCCCGACGTGCGAGACGGCTTGAAGCCCGTGCAGCGGCGCATTCTCTATGCCATGCATGAGTTGGGTTTGACGCCGGAGCGTCCTTTCCGCAAGTGTGCCCGGGTGGTGGGTGATGTCCTGGGGAAATACCATCCCCACGGTGAAACAGCAGTCTACGACGCCCTGGTGCGTCAGGTGCAGACCTTCACCAGCCGCCACCCGCTGCTGCAAGGCCACGGCAACTTCGGTTCGGTGGACGACGATCCGGCGGCGGCGATGCGTTATACGGAAACCCGCCTGGCGCCTCTGTCCCATGGGGCGCTGCTGGGGGAGCTGGCAGAGGCCACGGTGGACTTCACACCCAATTTCGACGGGTCTCAGCAGGAACCTGCAGTTCTGCCTGCCCAACTGCCCATTCTTCTGCTCAACGGCTGCACCGGCATTGCCGTAGGCATGGCCACCAACATCCCCCCCCACAACCTGGGGGAAGTTGTGGATGGCCTTGTAGCCCTCCTGCGCAACCCCCAACTGAGTGATGAAGCACTGTTGCAACTGATTCCCGGTCCCGACTTTCCCACGGGCGGGGAAATCCCTGTGGGCACTGGCCTGCGGGAGGTCTACATGCAGGGGCGGGGCAGCATTCCCCTGCGTGGGGTGGCCCATCTGGAAGCCGTCCAACCCGGCAAGGGTCGTCACCGCCGTCATGCCGTTGTGGTGACGGAACTGCCCTACCAGCTCAGCAAGGCCAACTGGATTGAAAAGCTGGCGGAGCAGGTCAACGATGGTCGCGTCAGTGGAATTGCCGACATCCGTGACGAGAGCGACCGGGAAGGCATGCGGGTGGTGATCGAGTTGCGTCGGGATGGTGAGCCGGACGTTGTGTTGCAGGAGTTGTTCCGCCGCACCGCCCTGCAAAGCAACTTCGGCGCCATTCTTCTGGCCCTGGTGGATGGCAAACCTACCCAGTTGAGCCTACGGCGGGCGCTTGAGATTTTTCTGGAATTCCGCGAGCAGACCACACTGCGACGCTATCGCTTTGCTCTGGGCAAAATCGGGCAGCGGCTGGAGGTGGTCAAAGGGTTGCTGGAAGCCCTGGCCCAACTGCAACACGTGATTCTGCTCATCAGCCAGGCGTCGGAAGCGGCGCGAGCGGCGGCGGTACTGCAAGTGCAGCTTGGTCTCAGCCCGATCCAGGCAGAGGCTGTGCTGGCCATGCCCCTGCGCCGTCTGACCGGGCTGGAGCGGCAAAGTCTGGACACGGAACGGCAACAACTGGAGGCGGAGCAGGCGCGACTCCAAGTTCTTCTGGACGACCGCAACAGCAGGGTTAAAGCACTGATCCGGCAACTGCAACACCTGCGCAAGTGCTACGCCACACCCCGCCGCACCCGACTCCTGGGCCAGGTTGTCCCCGGTGCGCCGTCCCGCTCCACTGAACCGGCCCGTTCCGGACAGCAGCCATCGGCCCGTGTCACCATTCCGGAGGATGGGCAACTGCTGGTGCAGGCTGACGGGCAGCTACGTCTGGCTTCTCCCCTGGCCGTATCCCGACTCAACCTGGAGCAACCGGCGCCCCTCGCCAGCCAACCTCAACCGCCCCGTTGTCTCGTTCCCGTGCAGCCTGAGCCCCGACTGGTGGTGTTCAGCGCCATGGGACGGATCGCCAACCTCCGCTGGGAACGAGTAGCGCCTCAACCGCAAGCCTTGGCCCGCTTTCTCCCCGAGAAGCTGGGGGGGCAGGTGGATCGTCCGGTTCAGTTGGCGTTGCTGGGTGGTTCCTCCACTGCCGCGGGGGTGGCCTTGCTGAGTTGTGACGGCCGTTGTCGCTGGCTCAAGGCTGCTGTTGTTACGGAGTTGGCGGCGCGGGCGCAGAACTCCGGTCGTACGGTCGTCCTGTTCAAGTTACGTCCTGGACGGACACTCTGTCGGGCGGCGCCCTGCCCGGAAAGCGCGGTGGCTCTGGTGGTGGCCACCAGTTGCGGCCGCCTGCTGCGCCTTGACGTAACCCCGGATCTCCTGCAAGAACTGGACAGCCCTGCCGGTGCGTCCCTTTTACGGTTGCTCCCCCGTGAAACCATCGTGGGCGCCGCCTGTTGTGGGGACACCAGCCAGTTACTTCTGGCCACACGCCATGGTCGGCTCAAACGGCTGCCCGTTGAGCAATTGGCGCCGAACAGCCGCGGCGACCTGGGCC
>MWLD01000009.1 GCA_002018045.1 Candidatus Synechococcus spongiarum LMB bulk15M
TGAAGAGTTGAACGGCGCTGTGCCGTTAGCAGAGAACCAGTCGGCGTTAGCCAAGCTGCTGGGCTTTACAACCCTCACCAGCCACCAACTGGTGCAGGATTCTTCCTTCAGCTTCTCTCCCTCCGGCTCAGCTCCACCCCTTTCCTTCTGGGGTGAGGGCGCCCTATCCTCCTTCAGCGGCAAGGCCGCCGCCGTCTCCCTTGACAGCGACGTGACTACTGCCCTGTTGGGAGCGGAGTGGAACTCCGAACGTTGGCTGGCCGGTGCTGCACTCTCCCACTCCTGGGGCAGCGGCGGCTACGAAGCAGACAACGGCATGGAGGGTGAGATCAGCACCACCATGACCGGTCTCTATCCCTACGGTCGCTACGCCCTCACCCCACGGCTGGGCATCTGGGCCACCGCCGGGTACGGCTGGGGTACCCTCTCCCTCACCTCGGAAGGGACGACGTATAACCCCGCCACCAACATGACCATGGCGTCAGCAGGCATGGACGGCTTGCTGCTGGACGGTGGCGCTGAAGGGCTGAGCCTCAGCACCATAGCGGACGTGATGACGGTGAAGACCACTACCGACGCGGTGGACGGTCTTGCCGGCTCGGAGGGGAACGTCTCCCGTTTCCGGCTGGGATTGGAGGCGGTCAGGCCGTTCCCCCTGTCCAACGGCGCTTCACTGCTCCCCAGCTTGAGTGTGGGTGTCCGTCAAGACAGTGGTGATGCGGAAACCGGCTTTGGCACCGAGCTGGGCGCTGGAGTCTCCTGGATGGATCCCCAGCGTGGGATCAGCGCCGACCTCAAGGGGCGTATCTTGCTTACCCATGGGTCAGAAGACTTCCGGGACCGTGGCATGGCCGTCTCCCTGGCATGGGACCCCCACCCCTCTGATCGCGGTCCGTCCTTCTCGGTGAGTCACGCCCTGGGTGCTGCCGCAACAGGTGGCCTGGATGCACTGCTCAACCCCACTACCATGGAGGGGCTGGGTGGCGACCCCGATAGCAACGAGCACCAGCAGTTTGCCACCAGGCTGGCCTATGGTTTCTCCGCCTTCGGTGACCGCCTCACCGTTACCCCTTCACTGGGCCTGGCATTCTCCCCGTATAGCAGCAGCACCAGCCTGCGGTGGGCGCTGACGCCCTACACCGGGACGGGACAGATGGATGAACCTTGGGCGATCTCCCTGGAGGGGCAACGGCAGGAGGACCGCACCGGCTCTTCTCCCGTGGATCACTCCCTTGAGCTGCGCTTCATCTCTGTGTTCTGAAGTCTGTTCACAGCAAGGGCAACTCCTGGCCTCCACCTGCCGGGGGTAGGAGTTGCCTTTCCCTTACCGAAGTCGCTGCGCTGGTGGCTGAAGCGGGCAAAACCGGCAGTACGAAGATAGACAGTATCGCCATATCGGTGCGCTCGTCTTGAGAATCCGGAGATGGAGAGATCACACCCTCGGATTACGGGTCCTGACTGTAAGCTTCAAGACCAGCAGGCACATCGGCAGGGAAGTGTTGCCTGGATCCAGGGGAGTGCATGTTCCATGGCGCTAGATCCCGGTCACCCGCGCCGCCACTGGTGCGCACAACGTCGCATTGGGCTCACCGGCGGCATTGCCACGGGCAAGAGCACCGTGGCCGCCATCTTGTCGGGTAGCCATGGTCTACCGGTGCTGGATGCGGATGTCTATGCACGGCAATTGCTGGCGCCCGGCACAGCGGCTAGCCAAGCTGTGTTGGATCGCTATGGGCAGCAGGTGCAAACTCCTGGTGATGCGCTGGATCGCCGCGCTCTGGGGCGCATAATTTTTGCCCATCCCACGGAACGGCGCTGGCTGGAAGCATTGACCCATCCCCTGGTAAAAGAAGCTTTCACAAGGGATCTGGTGCGGCATCGCCAGGCGGCAACCGTGGTGCTGGTGGCGCCCCTCCTGTTTGAGGTAGGGCTGGAGGCATTGTGTAGTGAGGTGTGGCTGGTGGATCTGGATGAGGGCAGCCAACTGGAGCGGCTCCTGGCAAGGGACCGACTCAGCTCCCATGAGGCCCGGCAGCGGATCCAGGCCCAGTGGCCACTGGAGCGCAAGCGAAGGTTGGCCGACGTGATCCTCAAGAATCACGGCGACCTTGTGGAGTTGGCCCAGCAGGTAGGCATGGCCCTTGCCGGACAGGCAAGGGAAGCTTGATCAACCCTTCAGGGCGTTGGCCAGGATTCGGTTGGCCAGCTTGGGATCCGCTTTGCCCCTGGTTTTCTTCATCAGTTGACCCACAAAGAAGCCCTTGATTCTGGTCTTCCCCTTGCGGAATTGTTCCACCTCCTTGGGATGGGCCGCCAGTAACTCCTCCACCAAGGCGGTGATCCGGACGGGGTCACTCACCATGGTGAGGCCCCGCTGCTGCACCAGGGCCACCGGTGAACCACCGTTGGCCAGCAGCTCGGGCAAGAGCTCCTTGGCGGTTTTACCGCTGATGGTGTTGCTATCGACGAGCCCCACCAACTCCACCAACCGGGCTGGCGTGAAGGGAAGCTTGTCTGCGCTGAGCTTTTGGGAATTGAGATAGGCGGAAAGATCACCCATCAGCCAATTGGCGATAGTTTTGGGGTTCCCACCTGCGGCCACGGCGGCCTCGAAGTAGTCGGCCATAGGTCGCTCATCGGTGAGTACCCGAGCGTCGTACTCCGAGAGCCCCAGTTGTTGGCCGTAGCAGTGGCGACGAGCGGCGGGCAATTCCGGTAACTCGGCTTGCCAGGCCTGGCGTTGAGACACACTGACGTGAATGGGTCCCAGGTCGGGTTCGGGGAAGTAACGGTAGTCGCTACTGCCCTCTTTCTTGCGCATGGCTTTTGTGCATTGTTGCCCTTCATCCCAGAGCCGGGTTTCCTGCACAACGGCGTTTCCTGTCACAACAGCTTGCACTTGGCGCTTGAATTCGTAGTCACAAGCTTTTTGAATCGCGGAGAAGGAATTCATATTCTTGATTTCCACTTTGGTGCCAAAAGGAGCGTCTTCACCCGGACGCACCGAGATGTTCACATCACAACGCAGGGATCCCTCCTGCATGTTGCCGTCACTCACCCCCAGATAGCGCACAATACGACGCAACTCCGCAGCATAGGCTGCTGCCTCCCGGCCACTGCGCAACTCCGGTTTGGAGACAATCTCCACCAGAGGAACACCCGCACGGTTGTAATCCACGAGAGAATGGGTGCTGCCCGAGAGTTGATCCGCACCGACATGGAGGAGTTTGCCCGCGTCTTCCTCCATGTGAAGGCGTTCAATGCCGATGCGTTTTTTGATGGTGGGTTGCCCCTTCTCGGCCACCTCGATCTCGATCCAGCCTTCCGTAGCGATGGGTTGGTCGTATTGGGAGATTTGGTAGTTTTTTGGAAGGTCGGGATAGAAGTATTGTTTGCGGTCGAATTTACTGTGCTCGGCAATACGGCAGTTGATGGCCAGGCCTGCCTTGACGGCAAATTCCAGCACCAGGGCATTGAGCACCGGCAAGCTGCCCGGCAGCCCGAAGACCACCGGGTCCACATGGGTGTTGGGGGCATCGCCAAAGGCGGTGGAGCTGGAGGAGAAAATTTTGCTCCGGGTGGCCAGTTGCACATGGGTTTCCAGGCCAATGACGGCGACCCAGTTGTGGTGTCTGTGCCCATCAGCAGCGGCCATGGCCAACCGTTCCAAGACGCTTCAGGATTCTAACCGTCTCATCGCCCCGGCTCACGGTTTGTTGTCCTGCCCATGCGGGTGGCCAGAGGGCGTAGCATGGGGGTCGCGTCCCGGATCAGACCGTCTTGAACAAGGGTTGCCCCAGAGGTTTCTCACGCACCCTGCCATGACCGCACTGCACCGGAGCCAGCAACAGCAGGTGCTGGTTTTGGGAGGTGGTCTGATGGGATTGGCGGTAGCCCACGGCCTGGCCCGCCATGGTGGGTCCGTGCGTCTCCTGCGTCGTGCACGGCGGGACGCTGCAGGCTTTGCCGCTGCCGGAATGGCGGCTCCCCACGCCGAGAGCCTCGGCGGATCCTTATTGGCGTTGGCCCAGCGCAGTCTCCGGATGATTCCTGCATGGGTGGGCGCCATTGAGGAAGATAGTGGCCTCCCCTGCGGCTGGCTGCCTTGTGGCACGGTGGTACCCTTCACCAGTGAAGCGCAACGCCAGGCTTTCCCCACGGCAGCCGCTGGTCGTCCTCTGGAGCGTGCCGACCTGGAGGCCGAGGTGCCGGGTATCAGCCCTGCCTTTACCTGCGGGCTGTTGTTTCCTCAGGATGGTCAGTTGGATAGTCGTCGCCAGTTGATGGCGGCCCTGGAGCAGGCGTGCCGCCGTCGTGGCGTGCTCTTCGAGGAAGAGGTCACCGTGGAACGGTTGTGCTGGGAAGAGGATGGCAGCGGCCGTAAGCACCTGGTGGGCATTACCCGGCGCACCAGTGATGGGAAGAGACTGTGGTTACCCTGTGGGCAGGCGGTGCTGTGTTGCGGCGCCTGGAGCCACAAGTTGATCCCCCAGGTGCCGGTGGCCCCCATCAAGGGGCAGATGTTCTCTGTGCAGGCGCCGCGCCAGGCCTTGCGGCGGGTGCTCTTTGGTCCCGGAGCCTACCTGGTGCCACGACAGGATGGCCTGGTGGTGGTGGGCGCCACAAGTGAGCAGGTGGGATTTACCCCGGGCCTCACCCCCATGGGGCAGACCCGGTTGGAACGGAGTCTGCGGGAGTTGTTGCCTGCAGCGACCCGATGGCCGCCCATGGAGCGTTGGTACGGGTTTCGGCCCTGCACGAGGGATCAACAGCCCGTGCTGGGGCCAGGTCCGTTGGCGGGACTGGTGATGGCCACGGGCCACCACCGCAACGGGGTCCTGCTGGCTGCCGTTACCGCAGAACTCACACGAGCGGTGCTGGACTCTGGTGCAGCAGGCTTACCCAACATCCCCTGGGCCACCCCCTTCCTCCATGCCTTCCGCTGGAACCGCTTTTCTCCAGCCTCTGCTCAAGACTCGGTGCGCCAGGATTGATCTGCCGGCTTCCAACTGCCGAGCTCTTCCGGTTGGAACCAGAGACCAATTTCAAATCGGGCGGTGTCCGGGCCGTCGGAACCGTGGACCACGTTGCGGCCAATGTCCACTGCCAGGTCACCACGGATGGTGCCGGGTGCCGCATCCAGGGGCTTGGTGGCGCCAATGAGGAGGCGGGCACTGGCAATGACCCCTTCCCCTTCCCACACCATGGCCACCACAGGGCCGGAGGTGATGAACTCAACCAGTCCCCCGAAGAAGGGACGCTCCCGGTGAACCCCGTAGTGCTGCTCAGCCAGCGCCCGGCTGGGGGTCAGCAGTTTGAGGCCCACCAGGGTGAAGCCCTTGCGCTCGAAACGGCCCAGGATGTTCGCCACCAATCCCCGTTGCACTCCATCGGGCTTGATGGCAATAAACGTGCGCTCGCAAGCCATGGACAATTCCCACAAACGGCAGCAATAGTCCATGGTGGGGAGACCCTTTGGCAAGAGCTACCCGTCCGGACACGGGGAAGCCGGGACGGTAGATACCGCTGATACCAGGGTCGTGGTTCCCGCATCAGGCTCTGCCGATCGTCCAACAGGCCGCCCGGATTCTCCAGTCTCCCGCGCCGGCCTGAACCGTCTCCTGGAACAGGAACCCGTTCTCTGGCCCCTTGCAGCCATCATTGATCTCGGCGGGCCCGCAGCTATGGTTTGGGTGAGCGGAGACCGTATGCCTGCTTCCTCCATGCCCCTTACCGATCAAGGTTCCTCCTCCACAGCCTCGACAATTCCCGTGCTTGTTGTTGGAGCGCTTGGGCGCATGGGCGCCCATGTGGTGCGGGCAGTGGCGGCGGCGGCGGATCTTGATCTGGTAGCCGCCGTTGATACAGCGGCGGCGGCGCAAGGGCAGGACATCGGATCCCTGCTGGGTCTGGGCGCTCTGGACGTGGCGGTCAGCCAGGATCTGGAGGGGCACCTCTGCCTGGTGAGCCAGCAGCATCGTGGCGCCGTGATGGTGGATTTCACTCATCCCGCCGTGGTGTACGACCACACCCGAGCGGCCATTGCCTACGGTGTTCATCCGGTTATTGGCACAACGGGGCTCTCTCCCGAACAACTGGACGATCTGGCGGATTTCAGCCGTAAGGCTTCTGTTGGCGCTGCGGTGATTCCCAACTTTTCCGTGGGCATGGTGTTGCTGCAGCAGGCTGCTGTGGCAGCGGCCCGCTTCTACGACCATGCCGAGCTCGTCGAGTTGCACCACAACGGCAAGGCGGATGCCCCCAGCGGCACCTGCATCAAAACGGCAGAGTTGTTGGAAGCCGTTGGCAAGATCTACAATCCGACCGTTGTAGAGGAGAAGGAAAGCCTTGCGGGCAGCCGTGGTGGACAACGCCCCAGCGGCCTACGGCTCCATGCCCTGCGACTCCCCGGGCTGGTGGCTCATCAGGAGGTGATCTTCGGCGGCCCCGGCGAGACCTACACCCTGCGTCACGACACCATGGACCGCAGCGCCTACATGCCTGGCGTGCTGAAAACCATTCGCCAGGTAGGCGCCTTGGAGGGGCTGGTCTATGGGCTGGAACACCTACTTTAATCCGGACGTTCGGAGTTCCGGGCCTTCCTGCAACTAGCAGCCACCGAGACCATGGCGCCATGCTGATTCCCCTGAGTGGAGCGGAGCGCGACCAGTTGCTTCCCAGGGTGGCCACCGGCCCCCAGTTCAGTGCTTGCTGGGGCGGCCCTCAGGTGTTACTCCAGCGGGTGATGATTTCAGTGGTTGGGGGTGTGGTCAGCTTGTTGCTCGGCCAAGCCTTCGGGTTTTCCGGCCCCTGGGGATCCTTTTGGCTGGTCACCGGCATTGTTTTCGGCCTCACCTGGTTGTGGGCGCCTGTGGCTGTGGCTGCCCAGCGCAACGGTCGTCTGCGCCGTTTCCCCCACGCCGCGCTTGTGATCGGCCAAGTGGGGGATTTGTTCGCGGAAGAGCGGGTTGCGGCGCGCCGCGAGGACGTCAATGCCAAAGGACGACTGGAGCTGGTGGAGAGCCAGCGGCGCTGGCTCAATCTGGAGCTTGGCGATGAGGACGGCTTCCTTGGCACCCTGGCATTTCCCCTGGAGCAGAAGCATCAGGGCATTCGTCGCGGCGACACCGTTTGCTGTCTGGCCCTGGCCAACCGCCGGGATTTCTCCCCCATCGTGGCGTTCAGTGATGCCTGGCTGCCACAACAGAATCTGTGGGTTGGCCGCTATCCTTATCTGCGCCGGGATCTACTGGTGAACCTGTGTCGGCGTCAACTGGTGGACCACCGGGGCTGAGATGCATCCAGTGGCGAGCAAGTCCGGGTCTGGGGCGAAGGCCAGAGGGCATCGGCCATGGTCACCACCTGCGCCATGGCCTCCACGTCGTGGATGCGCACCACGGCAGCACCACCAGCAACGGCCTTGCAGACCGTTGCGGCCGTTCCCCAGATGCGCTGACAGGGGTCGGGCCGGACAAGGACCTCACCGATGAACCGTTTGCGGGAAGGCCCCACCAGCAGGGGATAACCGTGGCTGGCCAGGCGGGACAGGTGGTGCAGGAGGGTCAGGTTGTGGTGGGTGGTCTTGGCAAATCCCAGGCCAGGATCCCAGAGGATCTGCCAGGGCTGAACACCACCTGCTTGCGCAGTGGTCGTCTGGTGCAGCAGAGCAGCCTCCACCTCCCCCACCACGCCTTTGTAGTGGGCCATGTTGTCCATGGTGCGGCTGTTTCCCCGGCGATGCATGAGCACATAGGGACAACGCCAGCGCGCTACCAGAGACAACATGGCTGGATCATGGTTGCCACCGCTCACGTCGTTTATCCAGTTCACTCCTTCCCTCAGGGCCGCCTCCGCCACCTCGGCCCAAAAGGTGTCGATGGAGAGCACGGGTTCGGATCCCAACTGCTGGCGGAGGGCCCGAATCACGGGCAACACCCGCTCCATCTCCACAGCAGGCCCCACCTCCACAGCACCAGGACGGGTACTCTGGCCGCCAATATCCAGGATGTGGGCGCCCGCCTCGAGAGACGCTCTACAGGCGTCAACAGCCTGGGCCACGCTGGTGATACGTCCCCCGTCACTGAAGCTGTCGGGCGTGACGTTCACCACCGCCATCACTGCGGTACGACCCGGCACCAGACCCGGGATCCGGTTCTCCATGGCGGGCGACCTAGTCTTCCGTGAACGCTTGATAGTTGACGATCCGGGCAAAGGCGTCGGGGTCGAGGGAGGCGCCACCCACAAGCACCCCGTCAATGTGGGACTGATGCATCAGTTCGTCAATGGTCCCGGGTTTTACGGAACCGCCGTATTGGATGGGCAGATCCGGATTGCCTGACCATTGACGGATCAGCCCGCAGATGCGGTTGGCCTCTGGCGCACCACAGGTCTTTCCTGTCCCGATGGCCCAGAGGGGTTCATAGGCCACCACCAGGGAATCCAGTTCCAGACCGTCCAGCCCGGCTTCCACCTGGCGGTGAATCACCGCATCCGTTTCACCGGCCTGGCGTTGCTCCAGGCTTTCCCCAATGCAGAGAATGGGTGTCAGCCCTTCCTTTTGCGCTGCATGGGCCCGACGGTTGACCGCCTCGTCGGTTTCACACCAATACTTGCGCGGCTCGCTATGGCCCACAATCACGTAGCGCACCCCATGCTCCGTCAACATGGGGGCAGAGATCTCGCCCGTGTAGGCCCCATCCCCATCCCAATGCACGTTCTGGGCGCCCAGCCGAATCCGACCTCCATGCATGGCGCTGCTGAGGCTGGAGAGGGCCGTAAAGGGTGGAACCAGAATAACGGTCCGGTCCGTGGTTTCCGTTACCTGGGGGAGGAAATCTTCAAGAAAACGCAGGGCGGCTGCACATGTCATGTGCATTTTCCAGTTCCCTGCAATGAAAGCCTGACGCACGAAAAACGATGATTCCGTTGCCAGCTTAACCAGCGGCGAGCCGGACTGCCCCAGCACTGGAGCGTCCTAGATTCCGGGCTGGTCTTTTTGCTGGGGAGGAGAGTCAAGGGGCGCAACGAGGATCATGACAATCAGCAGAGCCTGACCCAGGGCCAGCGTGACGGCCACAACCAGCTCCAACAGCGCCAGGGTCCAGGCCATGGTTGTGACCAGACCGCTCTTCAGTTGGTTATCCCGCGGTTGGGATGGCGCCGACGGATCTCCGAGAGCAAGGGCTCCGCTATTCATCATTAACGGACTCAGGCCGATCATGCTCGATGCTTGCAAGGGTTGTCATGAGTTTACAGGCCTTTCCGGCAACTTGAGACAATGGCGATTACATCCATTCAAGTTGTCCCCTTGGCGACCCTTTGTTCCATGTCCAGCCTCCAAACCTTCGAGCAGATCCTTACCACCCTCAACGGCTTCTGGGCAGAACAGGGCTGCGTCCTGCTCCAGCCCTACGACACGGAGAAAGGGGCCGGCACCATGAGTCCCCACACCTTTTTGCGGGCCCTTGGTCCGGAGCCCTGGGCCGTGGCCTATCCGGAGCCCTGTCGACGACCCGGAGACGGGCGTTACGGGGATAATCCCAATCGGGCCCAGCACTATTTTCAATACCAGGTGCTGATCAAACCCTCTCCCGCCGGCATTCAGGAAACCTATCTTCGCTCCCTGGAGACCTTGGGTATTGCGTCCGAGCGCCACGATATTCGCTTTGTGGAAGACAACTGGGAATCACCGACTCTCGGGGCTTGGGGTGTGGGTTGGGAGGTGTGGCTGGATGGCATGGAGATCACCCAGTTCACCTATTTCCAGCAGTGTGGTGGGTTGGACTGCTGTCCCGTTTCCGTGGAAATCACCTATGGGCTGGAGCGGTTGGCCATGTATCTGCAGGAGGTGGACAACCTCTGGGATTTGCGCTGGAATCACCACCTGCGCTACGGCCAGATCTGGCTGGAGCAGGAGCGGCAACAGTGCCGCTACAACTTTGTGGCCAGTGATCCCCAGCGCCTTCTGAAGCTCTTCCACCTCTATGAAGCGGAGGCCAGCCAATTGGCTGAGCAAGGTTTGGCTGTCCCGGCCCTGGATTGGGTGCTCAAGTGCAGCCATTGCTTCAACCTGCTGGATGCCCGGGGTGTGATTTCCGTCACGGAGCGGCAGCGCAGCATCCTGCGCATTCGCAAGCTGGCGGCAGCGGTGGCCCAGGCCTGGCAAGGGGAACGAGAGGCTCTGGGTTATCCCCTGCTGACCCGGGGGGCAGGGCCGACTTGAACTAGTGGCCGGACGGCAAACTGTCTATGTTCTAACTCGAATCCGTTATGAGTATGGATTATAACCGTGTCATGGACGCATCGTCATTCCCCATGGACCTTTCCAAACCCCGCACCCACGCCAACCTTGAAGCGGCCTTTGGCGGGGAAAGCATGGCCAACCGCAAGTACCTTTTCTTTGCCGAGGTGGCCAAATCCCTGGGCCACAAGGAACTGGCCAGGCTCTTCCGGGACACTGCCGCCCAGGAAACCGAGCACGCCTTTGCCCACTTCCGCCTCCTCCATCCGGAGCTGGTGGTCGAGGATCCCCAGGCCTTGTCCCCCGAGCGACGGCAGGCGCTTCTCGGCCGCTGTCTGGAACTGGCCATTGAAGGGGAAACCTACGAGTACACCACCATGTACCCGGACTTTGCCGCAGCGGCCCGCTCCGACCGTGACACCGCCGCCGCCGCAGAATTCGACGAGCAGATTGCCGAATCCCGTGAACACGCCGGCACGTTCCGGAAGGCAGCCAGCAACTTCGGCTTTCTCACCTCCATCGAACACCATCACGCTGAGCGCTATGGAGTGGCCCTGGCGGCGTTGGCGGGCAAAGGTGATGCCGGCGAGGCAGCCCATCCCGTCCCCGGGCTTTGGATCTGCCGCGTTTGCTCCATGATCTACGACCCTGCCAAGGGAGATCCCGACTCCGGCATTGCCATCGGCACCGCCTTTGAAGACATCCCCGAGGATTGGGAATGCCCCATCTGCGGCGCCCGCAAGGCCAGCTTTGTTCCCTACCGTCCATCAACACTGCAAGCGGCGACTTTGCAAACGGCTTGAAGCTCTCCTGCCCGGAGCTTCCTAAGCTGCACCAAAATCCAGCCCACCACCATGGCCGTGTCACCCACCCCCACATCCAGCCCTGCCGCCTCGTCTACCCCGCTCCCCCGGGCGGATGGTGACGGCCGTGGGATTCTCATCACGGCAGCCGCCTTGAAACAACTGGGTTTTTTGCGTCAGCAGCAAGGGACCGACTTCATCCTGCGGGTGGGAGTCCGCTCGGGGGGGGTGCAGCGGCATGAGCTACACCATGGACTTCATCCAGCCCCAGGACGTACGGGAGGACGACAAGGCGTATGCCTACACCCTGGCGGACGGTGCAGGATTTCAGGTGGTGTCCGATCCCAAGAGCCTTCTTTACATCTATGGTCTCCAGTTGGATTTCAGCACTGCCCTTATCGGCGGCGGCTTCAACTTCACCAATCCCAACGCCACCCAGACCTGCGGCTGCGGTAGCTCCTTCGCCGTCTGAGAGGGTTGTCCGAACGGGCGCCATCCGGGCTATGCTACGGGTCTCAGTGCTTATTCCATGTCCCGGGTCTGCCAGCTCAGTGGTAAGCGTGCCAACAATGCCATGGCCGTCAGCCACTCTCACATCCGCACCAAAAAGCTGCAACACGTGAACCTGCAGCAACGGCGCCTCTGGTGGCCGGAGGGACGGCGCTACGTGCGCATGAGGATCTCCACCAAGGCGTTGCGCACCATCCTGAAGAAGGGTCTTGACGCCTATGCCCGGCAGATGGGCGTCAATCTCAACGCTTTCTGAAGTAGTCTGTCCAGTTCCGACGACCAGCTTCGGCAACTGCCAAACCCATGATTGCATCCCCCCCCTTCCAAGGCTGTGCTCTGCGACGTGACGGTGGTGGGAGCAGGTCCGGCAGCTCTCTGCATGGCCACGGCGCTGGCCCGTCACCAACTGGAGGTGACGCTCCTTGCCGCCCGGGATCCATGGCAACCATGGCCCAACACCTACGGCATCTGGGCTCATGAACTGGATGAGTCGGGTCTGGGGTTTTTACTGGCCCACCGTTGGCGGCACTGCTCCAGTGTTGTCCTGGGGGAGGAGTTGAACCACGGCCTGGACTACGGTCTGGTGGATAAGGACGGTCTTCAAGGGTACTGGCGCCAACTGTGCAGCCAGCACGGTGTCCGTGTTCGGCAGGACGCTGCCGTGGCTATCCGGCACCACCATGACCACTCGGAGGTGCAGGCGGCATCGGGGCAGCGCTATCGTTCACGGCTGGTGGTGGACGCCACGGGGCATCAGCCGGTGTTCGTGCAGCGTCCCCGCTGCACCACTGTGGCCCAGCAGGCGGCCTACGGGGTGGTGGGGCGCTTTTCACCCCCCCCCCATCCGGCCCGGCTCCTCTGTGCTGATGGACTACCGCAACAGCCACCTCGACCCGGAGGAGCAGCAGGAACCGCCCACCTTCCTCTATGCCATGGATCGGGGCAACGGCATCTATTTCGTGGAGGAAACGTCTCTGGCGGCGTGCCCGCCTCTCCCCTTCTCCGTATTGCAACACCGTCTGGAGAAGCGTTTGAAGCGGCAGGGCTGTGTGGTGGAACAGGTGCAGGAGGTGGAACGGTGCCTGTTTCCCATGAACCTGCCCCTGCCGGATCGACGGCAGCGGGTGGTGGGTTTCGGTGGGGCGGCCACCATGGTTCATCCCGCCTCGGGCTACATGCTGGGCTCCCTGCTGCGCCGTGGTCCCGGCCTGGCGGCCGCCGTTGCCCAGGGCCTTCGGGAGGGGCACAGCGGTACAGCGTTGAGCCGTGTGGCCTGGGGCAACCTCTGGAGTGACGACCTGGTGCGCCGCCACGGCATCTACCGCTTTGGTCTGGAGAAATTGATGGGCCTCGGCAGCAACGACCTACAGACCTTTTTTCACACCTTCTTCCACCTGCCTCAACCCCTCTGGAGCGGTTTCCTCACCAACACCCTCCCCCTGGCCAACTTGACAGGGGCCATGGTGCGTCTCCTGACTACGGCGCCATGGACCATTCGCCGCCATCTGCTCCAGCCCCGGGGACGTGAGTTGAACCTGCTCCTCACAGGGCTGCTGCTGCGCTAGAGGTGGTACAGCGCCGGCGTACCCTTTGACCGGCCACGAGAACCAGCTTCAATCCCGGTTCCAGGTTGCGTACCGGGAAACGGCCAAGGGACGCCGTCAGCTTGGTTCAATTAATCAAGGCCTTCTTTATTTCTTTTCAAGTTTATCTTTAATTTCTTCCATTTCTGTCTGTATCTGTGTCACTTTCTCATCAATCCGACTCAATAGATCGTTTTCTTTATTTTGAAATTTAATATCAATATCATTAATACTTGCTTTTATGCCAAATTTCCATACGAGAATATTTCCTCCTAAAACCACTGTTATAAAAGTAAACAACGGTAATTTGTTCTTATCTTTAATTGTCACATAAAACTTTCTTGATTGACTATTATCATAACCTCCTTCACTAGGATCAAGAAAAATGGTTATCTGTCGATCATTTTCATTATATTGATTTTCATTTGAAAAAATTTCAATATATTGGAGATGTTCCCAATTCCGAGAATCCGTATCTTCATTGGAAAACGTTAAAGTTGTAGGCTTAACAAAGACTTCTTCGGGACTATCGGTAGAGACCTTCACCGTCACAGGGGCTGTTGGTTGAGTTCGTAGCCTCACGGGCAGCAAAGCTGATTCGCCTTCTGTCAAGGTTAACTCGGAGCTATTCAATGCTAACCCTGGAGTATCGTCGTCAATTATTTCAAGATCCAAGACAACTAGTTCATTATAGCCATCTCCAACAGGGTCAAAACAAATGCTTATGGTTTGATCGGCTTCATAAATTGAATCATTCTTTGAAGAAAATGTGATGGTTTGTTGATCTTTTTTAGTAAAATTCAAGACACGAGGAGTGATGGTAAAGTCATTATTATCGTCAATGTTAATAATTTCTTTCTGTTCATCTGTGAGAACAACTTTTACTTGTACAGGACTTGTCGGTTCATTACTTAAACCTACATGGAAAACAAATGATTTTCCTTCTATTATATTCAATTTCATATCATCTCTGATCAGAAACTTTATATCATGTTCTATCAGGTTTTCTGTATTGTCACTTGACACTTTCAGTTCTTTTACATTAGCCTCTAGTGATATATTCAATTTCTTCGCAGGTTTATTCATAGTTAAATTCAAATCTTGCGCATTATTTTCATCATATCCACTTCCAGATGGAGAAAGATAAATTACCACTGAAAGACTATCTTCATCAATTTCATTATTTTTCAAGGAAACCTTAATATCTTTCCATTCTTCCCAATTATCTTCTGTAAATGTTAAAGAACTAGGGCTGATTGCAATGTTTTCTTCATTATTACTGCTGATGGTAACATTGACAACCTCAGATTCTTTCAATCTGCTACTTAAGCGCAGTTTGAAAAAGGTTTCTTCTTCTCCTTCTAGCAAAGTCAGCTCGGTCTGGCTTAGAATTAATCTTTTATCCGGATCCGAATCTTGATCTAAATTTGGAGCTTGAGCAAGAAGCCCCATGTCGGAACAATGGGGCAGCAGGACTGCCCTGCCGTCACACGGTGGAGAGGGTTGCCAGGCCCTGCTGAATCTTGCAACGGCTGGAGGGAGAAGAAACAGGAAGCCGAGCAAGGCAGGGGTGACGAGTAGTGGTGAGGAGTAGAGCATTGGCAGGGAGGGGGAAATGATAAATAACTAATTTCGCTTAATTTTATCTAAAATATCTTCTGTTAAAGATTCTTTGAATTTTTTAAGATTATCTCTGTTTTCATCCAAAGCTTGCGTAAGTTTTCCGGCGTTATTTGCAGATTCCTTAATCTCTTTTATAGATTCCTTAATCTCCTTCGTAAACTCTCTAATATCTCGAGACATAGTTCTATATAAAATTAAGGCAACAACGCCACCCACAGCACCACCCACAGCGCCGCCTATTACCTCTGGAGCCCAGCTATTTGGATCCCATGGGTCTTCGTGGCGAGCAGCATGAGCAACAGTTGCTGTAGAAAGAGTAACCAACGCCGCCACAGCAGAAGCAGCGAGCAGTTTGGGAAGGGAAGAAGGAGAAGAGGTTTTCATGGAAGGTAGTAGGTGAAGGTGAACTGGATAGGAGCCGTAAAGCCTTGGGAAAGGGAAAGAGCGCCAGCCGGAGGCACAACCCGGCTGGCGTCGAGCTCCACGCCGATCTAGAGATCGGAGCGGAGTTGAAGGAAGAGGCGGTTGTCGTTGTTGCCCGAGGAGCTGTTCCAGCGGCTGGCGCTCAGGTCCAGGTCCAGACTGTTATCCAGTTGGTAGCGGATACCGGCGCCGTAGGTGGTGCTGTGGTCTGTGGTGTCGAGCCGGGTGTAGGGGGTGAGGAGGGCTGTGCCGTTGCGGAAGCCGTAGGCCACCTCGGCGTGGAAGCGGGCGGTGAGGGGGGTTGTGCCGACGGCCAGCTCTTGTGTGGGGTCGTAGGAGAAGCCGCCGCCCTCCTGGAAGAGCTGGAGTTTGTTGGCGCCGCTCTGGCCGAAGGAGGGCTGGAGGGAGAGGGACAGACCTTCCCCTTCCTGGCCGGGCCGCAGGACGATGCCGCCGCCGATACCCCACTCGCTGCGATCCCCGCCGAAGAGGAGGACACGGGCGTTGGTGGAACCACTGAGGC
>MWLD01000025.1 GCA_002018045.1 Candidatus Synechococcus spongiarum LMB bulk15M
TCTTTTTAGCTGAAAAATAGTGATGCCTGATATTTTCAGGTCGTCACTTGCAGGCAGGGACTGTTGTCCTGTGAGACTTTCTGAATTGATTAGACCGACAGACATGCTGCCATGTTCCAATAGTCCGACTGTACCACCCTCAGATGTCGGGGCTTGTGTCCTCAACTCCTTGGGCACAATCAGCGTGCTGTGGTAAGGTTTGCCTTCACTGATGTGAAGTAGCTCCTCAAGCCATCGGTTGGCGTTTTGCATGGGATTTTCCTTGGGTTGGTGTTCAGGGAGAAGCTAGAAGCTACCACCTTGCTGACACGGTGGCTGCAACGCCGCCGATTCCGTCCCCCATACTGATGGGCAACGTTGCGTCCAACGGGTGGCAACTCCCCCATCAAAGCAAGACAACGGGTCTTTTCCGCAGTGTTGCCTCTCCCTTGATCTGGAGGTGGATCGGAAGACCGGTCGTATCCATGCATTTGGTGCGGTGCGCTCGGATACCGGGGCGGTCTGTTCCGGTAAGGGATCGGCAGCGAAGCTGTCACGGCTGGACGACTTTGCAGAGGGGGCGGACGTTCTGCTGGGTCACAATCTCATTGCCTTCGACGTCCCCCATCTCCAGGCCGCCATGCCCCGCCTGGAGCTGTTGAAGCTTCCGCAGGTGGATACCCTCCGCCTCAGCCCCCTGGCCTTTCCTCGTAATCCTTACCACCACCTGGTCAAGCATTACCAGGACGGCAGACTCGGGCGCGGCCAGGTCAATAACCCCGAGCTGGATGCCCGTATTGCGCTGGAGCTGTTCGAAGACCAGTGGCGCGCCCTGAAGACAGAGGCGGCGCCGGAGCTGCTCACGGCCTGGCACTGGCTGAGCACGCCAAAACCGAAGGCGGCGGATCGGGGCTGGGACGCCCTCTTTTCCTGGTTACGCAATGCACCCCGACCCGACCCCGGCCAGGGCCGGCGCGCTATTGGCGCGTTTCTCGAAGGCCGCGCCTGCACAATTCAGGGACGGCGAATTGTGGCGAAGGCAAACCGGTTGGGCTGGGACGTGTCCTACGTGCTGGCATGGCTGTCCGTGGCGGGGGACAACTCGCTGATGCCGCCCTGGGTGCGCCATCAGTTCCCGGAAGCGGGGCGATGGGTTCACCGGCTGAGGGATCTGGCCTGCGCCAGTTCCACCTGTGGCTGGTGTCGGGAACGCCATGACGCCCGCAAGGAATTGAAACGCTGGTTCGGCTTCGACGACTTTCGCGCTGAACCGGCAGACGACTGGGGATTGCCCCTCCAGCAGACCATTGTGGAATGCGTCATGGGAGGCGGCCATGGGCTGGGGATTCTGCCCACAGGTACGGGCAAGTCCCTCTGCTATCAACTCCCGGCATTGTCCCGCTATTACAAAACCGGCGCCCTGACGGTGGTTATCTCCCCTCTGGTGGCGCTGATGGCGGATCAGGTGGCGGGTCTCGAGGCCCATGGCATCGGTTCCTGCTTCACCGTCAACGGGCTCCTCTCCATGCCCGAGAGAGCCGACGTTCTGGAGAAGGTTCGGATGGGGGATGCAGGGATTCTCCTGATTTCGCCCGAGCAGTTACGTTCCCGCTCCCTGCGGCTGGCGCTGGATCAGCGGGAGATTGGGGGCTGGGTGCTGGACGAAGCCCACTGCCTATCCCGCTGGGGCCATGATTTCCGCTCCGATTACCGCTATGTGGGCCGCTTTATCCGCGAGAAGGCCTGTAAGGAGAAGCGACCCGTCCCACCGGTGCTGTGCCTGACCGCCACTGCCAAGCCGGAGGTGATCCAGGAAATCGTGCAGCACTTTCACAACAAGCTGGACGTGGATCTGAACGTCTTTGACGGTGGCGCCAACCGAACCAATCTGACCTTCGCGGTGATCCCCACCACAGGCGGCGAGAAGTTGGCCCACGTCCATGGCCTCCTGACGGAATACTTGCCGCCCACCGGGCACGGTGGAGCCATCGTCTACTGCGCAACGCGGCGCCGGAGCGAGGAGATTGCCGAATACTTGCAGATCAGGCAACTGGCGGCAGACCATTTCCATGCGGGCTTGCCGCCGGAGACCAGGCAGGACGTACAGCGGCGCTTCATCCATGGCGACGTGCGGGCCATCGTCGCTACCAACGCCTTTGGCATGGGGATCGATAAGAAAGACGTGCGACTGGTGATTCATGCAGATATCCCGGGTTCCCTGGAGAACTATCTCCAGGAAGCAGGTCGCGCCGGCCGTGACGGCGAATCAGCCCGTTGCGTGCTGCTGTATGCACCCGAGGACGTGGAGCAGCAGTTCAAGCTATCGGCACGCTCCCGGCTCACCCGGAGGGAGATCCAGAGCGTTCTCCGGGCACTGCGCAACCTGAATCGGAAGAATCGGTTCAGGGGGGAGGTGGTGGCCACTGCAGGGGAAATCCTGAGGGAAGACGAAGACGGAACCTTCCAACGGGATTCCGCCACCGACGACACCCGGGTCCGCACCGCCCTCACGTGGCTGGAAGAATCCGGGTTTCTCACCCGGGAGGAGAACGTTGTCCACGTGTTTCCGTCTTCCCTGCAGGTGGACTCCCTGGAGCAGGCCGGAAGGCGTCTGGACCGCGCCACGACCGTCACGACCGCCCGTCGCAAGCAACTGTTGCAGATCGCCGCAAGACTCATTGACGCGCCCCCGGACGAAGGCGTCACCACGGATGAACTGATGGAGATCGCCGGGCTGAGCCCCGCAGGCGTGCGGGCTGCCCTCCACGACCTGGAGAACCTGGGCATCGCCAATAACGACACGGTGCTCACTGCGTTTGTGCATCAAGGCGTGGTGCGCTCCTCCGGAAAACGCTTTGCAGAGGCGGTGGCGTTGGAGACCGCCCTGATTGCCCATATGCGGGAAGCGGCGCCGGATCAGGGGAAGGGCGACGCCTTCCCCCTCCACTTACGCATGGCTTCCCAGATCCTGCGGGATCGGGATCTCCCCGATCCGTTGCCGGAACGGCTCTGGCGCATTGTTCGGGGCGTCGCCTACGACGGACGGGGCGAGGACGGTGCAGGGGGCAGTTGGTCGGTGCGCAAACGGGATATGGAGACGGTGCAGATAACCCTGCGGCGTGAATGGTCGGCGTTGGCGGAGACGGCAGACCGTCGCAGATACGGGGCCAACTGTTTGCTGGGCCACCTGCTCGGCCGCTTGCCGCCTGGGAGCCGCGGCGTGGACCTGCTGGCGGAAACCACCATGGGCAAGCTGTTGCGGGCCGTTACTCAGCCCGACCTGCTTGTGAACAGCAAGGTGAAGAATCACCGGAAGTGTCTGGATCGGGCGCTGATGTGGCTCCATGAAATGGACATCATCCGCCTTCACAAGGGTTTGATCGTCTTCCGACCGGCCATGACGGTGTGCCTCCCGGACCAGCAGAAGCCGTGGCGTGGCTTCACCAAGGCGGACTTCCAACCCCTGGACCTGCATTACGGGGAGCAGGTTCTGCACGTTCACGTGATGAAGGAATTTGCCCAGCGGGGTCTTGCCGACATGGACGAAGCGGGGCGGCTGGCCATGGACTACTTCACCATGAAAGAAGCTCCGTTTCTCGCCCGCTGGCTGCCGGGGCGGGACAAGGAAATCAGACGCCAGACCACACTTGCCTCATGGCAAGCCATCGTTGAGAACCTGAAGAATCCCGATCAGCAGCGTATTGTCGCCGACGACCGCGAGCAGACCAACGTGCTGGTGCTGGCCGGCCCCGGCTCCGGCAAGACGCGGGTGCTGGTCCACAGAATCGCCTACCTGATCCGCGTGCGACGGGAAAACCCCCGCAGCCTTGTGGCCCTGGCCTACAACCGTCATGCTGCTGTCGAGATCCGGCGCCGCCTGGAGGCGTTGCTTGGCGCCGACGCCCGGGGCGTCACCGTCCTCACCTGCCATGGGCTGGCCATGCGGCTGGCAGGCGCCAGTTTCAGTGGGCGGCTGGAACGTGCCGACCATCCACCCGACGACACAACGTTCCAGAAGGTGATCCGTCGCGCAGTGGACGTGCTGCGGGGGGAGGATCTGCTGGTGGAGGAGGCCGACGGGCGGCGGGAGCAGTTGCTGGCGGGTTTCCGCTGGATCCTGGTTGACGAGTACCAGGACGTTGATTCCGATCAATACGAGTTGATCTCTGCCCTGGCCGGGCGCAGCCTGGACAAGGACGCCGGCAAACTCACCCTCTTTGCCGTGGGAGACGACGACCAGAATATCTATTCCTTCAAGGGCGCTTCGGTGGAGTTCATCCGCCGGTTTGAAGAAGATTACAATTCCAGCCCCAGCTACCTGACGGCAAACTACCGCTCCACGGCCCACATCGTCGCGGCAGCCAATGCCGTCATTGAACCGGCGCAAGAGCGGATGAAGGCCGAGCGTCCGATCCACGTCGACCGCGCCCGGGAGACAAGCCCGCCGGGTGGACCGTGGGAGGCCGCCGACCCCGTTGCGCAAGGGCGGGTGCAAATCCTGCCGGTGGACGCCAGCCCCCTGTCCCAGGCCCGGGCCGTTATGGAGGAGTTGTTACGCCTGCAGGAGTTGGCGCCCCACTGGGACTGGTGCCGCTGCGCAGTGGTGGCCCGCGAATGGAGGTTTTTGATTCCCGTGCGCGCCTTCTGCGAGGCCCGTGGCGTCCCGGTGCAGATGGGCAACGAGACCATGCCCAGCGTCTGGCGCCTGCGGGAAACCCAGGCCCTGGTGACCTGGCTACGCAACCGCATACCCCCGGTAGTGGATGGCGATGCGCTGAGAACCTGGATTGCAGACCAGCCATCGGGTCCCTGGTACGACCTGCTGCGGCAGGCCGTCGACGACTACGAGCTGGAGACCGGCGGCAGGGAGACCCCGGTGGATCACTGCATCGAATGGCTGGCGGAGTGGAGCCGGGATATGCGCCAACGGCAGCAGGGCCTGCTGCTGGTGACCGCCCACAAGGCCAAAGGCCTGGAGTTCGACCACGTGGCCGTGCTGGATGGGGGGTGGGACCCTGTCAAGCCAGGGGAAGAACCGGACGCACAGCGCCGCCTCTACTACGTGGCCATGACCCGCGCCCGGTCCACACTGCTGCTGGCCCGCAATCGTCCTTCCCCGCTCCAGGAGGGTCTGCTTGACCATCCCGCCGTGCTCCGGCGCAAATCCATCCCCATCCAACCCCCCTCCCCGGCCATGCGGTACCGCCATGTTCGGGCCGGACTTGAAGACGTGTTTCTCAGCTTTGCCGGCCGTCGCCCTGGCGCTGATCCGGTTCATGCCGCCATCGCTGCCCTGTCCCCCGGTGACCCGTTGAAGGCGGAGATCGGATCCCATGGGCGGTGGAAACTTCTGGATTCCACGGGCCGTGTGGTGGGGCGTCTTGCCAAAACCTTTCAGGCGCCGGCAGGGATGAGATGCCGCTCAGCCGCGGTGCTGGCCATCGTTGTCTGGAGTCGTGCGCAATCGGAGCCGAGTTATCAACACTACACCAGGTGCGATTCCTGGGAAGTTGTTGTGCCGGAACTGGTGTTCGAACCCGAGCGGCGTTAAACCCGGTCGGTTGACCTCCCCCGGTTGAGCCGGGCGGTGACCACGGCCGTCCCGGAGTTGCCAACGGCCATCGGCCTTTCCACGAGAAAGGCGCCCGGTGCATGGATCCAGCCGCCGCACCGGCCCGTGATCCGAGGATCACTCCGTCGAAGCCGTGGCGCAGCGCCCATGTGGTCCCCGTTGGTGGCGGGGAGCGCCGTCGCCCTGGCGTCGACAACCGGCGTTCCGATCAACCCTGCATCCGACCTACACTCGAATTTACCGTCAAGGATGCCGTGAAGACCGTGGAGAAGCGCCTGGGAAGAATCGTCCTGACCCTGGTGGCGTTGTTGGTGCTTTTGTTGGGCGTACCGGAAATCTCCAGGCCCCGGCCTCGTACGGTGAACACCGAGAAGGGTCCTGTTCTCCTCAGCGTTGTGGCCCGAGGTCTTGCACAACCGTGGGGAATGGATATTCTGCCCGACGGCGCCATCGTCGTCACGGAAAAGCCCGGTCGGCTCAGAATTCTGGACCGGGACGGCACTCTGTCGGCGCCGTTGGCTGGTGTTCCCCCCGTAGTGGATGCGGGGCAGGGGGGGCTCCTGGACGTGACCGTGGATCCGGCGTTTGCCCGTAACCGCTTGCTCTGGCTGGCCTACAGCGAACCAGCCTCCGACGGCGCCAACTCCACCGCGGTGGCCCGGGCACGGCTCTCTACCGATGGCACGACCCTTGAAGGCGTCAAGGTTATCTTCCGCCAGTTGCCCCGGTATCCGGGCCGTCTGCACTTTGGCGCCCGTGTGGTCTTCGCCAGGGACGGAACCGTATTTGTGACGCTTGGGGAACGGTTCCGGGATTCATGGCGGGAGCAGGCCCAGAACCTCCGCTCCCACCTGGGTAAGGTGGTGCGGCTGCAACCCGATGGCACGGCGCCCGACGATAACCCGTTCGTTGGCCGCGACGATGCCCTGCCGGAACTCTGGTCCTACGGACACCGCAACGTTCAGGGTGCAGCCATCCACCCGGAGACGGGCAAGCTGTGGATCAGTGAACACGGTCCTCGGGGCGGTGACGAACTGAACGTCCCCAAGCCGGGGGGAAATTACGGTTGGCCCCTGGTGTCCCACGGGGTAGAGTATTCCGGCCGGCCGGTGGGACGTGGAAACAGGTCGGCGCCAGGGCTGGAAGATCCCGTCGCCACATGGACCCCAGCCATTGCGCCCGGTGGCATCGCCTTCTACACGGACAAGGCGTTTCCCGGCTGGCAGGGCAACCTGCTGGTGGCTGGTCTCAGGGCCAGGGCCGTTCTTCGGCTGGAACTGGACGGTGAGTCCGTGATGCACGAGGAAAGGCTCATCGCCGATGAGGGGCGACGCATCCGCGATGTGGCCGTCGGACCTGACGGTGTCGTCTATGCCTTGACCGACGACGTGCGGGACGGCAGGATTCTCCGCCTTGCGCCGGGCGGTTGATCAGGTGAGTGCTGCCAGGTGAGGGAGAACACTGTCGAGGAGGCCGTCAGTGGGAAGGCCCCAGGGCGCACGCCGGGCTTCCGTTCTCCCTGCCCTGCTGCCGATGGCGACGTCGCTGGTGTTGACGGTAGAAGCGCATCACGGCCCGTGCCAGTCGCAGGGGGTCATGGCGCAGGCTCTTGCCGGCCGAATCCTCATGGAGGGATGCGACACGAGCATGCATCATGGCCAGGTGAGGCCGCAAGCCGTTTGCCCTCAGTTTGTCCACGGAACAGGTTACGGGCTCCGAGCCCGCGGATCGATAGCATTCCACCAGACGGCGATCCAGGTGGCCGCTATGGGCCAGCACGTCGGGGAATAGCCAGGGCGTCACGCCTTGACAACGCAAGTGGCGGCCAATGACCACCATGTGGTCCCACACGTCCAACCCGTCGGTTTCACCGGGCTGGGTCATGAGGTTACAGATGTAGAGCTTGGCGGCTGGAGAGCGGCTGATTTCCTTCACAAGCTGGGGCACCAGTAAATTGGGCAGCAGCGACGTGTACAAACTGCCCGGACCCAGGAGAATCAAATCCGCCTGGCGAATGGCCGCCAAGGCGCTGGGGAGTGCCGGTGGCGCCCCTGGTCGGCAGCCCACCCGACGGATCCGGCCCCCCGCTCCACTGATTCGGGATTCCCCCTCGATGAGGCGTCCATCCTCCAGCTCGGCCCAGAGTTGCACATCGGCGTTGGTGGCGGGCACCACCTGCCCTTGAATGTTCAGCACCCGACTACTGGCGGCAATGGCGGACTCCAGATCGCCGCTGATGGTGGTCAAGGCCGAGAGGAACAGGTTGCCCAGGCTGTGGCCTTCCAAGCCTTTACCGGAGGCAAAGCGGTAGCGGAACAACTGGGTGAGAAGCTGTTCCTCCTTGGCCAGGGCAGTGAGGCAATTGCGAATGTCGCCAGGGGGTTGAATGCCCAGATCACGGCGCAGGCGACCACTGCTACCCCCGTCGTCGGTCACGGTGACAACGGCGGTAATGCGGCTGCTGTAGTGTTTCAATCCACTGAGCAGGGTGGCCAGGCCGGTGCCGCCGCCGATGGCCACGATGTTGGGTCCCCGTTTGAGGCGGCGCTGCGCCAACAGGGCATCCACCAGGGGACGGTCCTGTTCAGGGGCCAGGGCCTGCTTGATGGATCCGAAGGTGCGGCTCTGGCCCAGCAGGATGAGCACCAGGCCACTGAGCAGCACCAGGGGACCGGTCAACCGATAGGGAAACACCTGGGTGATGCTGGCCAGGGTCGACTCAACGGCCGCGAGGGTCCAGTACACCGGCTTCAGGTTGGCCCAGATGGCGCTGCCCAGCAGCAGCAACAGGAGACCCAGGGCACTGGTGAGCACCCAGCGCTTGACCAGCAGACCTGGTGAGAGCCACTGGAGCAACTTGCCGGACGTGTTCAGGCTCCAGGGCCGTCGCCGGTGTCCCGGTTGCCCTCCGGCCCGGGGACGACCGTCCTTCTTCCCCCCCTGGTGAGCGGGACCTGACGCCTGCTGTTGCGTGCTCTGCGCCAAGATCACTGCCACCAGGTGCAACAATTCTAGGAATCCCCTTGATAGGCCGAGCCCATGTCCGGACCCGGTGGCGCGGCAGCGGAGACGTTGGCCATTCAGTTGTGCGACGTCGGTCTGCGCTTTGGCGGCACATCCGTTCTCAGCAACCTGGACCTGGACGTGGGTGTGGGACAGAAGGTTGCTGTGGTGGGTCCGTCCGGGGTGGGGAAGTCCACCATCCTGCGGCTGCTTGCCGGACTTTTGCTGCCCAGCCAAGGCTGTCTCAGCCTCCATGGGCAACGGCAGGTCTATTTGCGAGAAGATCAGGACAACCCCATGGACGTGCGCATGGTGTTTCAATCCCCTGCCTTGCTGGCCTCCCTCAGCGTTGCGGACAACGTGGGATTTTTGCTACGGCGCAGCCGCCGGCTCTCTCCGGCGGACGTCCGTGCCCGGGTCTCCAGGGTGCTGGAAGAAGTGGGCTTGAGGGGGGTCGAGGATTTGATGCCGGGCCAACTCTCGGGAGGAATGCAGAAGCGGGTCAGTTTTGCCCGGGCCATTGTTGAGGATCCCCTGGCCGACACCCGCCATCCTCCCCTTCTTCTGTTTGACGAGCCCACGGCGGGCCTTGACCCCGTGGCCTGCACCAGGATCGAGGACATGATTGTCAAAACCACGGAATTTGTTGGTGGCACGGCTGTGGTGGTCAGCCACGTGATGAGCACAATTCGCCGTGCCGCCGACCGTGTGGTCATGCTCTACGGAGGTCATGCACAATGGCACGGCTCCGTGCAGGGGTTCGAGGTGACGGACAATCCCTATGTTCGACAGTTTCGTAGCGCTAGCCTGGAGGGGCCCATGCAACCGGAATTCACCTGAGCGCCATGCGTCGTAGCTTTCGCGAGGCCGCTGTCGGCTTGAGTATCCTTGCCGCGCTGGGCATTGCCCTGGGGCTCTGGCTGCGCCTCAGGGGACATCGGTTTACCAGCGCTGCCTGGGATGTCACCGTGCGCCTCGATGACGCGGCAGGTCTGGTCTCCCGCTCCACTGTGCGCTATCGGGGCGTGGACGTGGGAACGGTTCGGTCGGTTACGCCGGAACCCGGCTTTGTGGCCGTCCAGGTGCAGGTCAGTGAGCCGGAGCTGGTGATCGCTCAGCCCGTCAAAGCCCAGGTGGTGAGTGGCAGTGTTCTGGGAGGAACGGCCCAGTTGGTGCTGACGGGATCCTCGAACCCGTTGACCGCTCCAGCCAACCCCACGGCAGAGGATTGTCCGTCTGCCCAACAACTCTGTGCCGGCGCCGTGCTGCAGGGGACACGAGGACCAACCCTGGATAACGTTACGGCCAGCACCACGGAGCTTCTGGATCAGGCCATCGCCCTTGATCTCCTCAACACGCTGGACATGGCGTCAAAGAGCTTCATGGACACCAGTAAAAGCTTCACCACTGCCGCCGACAACACCAGCGACCTGCTGGAATCCCTTCAGGACCTGGCCCAACGGCTGGGTCCCAGTGTGGATCACATTAACGCCAGCGCAGTCAATCTGAACACCATGACCCGTCACCTGGCCAACGTCTCGGCGGAGCTGGACCACCCCGAGACCATCGCCAGGTTCAGGCAGACCATGACCAACGTGGAGAACGCCACGGGCCAGTTGAATGCCAGGACAGGCGCCATTCTGGCCAACGTGGAACGCTTCACTGCCAATCTGGATCACATCGGCAGCGACATTCGGGAAATTACCGGCGATCCTGCCGTGACCGAGGGTCTAAGAAATCTGACGGTTGGCCTTGGTCTGTTGTTCAAGGATCTCTATGGCGCCGAACGGCTGAGTGATCCCGGCTCCGTAGTCGAGGATGCGGAGCCGTGAGCTGACGGCGGGGTCGCCCCGTCGTGTCGAACCGATCAGCGCGACGGTGGATTACGGCCCACTCCCTGCCAGCGAAAGCCACTTGCCGTGAGGGCCGTGCCGTCCAGACAATTGCGTCCGTCCAACACCAGCCGCCGGCGCATCTCCCGGCCCAGTTGTTCCCAGTCCAGCAGCTTGAACTCCGGCCACTCGGTAACCACCACCAGGGCGTCACACCCCTTGGCCAACGCCATGGCGCTGGAGCATCGCCGAATGGACGCCAGGGCCTCGGGCCAGTGGTCCTGCCGGCTCCAGTAGGGGTCAAACCCTTTCACCGTGGCGCCCAGGCGGATCAGCTCGGCGGCAATGTCCAGGGCGGGAGCTTCCCGCAGGTCGTCGGTGTCGGGCTTGAAGGTGAGACCCAGCAGACCGATGGTGTGCCCCTGCAGAACCGGTAGCGTCTGCTGCAGCTTGCGCACCACCAGGCGGCGCTGATCCTGGTTGACTGCGGTCACCGCCTCCATGAGACGGGGATGGACGCCCTGGCTGTTGGCGGTGTGCAAGAGAGCCGATACATCCTTGGGCAGACAGCTACCTCCCCAGCCGATACCGGCATCCAGAAACGCTCGGCCAATACGCTTGTCCAGGCCGATGCCGTCTGCCACCAGAGTGATGTCAGCCCCCAAGCGGTCACAGAGCTGAGCCAGTTCGTTGATAAAGGACACCTTGGTGGCCAGGAAGGCGTTGGCGGCATACTTGACCATCTCCGCCGAGGCCAGATCCGTCTTGATCAGGGGGATGGGGCCAGGATGGCTGACGTCGCAACCCCTGCAACGGCGTTTGATCAACGGGGCGTAGAGTTGCTCCATGGTGAGCAGAGCGGCTGCATCGTCGCTTCCCAGCACGATGCGATCCGGGTTGTAGCTGTCCCAAAGGGCCTGTCCCTCCCGCAAGAACTCCGGGTTGCTCACCACCGTCACCGGTGGCGGTGCGGCCCCTGCGGCGACGGCGCTCCGGGCCAGCAGGTCTTGCACCCGGGCGCCGGTACCGACGGGCACGGTGGACTTGTTCACAACCAATCGTGGTTGGTCGTCACCCGCCAGGGCCGCGCCAATGGCTGTGGCCACGGCAGCCACGGCCCTGGTGTCACTGGCGCCGGAGGGTAGTGGGGGTGTACCAACAGCAACGAAAATCACGGCGCTGCCGGCCACAGCCGCCACCAGATCCCCATGGAATCGCAGTCGGCCTGTGCCCATGGCCAGGCTGAGGTCCTCCTGTAAGCCAGGCTCGTAGATGGGGCTCTGCCCCTCCCGCAACCGGGCCAGTTTCCCGGCGTCGTTATCCACCCCCGTCACCGTGTGGCCCATATGAGCCAGACAGACTGCCGAGACCAGACCCACGTAGCCGGTGCCAATCACTGCGACGCGCACCGTCCACCATCTCCGAGACCTGTGCAAAAGTACAGCACCAGCTATCCCCCTTCAACCTGACGGGTTGTGGATCGGGGACAGAGAACGGGATGGAGGGTTGTTGGTCGAATGGGCGTGTAAGCCCCGTTGCTTACACCATTCCTTGCAGGGCGTCCGTGGCCATGGCGGCCATGGCTTGACTGGTGGCCTTGGGAAGACGCACGTAGCGCCCCATGGCGGCCTTGGCCAGATCCTCACCAAAGCCGCTGCGGATGAATTTTCGCTCCGTATCGATCACCAGCAATTTGATGCCCAGCCGCACGTATTGGGCCGCCACCTCCAGGAGTTCCTGGCGCACGTCCTTGCCGGGGTCATCCTCCTGGCCGAGGGAGCGACTCAGGGGAACGTTGCCCCGCCCGTCCGTAACGGCCACCACCACCACCTGGGCGATGTCGCCGGACGCGACGGCATTGACCCCGACCCGTGCAGCCTGGGTAAGGCCGTGGGCCAGGGGTGAGCCGCCCCCGCAGGGCAGTGTTTCCAGCCGTCGCCGCGCCGCGGTGATGGAGCGTGTGGGGGGGAGCAGCACCTCCGCCTGTTCTCCTCGAAAGGGGATCAGGGCCACTTGGTCGCGGTTTTTGTACGCCTCCCCCAACAGGCGCAGCACGGCCCCTTTGGCCGCCTGCATCCGGTTCAAGGCCATGGAGCCGCTGCTGTCCACCAGGAACACCACCAGTGCCCCGGCCCGCCGCTCCAACTGCTTGGCCCGCAGGTCGTTCTCTTCAATGACGACAGTGCGGCTCATATCCCGTTGGCGGCGCTGCTTCTGATAGGGAGCGGCAGCCCGCAGGGTGGCATCCACCGCAATCCTCTTCACCGGTCCCCGCGGCAACATGGGGCGCACATAACGGCCCCGGCTGTCACTGTTCACCACAGCCCGACGACCACTGCGCCCGGCGCGGGATTTTGCCGCCTGGAACACCAGCAGGTCCGGATCCACCGCAGCCGCTTCCGGCTCCAGCAGAAACTCCTCCGGGATGGCGGCGGGGCCTTGCTGCTCGGGGGAACTGTCCGGCTCGTCCGGTTGATCCGGTTCAGTGTCCGGCCCGGAGTCCTGGTCCTGCCCCGGGTCCGGGGTGGGGGGCGGCTGATCCTGCGGCTGCTGGCGCTCGTCAAACCGTGCTCGTGGAGCAACGACCAGTTCCACGGCGGTGCGCAGGTCCTCCGCCAGCACCTCGTCCCGCCCCGCCAGTGCCGCTGCGGCCTTGGCCACCCGCGTGGCAAACAACTCCGCCCGGTGGCCGTCCACCCCACCCCGCATGGCTTCTTCCACCAGATAGGCCACCTGGGCCGTGCTGATATGCACGTCCGGTAGCCACTGGCGCGCCAGCAACAACCGGGTGGCCATGGTTTCCGTTTGCTGCTGCCAATGCCGACGAAACCCCTGGGGATCACGAACCGACTCCAGCACCGTGGCAACCGCCGCGGCCCGGTTGTCCCGTGTCAGGAGTTGATCGGCGCTGAGGGCCATGGCAAAGCGGTCCAGCAGATGGTCCCGCACGGGACCCTCCTCCGGGTTGTAGGTGGCCAGCAGCAGGCAGCGGCAGGGATGGCTGGTGCTGATTCCTTCCCGCTCAACGCGATTGCAACCACTGCCCACCGCCTCCAGCAGCAGATTGACGACGGTGTCGTCCAGCAGGTTCAGATCGTCGAGATAGAGCACCCCCCGATGGGCTTCCGCCAGGAGCCCCGGCTGGAACACCGCTTTCCCGCTGCCGAGGGAGGCGCCCACGTCCACGGTCCCCAGCAGCCGATCTTCGGATACGCCAACGGGAACCTGCACAAAGGGCGCCGGCACCACCCGGGTGGGCAACTGCTCAGGCGCCGCCCCAGCCCAGCGTTCACGGGTTGCGGGGTCCCAATCCTGGGGATTGCGGGGGTCGCTGTTGAGGCTGCCCCGCAGGATTTCAATGGGGGGAAGCAGGGCATGGAGCCCCCGCGCCAACACCGATTTGCCCGTGCCACGACGACCGGCGATGATCACACCGCCGAGGCCGGGATCCACGGCTGACAACAGAAGGGCCGTCTTGGCAGTGTCGTGGCCCGTGACGGCGGCCAGGGGAAAGGCCTGTCGAGCCACGGCGCCAACACCAGCGAACGCAGCAGGGCTGGTGTCGTCGGCAACCATGGAGAGGGGGCTCTTAATCGGGAATTGTAGGGTGCCAACGATGGCGGGTCTTGCGAACTCGTCCGGTTGTCGTGGTTGTTTGTGCGGCGGGGTTGAGGCCATGTTCACGGCTAGCCTGGCTCCATTGCTGTACCCACCACCTTGACCCCGTCCCAGCCTGGTCTCAGCGGCGGAGACGCCCTATCCGCCACCTCGCGCCCCAACAGCCGGGGCCGCTTCGGCCGCTTCGGGGGGCAGTATGTGCCGGAAACCCTGATTCCCGCCCTGCAGGAACTGGAGCAGGCAGCAGCTCAGGCCTGGCGGGATCCGGCCTTCACCGACGAACTGAACCACCTGTTGCGCACCTACGTGGGTCGGCCCACACCTCTCTACGAGGCCACCCGTCTCACGGAGCGTTACCAGCGTCCTGACGGTGGTCCGCGCCTTTGGCTCAAGCGGGAAGATCTCAACCATACCGGCGCCCACAAGATCAACAACGCCCTGGGCCAGGTGCTCCTGGCGCGTCGCATGGGCAAGACACGGATCCTGGCGGAGACCGGCGCCGGCCAGCATGGGGTGGCCACCGCCACGGTCTGTGCCCGCTTCGGGCTGGAGTGCGTGATTTACATGGGCGCCGAAGACATGCGCCGTCAGGCGTTGAACGTGTTCCGCATGGGCTTGTTGGGGGCCGAGGTGCGCCCTGTCACTGCGGGCACGGCCACCCTCAAGGAAGCCACCAGCGAAGCCATCCGCGACTGGGTCACCCATGTGGAATCCAGTCATTACATCCTGGGTTCCGTGGCCGGCCCCCATCCCTATCCCCAACTGGTGCGGGACTTTCACCGGATCATCGGGGAGGAAACCAGGAGTCAGTGCCAGGAGGCCTTCGGTCGCCATCCCGACGTACTCATGGCCTGTGTGGGGGGAGGATCCAACGCCATGGGGCTGTTCCACCCCTTCGTGGAGGACCGGCGGGTGCGGCTCATCGGGGTGGAAGCCGCTGGCAAGGGGGTGGCCAGTGGCCACCATGCCGCCACCTTGACCGCAGGCCGTCCGGGTGTGCTCCATGGGGCCATGAGTCTGCTGCTTCAGGACGGGGAAGGTCAGGTGCTGGAAGCCCATTCCATCAGCGCCGGCCTGGACTATCCGGGCGTGGGTCCGGAGCACAGCTACTTGCAGGAGATTGGCAGGGCCGAATACGTGGCCGTCTCCGACGAGGAGGCCCTGGCGGCCTTGCAGCGGCTCAGCCAGTTGGAGGGCATCATCCCCGCCCTGGAAACGGCCCACGCCCTGGCCTGGCTGGAAACCCTCTGCCCCACCCTCCCATCAGGCACGGAAGTGGTGCTCAACTGCTCCGGCCGGGG
>MWLD01000055.1 GCA_002018045.1 Candidatus Synechococcus spongiarum LMB bulk15M
GGCGCCTTGCCTCGTCAATACTCCTTTCTCCTCAAGATGCTGGTTCACCTTCTTGAAAATCGTCTCGGCCGGATTCTTCCCCTCCAGGAGACGTCGAAACGCCAGGATCGTGCTCTCATCCGGTGGAGCAAGTGAATGGACAGCAGTATCATCAACGGCTACGCATTCTGCCCCCACTGTTTTACCTTGTTTGCCATAAAAGAGTTGGAGTAGCTCCTCCAGCTTCTCCCATGGCGCCTTCAACCTTTGCTCCTTTTCAATCTCAACCATACTCCAGTATCCCCATTTCCCAGGTTGTCCTTGGGTATCACATGGAAATCGGCTTGGTCCCTGGGCAACAACATATCCTTTGCTCAAGCCGAACTGAGTCGTTGTACTCCAGTCTGTCCGAACCGGGCTTTGAGTTGGCGCAGGATGATGAGGATGCGTTCCGTCCAGGGGGAGCGACGTAAAGCGTGGCGTAATGATTCCGGGCTGACGCTCTCATCCAGAGCGTTGGCGTTACAGCCCGGAAACCAGTGATTGTCACTGCGCATAAGCCCATAGCGGGCTTGCACATAGCTGTCCAGATCCCATCCTGCCCAGAGGTTATAGAGCCAGAGCAGGGCCGCCAGGTTCATCTGTCCCGGCGTGTCTTTCCAATGGGGAAGGCCCTGTCTCCAAGAGTGGACCCATTCATCGCCAAGGCGCTTCTGTTTCTCCCTTTCAAGGCGCTGGAGGATTGGTGGTAACAATCGTGGGGCGTCCTCCAGTTGCGCCGCTGCCTGCATGTGCAATTCCAGATCTCCCGGATGGGCGGCGCCAACGCTGATGGTGTGAACACCGGGTTGCGCAAGGCAGAACAGGTCGTTGAAGACGATGGGGTGAAGGGGCGCGCACAGCTCCAGAAGGCAGGCTGAAGGGCTGTGCAGATGACCACCCTTATCCGTGGGACTGATGATGAACACCCCCATGTCATGGCGTCGCGCAGCGGCAATGGCCGGCAGGTTGTCCTGGCGAATGTAGTACCAGTGCAGGTTTACATAGTCGAACGCATCCGTCTCGATGGCCGCCACGATCACGTCGGCGGGGCCATGGGTGGAGAATCCCACATGCCCGACATGGCCCTCCCGCTGCCAACGCCGCACCACCTCCAGGCAGCCTCCGGGGCGCGTTGCCTGTTCCATGTGCTCCGGAAGGTTGATGCCGTGGATGGCCAGCAGATCAATGCGCCGACAGCCCAGCAAGGCCATGCTCTCTTCCAGCTCCGCTTCAAACTGCCGGGCATCTTTCCGGGGTGGCACCTTGGTTTGCAGAATGCGCCGGGGATCCGGCGTGACGGCAAACGCCCGGCCCAGTTGCCGCTCCGAACTACCGTAGTGGCGTGCTGTTTCAATATGATGCATGCCCAGGTCCCGGGTGCGGCGCAGGAGCGCCTCCACGTTGGCTTGATTGTCGTCCGGGATCTGCTCCCAGTCCAGATCACTCCAACTCTGCTGAAAGCGCATGCCCCCCAGGGAGAGCAAGGGAACGTTCAACCCGGTTCGCCCAAAACGACGGCAGGGGACAGTGGGGGTAGAGGTTGTCATCTCGGGAACGGCGGGATGAGCCCTTGCCATGTGCTGCTGGGGTGAACCTAGCCATGTCCGGGTTGCACGGAGTGGACCGGAAATTTTCTACTCTGAGTCACTTGCTCATGTTTCCATGAGTCCATCGTCTGCTGCAGGACGGCTTGGCCTGCAACAGTTCGCCATGGCTGCGGACTCCCTGGCCATCCGTTCTCTGGATTGGGACCGTGATCGCTTTGATATCGAATTCGGCCTGCGCAACGGCACCACCTACAACAGCTTTCTCATCCGCGGGGAGCGCACTGCCCTGGTGGATACCAGCCATGCCAAGTTCCGTGACAGTTGGATATCCACCTTGCAAAACCTGGTGGATCCCACACGGATCGACGTGCTGGTGGTCTCCCACACCGAACCGGACCACAGCGGGCTCATTGGGGATTTGCTGGCGTTGAATCCGGAGTTGGAAATTGTCGCCTCCAAGGTGGCTATTCAATTTCTCAAGGACCTGTTACACCGCCCCTTCCGCAGCCAGGCGGTCAAGAGCGGGAGTCGACTGGAGTTGGGGGTCAATCCGGATAGCGGCATCAACCACCAACTGGAGTTTCTCTCGACCCCCAACCTGCACTGGCCTGACACCATCTTCAGCTATGACCACGGCACGGGGGTGTTGTACACCTGTGACGCCTTTGGCCTCCATTTCTGTAGTGACGACAGTCTGGACAGTGATCCCGAGGCAATTGCTCCGGATTTCCGCTTCTACTACGATTGCTTGATGGGACCCAACTCCCGCTCCGTGCTGCAGGCCATCAAACGCATGGGCACGTTGCCTCCCGTCAGGACAATCGCCACAGGTCACGGTCCCCTGCTTCAGTACCACCTGTCCCGTTGGGTTGAGGATTATCGCAGTTGGAGCCAGCAACGGAACCGTGGCCAGGCCTATAGCGCGATTTGCACCATCAGCCAGTACGGCTTTTGTGATCCCGTCAGCCGAGCCATTGCGCAGGGCATCAGCAAAACCGATGCCCAGACCCAACTGGTGGATCTACGGGCCACAGACCCTCAGGAGTTGACGGCCCTTGTCAGTGAAGCCCAGGCTGTTGTGATTCCTACACCCCCTGCCGCGCCCGATGGCGAGTTGCAGCAGAGCGTTGGCACCATGCTGGCAGCCCTCCACAGCAAGCAACTGGTGGCAATTTACGACGCCTACGGAGGTGATGACGAACCCATCGACACCATGGCGGCGCAGTTACGGCAACTGGGCACCCGTCCAGCCTTTGCTCCCCTGCGGATTCGCGAGACGCCTACGGAAGCCACGTACCAGCGCTGTGAAGAAGCCGGCACGGATCTGGGGCAATTGCTGATGCGGGCTCGGACCATTCAAGCCATGAAATCCCTGGATGCCTCCATGGATAAGGCCCTGGGTCGCATTAGCGGAGGACTCTATGTGGTGACCGCCGCCCAGGAGGGCCGCAGCAGCGCCATGGTGGCCAGTTGGGTGGCCCAGGCCAGCTTCCAGCCGCCGGGCGTCACCGTTGCGGTGGCCCGTGATCGCGCCATTGAAGCCTTGCTTCAGGTGGGGGACCGGTTTGTGCTCAACATCCTCTCCCAGGACAACCATCAACAATTGCTGCGCCACTTTCTCAAGCGCTTCCCCCCCGGTGCGGATCGCTTCGCAGGGGTGAACATCCTGCCCAGTGCCGCGCCGGGGGGGCCGGTGCTGGCTGATGCCCTGGCATTTCTGGGGTGTTGTGTGCGCCAGCGGTTGGAGGCGGGTGACCACTGGGTCATCTACGCAGAGGTGGAAAGTGGTCGGGTGGCGGATCAGGAAGGCCAAACCGCAGTCCACCACCGCAAGGTAGGCAATCACTACTGAACCGATTCACCCCACCGCCCGGGACCGCCATGCGTCGCGTCATCACCCTGTCCGTTGCGGACCAGTTGCTCTGCCTGCGGGGCCTCAGCCCGGAGCGGTTGCGCTTTGAAACGGAATACGGACTGGAGCGGGGCACCAGCACCAACAGCTTCTTCATTCCCGGCCCCGAGGCCACGTTGATCCACCCCCCTGGGGAGTCGTTCCGTAATCCCTTTCTTGAAGCGCTGAAGCAGCATTGCCCTCCCGATCACCCCATTGCCGTGGTGGTGGGCCATGTGAATCCCAACCGGGTGGGCCTGTTGCGCCGCATGGCCATGGTGTATCCCCGACTGCGGCTGCTGGCCTCGAGTGCCGGCGCCAAGCTGCTGCAAGAACTCTGGGTGCCCCCCCCGCGCCAAGGAGAAGCCGCCCCGGCAGCAGACCTCGGCCCGCCGCCCGTGCCGCCGTTGCGGGTGATCCGTGGGGAGGTGCGGATGCATGTGGGTGAACCCGATGACCACTGGCAACTGCGGCTGTGTCCTGCACCCACGCCCCGCTGGCCCGGCGGGCTCCTGGCCCATGAGGATCGTTACGGGATTCTCTTCAGTGGCAAATTTTTCGGGGCGCATGTCTGTACAGAGGAACTGGAAGAATCCCATAGCGGTCTCCATGGAGAAGATCGCCGCTTCTACTACGACTGCCTGATGGCCCCCATGGCCCAGCAGGTGGACAACGTGGTGGATCGCCTGGAGGAGTGCGCCATCCAGGCCATGGCGCCGGGCCATGGACCCATGATCAGCCAAAGCTGGCGCAGCCTGTTCAATGACTATCGCCGCTGGGGTGAGGGTCAGCGGCGCTCCCCTCTGAGTGTGGCGTTGCTCTTTGCCAGTGCCTATGGCAACACTGCTGCCATGGCCTCGGCGCTGGGGCAAGGCATCGCCAAGGCCGGCGTGCGTGTGCAAAGCATGAACTGCGAGTTCAGCGGTGCAGATGCCCTGCGCCAGGCGATTCACAGCAGTCAGGCATTGCTGATTGGTTCCCCCACCCTGGGGGGACATGCGCCCACACCCGTCATGGCAGCGTTGGGAACGGTGTTGGCAGAAGCTGAACGGAGCACACCGGTGGGGGTCTTCGGCAGCTACGGCTGGAGTGGCGAAGCCATTGACCTGTTGGAGAAAAAGTTGCGGGACTGTGGATTCCCCTTTGCCTTCCCCACCCTGCGGGTGCGCTTCTCACCCGATGCCGCCACCTTGAAGCGCTGCGAGGAAATCGGCACGGACCTGGGCCGAACCCTGCACCGACAACAGCAACAGCAGCAGCGGCGCGCTGCCGGTGGCCTCAAGGACAGCCGCAATGCACCGTCCCTCCAGGCCCTTGGTCGGGTGTTGGGTTCCCTGTGTGTGCTCACCGCCCGCCGTGGCGACCTCAGCGGGGCCATGCTAGCCAGTTGGGTGTCCCAGGCCAGCTTCACCCCGCCGGGCATCACGGTGGCGGTGGCCAAAGATCGGGCCGTGGAGCAGTTGCTGCACAGTGGCAACCACTTTGCCCTCAATGTCCTGGCCGCAGGACGGGAAAAGAGTCTCATGAAGCACTTTCTGCAACCCTTTGCCCCGGGCGCCGACCGTTTTGCGGGCCTGGAGGTGGCGGAGAGTCCCCATGGCCAGCCCCTGCTCCAGGAGGCTCTGGCCTGGCTGGAGGTGCAAGTTTCCCAACGTATGGAATGTGGTGACCACTGGTTGATCTATGGCCATGTGGAGCATGGGGACCTACTGGATGAAAAAGGCCGGACTGCCGTACATCAACGGCGCAGTGGGTCTTATTATTAACCCCGGACCCGGATAAGCTGACATCAACTCCAGTGAGGCCAGACGTATGGAGACGGTGAGGCTCGCCGAGATCCGGTAAGACACCCGGCTGAACGAGGTCAAGGACGTCGGAGCGGAACTCGAAGCTGACAATGCGTCACTCAAGGCAGACCTCAGGGCCATGAACGACAAGCCGGATCGTCTGCTGGAACGCTTGCTGGACACGAAAACCCGAGTTGGTCCAGCGTTGGCGGTCACGATATTCTCATGAACCCGGTCCGCCAGACAACGTCAAGCTGGAACGTCCCGATTCTGCTGCCGTTCCTGGCCGTGTCGCTGTTGCCGTAGTTCCAGCCAAAGGAGCAGGGCGTTCACATCCGCTGGACTCACCCCGGGAATACGGCTGGCTTGCCCCAGGGTCAGGGGTTGCACACGGCTGAGGTGTTCCCGGGCCTCCTTGGAGAGGGTGGTAATGGTTTGGTAGGGGATGGTTGACTCCAACCGGCGGCTGTGTTGCTTCTGCATCGCAGCAATTTGCCGGCGCTGACGCTCCAGATATCCCGTGTACTTGATGTCGATTTCTGCTCCCTCCCTGACCGGGACGGGGACATGGCCAGGAACGAGGCCATGACGGAGCAGGTCCTCGCTGTGGACACCGGGGCGGCGCAAGAGTTCTGCCAGGCTGATGGAGCCTTTGATAGCAGCACCGCTGGCCTGGGCCAGGGCCACACCCGCCGGATCGCCAGCCTTGAGGCGGGTGGTCTCCAGCAGGTGTCGCTGCGCCCGGATGGCTGTCTGCTTGGCTTCAAAAGCGCGCCAGCGGCGATCATCCACCAAGCCCAGCTCCCGACCCATGGGTGTGAGCCGTCGATCGGCATTGTCGCCCCGCAGCAGAAGCCGATACTCGCTACGACTGGTGAGGACGCGATAGGGCTCCCGTAGATCTTTACTCACCAGGTCATCTATCATGGTGCCCATGTAGCTGCTGTCCCGGGACAACACGTGGGGAGGCCGACCCCCCAGTTGCCGCGCTGCATTCAGGCCAGCCAGCAGACCCTGGGCCGCGGCCTCCTCATATCCGGTGGTGCCGTTCAGTTGGCCCGCTGTGTACAGGCCATGGATACCTTTCACCGCCAAGCTGGGCCAGCACTGGGTGGCGGGAACGTAGTCGTATTCCACCGCATAGGCGGGTCGCAACATGACGCAGTGCTCCAGCCCCGGCAGGGTGCGTAGCAACTGCAATTGCAAGGCCTCCGGCAACCCTGTGCTGAAACCCTGGATATACAGTTCAGGGCTGTCAAGGCCCTCCGGCTCCAGAAAAATCTGGTGAGATTCCTTCTCGGCAAAGCGGACGATTTTGTCCTCGATGGAGGGGCAGTAGCGGGGACCCTTGGCATCCAGGAAGCCACCGTAGATGGGCGTGAGGTGGAGGTTGTCGCGGATCAGTTGGTGGGTGGCGGCGGTGGTGCGGGTGACGTGGCAACTGATCTGGGGACCGGAAATCCACGCTTCGGGATCAAAGCTGAAGTAGCGATCCGCCGCATCACTGGGCTGCTCCTCCAAGTCCTCCAGAGCTACACTGCCGCGCTCCACCCGGGCGGGGGTGCCGGTTTTGAGGCGTCCCGTCTCCAGCCCCAGCCGCTGCAGAGCATCTGTCAAACCTGTGGCTGCGGCCTCCCCAGCCCGGCCAGCACTTTGAGAGCGGCCACCGATCCAGATGCGCCCCTCCAGGAACGTACCGGTGGTGAGCACCACCGCCTCGGCTCCGTAGCGACTGCCGAAGTAGGTTTCCACTCCATGGATCCGGAGGTTGCCCTCACCGCGGCTGCCGGTGGTGAGCAGGTCGGTTATCATGGCTTCCCGCAGGGACAGGTTGGGTTGTTCTTGCAGGAGAAGTTGCATGCCAAGGGCATAGCGCCGCTTGTCGGTCTGGGCCCGCAGCGCCCAGACCGCCGGGCCGCGGCTTGCATTCAGCATGCGCTTCTGGATGGCATGGACATCCGCCAGGCGGCCAATGACGCCCCCCAGGGCATCCACCTCATGCACCAACTGGCTTTTGGCGGGGCCGCCCACGGCGGGATTGCAAGGCTGCCAGGCGATGCGATCCAGATTGAGGGTGAACAGGGCGGTGGAACAACCCAGACGGGCGGCAGCCAAAGCGGCTTCACAACCGGCATGGCCGCCCCCCACAACAATCACGTCAAACCGTTCACTGCAAGAATTTTCCACTGTCCCATTCTAACCGGGGCTGTGCTGGTGCTGAAGCAAAGCAGACGGGAGCGGTTCCTGGTTCCCGCTCAAGCGGGGGGGAGTCCCACACCACGGGCCATCAGTGTCGCCAGGAGGGGGATGGAAGCAAAGCCCACCAGTTCCACGTTGATCATCCAGGCAAGGCGCGTGGACAATGCCTCACCCACCCGGGGCAACTCCCCCTTGCGCAAGGGAACGACCCACAGGATGTAGGTGACGGTGGGATAGAGAGACAATGCTCCCGCTGCCAGGAACACCCCCACCTTGGTCCAGAAGAGTGGGTTGTGGGTGTAGAAGCCGGCCCCTTGCCCGAAGTAGAGTACCCGCAAGATGCCGCTTCCCAGCAGCAGCAACGCCGCCAAACCATAGACAATGTCGGTGACGACCATCCTGATGGCCTGCTGACGATCCGGGTTGGGCTGAATCAACTGACGCTCCACCACCAGAGCGCCAAAACAGACCATGAAGCTGAGGGCATGAACGTAGGCCACCAGTGCGCTGGTTACAACCTGACCCATGGAAAACAACAGGAGACGCAGCTTAACCGTATCCATCGTCGTGCCCGTTGGTCTAGCCTGGCGGATGATTCCCGGGGGCGCCCGCAAGACTTTTGGATGATGCTGACCGGAAGCAACTCCAGGCTTTTGTGAAGCACTGGCTTCGCCAGGCTGGACGCACACCCGCGGATCTGGGGCAAGCCCTGGGACTGCCCTCCGCGGCGCTGCCCATGCTCTTGAACGAATTGGCGCGAACCAACGCAAAACTGGGTCCGTCAGGCTTGGTGGCGCGCCTCTGCCTGATCAATGAACGTTGGCAATGCACAGGGGACTTCGATCCGGATCCGGATGTGCTGGGGGATCAACTGGACCTGCTCCTGGAGGCCATCCAGAGCGAGCCGGTCCAAGGCTGTCCTGCTGTCAGAGGCGCAACTCCAGCAGGCCCATGAGCCCACCGGCAACGGGATGGTGGCGCGCCACGGCAAAGCCTGCCTGGCGCGCCAACGTTTCCTGCTCGGTGCCCGTGGCAAAGGTGGCGATGCTGCGCTCCAGGTATGTGTACTCCGCTTCCAGATCCACCATCCTGGCCACGGGCACCACCACCCGCTGGAGATAGCTGCGTTGCGCCTGGGCCCACAGGGGACGGGAGGGGCGATTGAAGTCCAGCACCACTGCGCGGCCGTGGGGCCTCAACAGGTGACGGATTACCCGCAGGCCTGCCGCAGCGCTGGGGAGATTCCGCAACCCGTAGGCCATCATCACCCCATCGGCAGCGCCAGGGGGCAGGGGCAGCGCCAGCACATCGCCCTGGATGAACTCCAGTGGAAGCCACGGTCGCTCTGCGGCCCGCTGAAGGGCCTGTTGCAGGGCTGCGGCCGACCCATCCACCCCGATCACGCGCCCATGGGGCCGTACCTGTTCCGCCAGTAACACGGCAAGATCGGCAGTACCGCAGCAGAGATCCACAATCCGCGCACCCGGGCGGGGCTGGAGCAGGGCCACGGCCTGGCGTTTCCAGAGGCGATGAAGACCCAGGCTGAGCAGATCGTTGAGCCGGTCGTAGGTGCGTGCTGTCCGGTCGAACAACCGGAACATGGTGGTCGGCTCTGCCTTGGCAAAGGGCTGGATCATGGCCTCAGTGGTCCGGGGGACGCACCACAACGCCCTGCTCCAGCAGGTGGGTCTTGATCCGGGGAACGTCGAGGTCGCCGTCATGGAGCAGGGAAGCCAGCAAGGCCGCCGCGGCTTTTCCCTCCGTCAGAGCCGCGGCGATGTGCTCCATCGTGCCGGCGCCGCCAGACGCAATCACCGGAACCGACACGGCTTCCGCCACCGTGCGGGTCAAGGTCAGGTCGTAGCCCTGGCGCGTGCCGTCCCCATCCATGGAGGTCAGTAGAATTTCCCCGGCCCCCAGAGCCACCACTTTCCGGGCCCAGGCCACAGCATCCAGGCCCGTGTTCTCGCGCCCCCCCTTGATATAGACATCCCAACCCGGCGGGGCGGGCGGCTGCCGTCGACGGGCATCAACGGCCACCACAATGCACTGGCAGCCAAAGTGCTCTGCGCTACGGGACACCAATGCCGGGTCGGTCACCGCCGCGGAGTTGAGACTCACTTTGTCGGCCCCGGCTCGCAACAGTTCCGTAATGCCCTTGAGGTCACGGATACCGCCCCCCACCGTAAACGGCACATAGACCGTCTCGGCAGTGCGTCGCACCACATCCACCAGAGTGTGGCGGTCCTCGTGACTGGCCGTGATGTCCAGAAATACCAGCTCATCGGCCCCCGCCTGGTCGTAGCGGCTGGCCAGCTCCACGGGATCCCCGGCATCCCGGAGTCCGACAAAGTTGACCCCCTTGACGACACGTCCTGCCGCCACGTCCAGACAGGGAACAATGCGTTTGGCAACCATCGTGGAATCGGCGCCTCGGGATCAGCCATGTGGGGACAATAGGCATTTAAGGTTGCTGATGCATCCCAGTGATCCGCAACTCCATGTCTCAGGCGGCCATCAACATCGGCACAACCGTCAAGGTCACCCGTGTGCGTGAACGCATTCCCCAGGATCTATTGAACAAGCTGCAAGTCAACAACGTCGGTGAAGTCACCGACTTTCAGATGACGGACGGCAGTGGTATCGGCGTGGTGGTCACCTTCCCCGACGGCGATTCCTGCTGGTTCTTTGACGACGAAATTGCCCCGGTCTGATGGGACGAACCACAGACGCCCGGCAGTTGCTGGGCATGAAGGAAGCGTCCCGTGGCCGCAACATCTGGGTCGTTCGGCTCCAGCTCATGAAGCCCATCACCTGGATTCCCCTGATCTGGGGCGTGCTCTGCGGTGCAGCCGCCTCCGGCCACTTCCAGTGGCGCTGGGACAACCTGGCGGCAGTCCTGCTCTGCATGGTGCTCAGCGGCCCCCTGATGGCCGGGTTCACCCAAACCATCAACGATTTTTACGACCGGGACATTGACGCTATCAACGAGCCCTATCGTCCCATCCCCTCCGGGGCCATTCCCCTGGTGCAGGTCAAGGCGCAGGTCATGGTTCTGTTGCTTGCCGGTCTGGCCTTGGCCTGGGGGCTCGACCGCTGGGCAGAGCACACCACACCCACCCTCTTCTTCCTGGCCCTGGGCGGATCTCTGGTGAGCGTTCTTTATTCTGCTCCCCCGATCAAGCTCAAGCAGAACGGCTGGCTGGGTAACTATGCCCTGGGCGCAAGCTACATTGCCTTGCCTTGGTGGGCTGGTCAGGCTCTGTTTGGTCGCCTCGGTTGGCCCATCATCGGCTTGACACTGGTCTACAGCCTGGCGGGGCTGGGGATTGCCGTAGTGAACGACTTCAAGAGCATTGCGGGAGATCGTCAGTTGGGACTTCAGTCCCTCCCTGTGCTCCTGGGTCCCCAAGCAGCCAGTTGGGTATCTGCGGTCCTGATGGATGGGTTTCAACTTTTGATTGCCGTGGTGCTGATGGGTCTGGGTCAACATTTGGCAGGTGCCGTCCTTGTGTTGCTGGTCATTCCCCAGATGGTGTTTCAGGACATCTGGCTGCTGCGGGATCCGGTGCGCTTTGATGTGCAATATCAAGCCGGCGCTCAACCGTTCCTGGTTCTGGGCATGTTGGTCAGTGCTGTGGCACTGGGGCACAGCACGCTGGCCCTGGCCTAGGATTCCTTTCCCGGTTCCTTGATCGGTCCGCTGCCCTACTCCTCTTCGCGTGGCGCACCCCAGACCTTCCCAGCAGCATAAGCTGGGCCGAACTGCAGCCATGGCCCTGACCCTCGGAATTCTGGGGGCTGTCGGCCTGGCAGCAGCGATTGATATCATGGATCCCCAACTGCCGGACGTGCGGGGGCTGGGCAGCTTTCACCGGGCCCAAACCATCACTTTTATGGACCTGGATGGGCAAATCATCCAGCAGCAAGGTCCTATTACCCGAGATAAAATCCCCGCCGGCCAGGTTCCCGAACAGATCCGGCAGGCCTTTATTGCCGCCGAGGATCGCCGTTTTTACGAGCATGGCGGTATTGACGGCTGGGGGGTAGCCCGGGCGCTGGTCAGCAACGTGCAACAACGGGGGATTCGGGAAGGGGCTAGCACCATCACCCAGCAATTGGCCCGGATGGTGTTTCTGAGTCAGGAGACAACCTTGATTCGCAAGGTGAAAGAAGCGCTTCTGGCCCTCAAGCTGGAACGTCAACTCAGCAAGGAGAGGATTCTTGAGCAATACGTCAATAACGTCTATCTGGGATCCAACGCCTATGGCGCCGCGGATGCGGCCTGGGTGTATTTCTCCAAGCGCCCCGAGCAACTGACCCTGCCGGAGGCGGCCCTCATTGCCGGTCTCCCCCCGGCGCCCTCCGTCTATTCCCCTCTGGTCAATCCCGATCTGGCGCAGCAACAGCGGCGTTCTGTCCTCCGGAACATGCGGGAAGCGGGCTTTATCACCCAGGAAGAAGAGCAACAGGCCAATGCTACCCCCCTCAACCTGGCGCCGGCGGAACCCAAGCACTTTGCCAGTGCGGCGCCCTACTTCACGGAATGGGCCGAGCGGGAACTGTCCGGAATCCTCAGCCTGGATCAGATTGAGCGGGGTGGTCTCACCATTCGCACCACCCTCAATCTGGATTGGCAGCGCCATGCCCGCCAGGTGATGAGGGAGCATCGCCCAGGTCAGGAGATTCAAGGAGCTCTGGTGGCCATGGATCCAGCCACCGGCCAGGTGCGGGTGATGGTGGGTGGACAGAGCTTTTACGACAGTCAGTTCAACCGTGCCAGCCAGGCGCTGCGTTCCCCTGGCTCCACCTTCAAATTATTTGTTTATACGGCTGCTTTGCGGGAGGGACTCAACCCCAGCACGGTGTTCGTTGATCGACCCACGTGCTTTGGCGAGTACTGCCCCGGAAATTTTGGCGACAAGTATTTCGGTCCCATCACCATGAAGACCGCAATCACCCGCTCGGTCAACACCGTAGCCGTGCAGGCCATGGCCCGCATCGGCGTCGATCCGGTGATTGAAACTGCTCGGGCTCTGGGGTTGCAAGGGGAACTGGGTCGCTACTGGCCTCTGGCGTTGGGTGCCTATGAGCAGACCCTGCTGGACATGACCACGGCCTACGCTGCTGTGAACAACCGGGGCGTCTATATTGCCCCGACCCCCTTTCTGAGCATTACAGGTCCTGACGGGGAGGAGCTATGGAACGGTGAGCGGGATGGACGCCCCGGGCGAAGGGTTCTGGATGCCCAGGTGGCGGACACCATGGCATGGATGCTTCAGGAGGTGGTGAAATCCGGTACAGGCATTGCCGCCCAACTGCCGGACCAACGTCCCGTAGCGGGCAAAACGGGCACATCCCAAAGGAACCGTGATCTTTGGTTCATTGGCTCCATCCCCCAGTTGACCACGGGCGTCTGGTATGGCTACGACGATGAGCGGGATACCCGGCAGAAGAGCGGGGAGGCCGCCTGGACCTGGAAGCAATTCATGCTGCCCATTGTGGCCATACTGCCCAAGCAGGACTTCCCGCCTCTGCCTGCGTCCATGACACAGCGCATGAAGCGCCAGGAAATACAAAACTTGAAAATCCTGCCCCAAGAACCGGGATCGCCGTCGACCACCTCCCCTGCCCCCGGGGGGCGACAACCACCGGCCAATCCCCGTGGAGACAGTGGAGGTCCTGGAGTTCAACGAGAGACGCCTGTGGTGACGCCCTCTCTCCCACCTTCTCCACAGCCACCGCCGTTGCAGCCGCTGGATCCGGAGAGTAACGAATTTAATCTGGGGGACATTCCACCGTTTCAAGGCTGAAGATCAGGTCACGGGTTCGAGGGCTACGGCAAAGAACCCGTCGCAGCCATGGCGCTGAGGCCAGAGCCGGAGTTGGGTGCTATGGCCGCAGAGCCGCCTCAACGCCTCGGGCAACAGGCATGGGCGCCAGTGAGGATGTCGGTTGAGCAAGGACTCGATCTGGGCCTGGTTCTCTGCGGGATGGACCGTGCAGGTGGAATAGACAAGCCGTCCGCCAGGGCGCACCAGCCGGAGAGCCTCGTTGAGGAGTTGCCGCTGCAGCACCTGCATCTCGGCAATGTCAACCGGACTCAGGCGCCAGCGGGCACAGGCATGGCGGGCCAAGGTGCCCAGACCGGAGCAGGGTGCATCCAGAAGAACGCGATCTGCGCAGCCATGGAGGTGGGGCAGGGTACGGGCATCGGCACATCGGGTCTGGATGGACCGCAATCCCAAGCGCCGGGCATTGCGTTGCAAGCGCCGCAGCCGCGCCGCGGAGCGATCGACGGCAACGATCCGGCCCTGGTCTTCCATCAGTTCAGCCATATGGGTTGTCTTGCCACCGGGGGCAGCACACAGGTCCACCACCACGTGACCGGGTTGGGGCTGAAGCAAGGGCGTCACCAGTTGGGCGGCCCGATCCTGCACGGACCACTGGCCCGTGCTGTAGCCAGGTTGCCGGGCCATGGCCCCCACCCCCCGGGAGAGCTGTAGACCTTGCGGCGCCATGGCGATGGGCAACAACGGTTGATCAACCGCTGCCCAGGCAGCCTGCACTTCTGCCACGGAGGCCCGCAACCGGTTGACCCGCAGATCCAGGTGGGGTGGTTGGTTGGTCAGGCCCGCAAACGCCACGGCCTCCCCCTCCGGCAGCCAGTGTAGCAGCAGGTCTGCCAGCCAGTCCGGCAGGGAGTGCTGGACTGCCAGGCGGGTGGTGGCCTGCGGAGGTAGCGGTGGTTTCTCCTGCCGCTGGCGGCAACGCACAACGGTGCGTAACAGGCCGTTGACCACCGAGGCCAAGCGCCCCAATCCGTAGGCCTTGGCCAGCTCAACGCTACTGCTGACCGCCACCGCCTCGGGGATTCGGTGCGCAAAGAGGAGTTGATACAGCCCCAGATGGAGCAACCAGCGCAGGGTTGGAGGTTGCTGTTGAGCAGGGAGGGCGCCACAATAATCCAGCCAGTGGTCCAGCAGGCGCCGCTGGCGAATGCTGCCATAGGTCAACTCCATGGTCAGGGCACGGTCAGCGGCGCCGAGCCGACTGCCGTGGCGTCGAAACTCCCGCTCCAGGGCCACGTCGGCAAAGGCGCCTGCAGCAACGCTCCGGAGCACTTTCCAGGCCACCAGACGGGGAAGGGACACCTCACCTGCGGAGGACCCGGGTTTGGGTTCGGGACGCATCACCGGACGACGAGGGTTGCGGCCAGGACGACGGCACAGTGCGTCATGAACGGGGATCCGATCCGTCACACGAACCGTCCTTGACGTGGATGAGGTGGACGTCGTCACCGGACGACGCCAGGGCTTGGAACACTTGCAGAGGATCAGGGATCCACAGGTAAGTGCGCAGGGGCAAACGACCGGAGAGATCCACGGGAACGCCTTCCTGCAGCAGCAACTCCCGCTGGATCCAGTCGGAGCCGTTGCGACCAGTGCTCATGGAGACGGCGCCCGTGGCGTTGACCACCCGGTGCCACGGGATGGTGGTGTTGGCGGGATCCTGACGACGTAACACCCAACCCACCTGTCGCGCGGCGCCAAAGTAACCGGCCAGCTCCGCCACGCGGCCGTAGGTGGTGACGTAACTCCTGGGAATCATGGCTGTTACCCGCAAGATGTTCTGTTCTGCAGTGGGTGGCATTACGGGCAGCCGTTGTGCAAGACCGATCCGTCAGGCTAGGAGAACGTCAAGGATCCATGAGACGGGGCAGTGCCCCAGGGAGAGGGGACCAACCCGAATCACCTGGGCTCTGCCGTCCTGAAGACTGTCGTCATCACTATCGGTTGCCCCCGGAC
>MWLD01000026.1 GCA_002018045.1 Candidatus Synechococcus spongiarum LMB bulk15M
GGGTGTCGATCCATATTTGTCCCGTGCGTTTAGATCAGCACCAGCATCCAGCAAAACCTTCACCACTTCTGGGGTCTCGCTGTCCCTCGCAGTAAAGTGGAGGGGCGTCGATCCATATTTGTCCCGTGCGTTTAGATCAGCACCAGCGCCCAGCAGAGCCTTCACCACTTCTGGGGTCTTGCTAAACCACGCAGCAACGTGGAGGGGCGTCAATGTGTTTTTAGTGCGAGCATTGAGATCAGCACCAGCGCCCAGCAGAACCTTCACCACTTCTGGGGTCTTACTGTTCCCCGCAGCAAAGTGGAGGGGTGTCAATCCATCTTTATCTTTAGTCCGTGCGTTTGGATCAGCGCCAGCATCCAGCAGAGCCTTCACCACTTCTGGGCTCTCACTACCCCCCGCAGCAAAGTGGAGGGGTGTCAATGTGTCTTTAGTGCGAGCTTTGGGATCAGCACCAGCGTCCAGCAGAGCTTTCACCACTTCTGGGTTATCGCTGTACTCCGCAGCCACGTGGAGGGGTGTCAATCCAGTTGCGTCCCGTGCTTTGGGATCAGCACCAGCATCCAGCAAAACCTGCACCACTTCTGGGTTACCGCTGTTCCCTGTAGCATTGTGGAGGGGTATTCTTCCATCTCTGGCCCGTGCGTTTGGATCAGCACCCTCCGACAGGCAACGGCCAACATCATCTGACGATGCTTCCTCAAAGAAACTCGGTGAGTTCCACGCTGTACAGTCAGGTCTTGCCATGAGCGGAGGTTGGCAGGCCATAGCCCCCAGGAGCAGAGAGGCTGTTAGCCAAGGCGTGAACCTCCTCGGCAGCACAATTGTTTTGATCCACGTGCCCGATTGTGAGCCGACCATTCGATCCATACCTTCCTGTAAAGAAGTCATTCTAAGGGAACACTATAGGTCTGCTGACGCCTTCTTAAAAGAAGAGAGGTTATTAAGGTTCATTTCTCTTGTTGTCCGGCACTGGCTTTATGGCCTGCTGGCAGCTTCCCATGGGAAATCCTTTGCATCCTTTCCACTGTCCTTGTAGCCACTGCATACTCCCTGTTGGCCATCCTTGTGGTTGTCTGGGCTTCCATTGAACTCTTCCCTGCCCGCTGCCCATACCTAACCCGGAACGCCTGAAAACCCTGTGTTCACGGTACTGCTGCCCCAACGGCAGGCGCCCGTCCTGCGGGCAGCCGACCGGAGTGCTCCAACCATGAGCTACCGCCTGCCGGCGCTCAACGCCAGCAACCCGAAGACGGTACGGGCGCCGGTAATGGCGCCCGATGCCCTGCCGGTCTCCGACGCCAACCGCTGTTATCCGCCTGTTGCCAGGGCACTCGACGTTCCCCACCAGAGCATCAACACTTCTGCCGGAGAGAGGGTGCGAGGCCCGTTGACTATCCGGACGGTCAACAGCCGCCACCGCCGGATCAAGGACTTCCTGGTGCCTACGCTGTTTCCGGGGTGTTGCCACCAAGGTCCTGGGCAGCGATCTGCAGTGGTTCCGTCATGTGAAGCCGGGCCGTCAGCCATCACCTGGAAACTGTCTTCACGATGCATTGGCTATGCCATTCCTACGGTTCGCGAATCAAGCCGGAACAAAAGAGGCGTCCATGATTACGGATTGAGTAGGCTCTGATGAACGCGTTGGTTTGTGCCCATGTTGTCCTGGCTTCAGCGAGGCCAATCAAAATCCGGTGAGTGGCGCTCTGCCCTTGCCAGTGATGCCTCCCTGGAGCAGGCCATCCAGGACCTGGACCAGCAAGCTTCTCTGCGGGGGTTTGGTCTGGCGGATCTGGCGGTGGTGTTTGTCAGCACCAGTTTTGCCAGTGATCTTTCCCGTGTTCTCCCGCTGCTACAACGGCGTTTCCAGGCCACCCACTGGCTGGGTTGCTGCGGTGGCGGCGTGATTGGCGTCGATCGCAACGGCCGGAGTTGTGAACTGGAGCAACAGCCCGCTGTGGGGCTGAGCCTCATTCGTCTGCCGGGGGCCGTGCTTCAGCCCTTCCACATCGACCTCCGGAACTTGCCGGACCTGGATGGACCCTGTGAACCATGGCGCCGCTTGGTGGGAACGTGCGACGAGGCCGCCATCAACGGTCTGCTGTTGCTGGTGGACCCCGGCAGCAGTGGAATCAAGGATCTCCTGGGTGGCCTGGACTACGCCTTCGCCAGTGTGCCGAAAGTAGGAGGAATCGCGGCACCCCATGGAGGCGCTGGCGGTTCCCTTCTGTTTCAGGACAAGCTGTGTACAGGCGCCGTTGGTTTGGCCATCGGTGGCGACTGGACCGTGCAGGCTGTGGTGGCCCAGGGGTGCCGGCCCATTGGACCCGTCTTCGAGGTGCAGGAAGCCAAGCGCAACGTGGTGCTCAAGCTGCAAACCCATGGGCAAGAGACCACCGGTGGCCAGGCGCCGGTGGTCTGTCTCCGGGAAGTCATTGCCCAACTCGATGCTGCGGACCGGGAACTGGTACGCCATTCCCTCTTTATCGGCTTGGCCAGCAACAGCTTCTCCTTGACGGCAGAGTCCGGAGAGGACTTTCTCGTTCGCGCCATCGTAGGGGTAGATCCTCGCAACGGCGCCGTTGCTGTTGCAGACAGCGTCCGTGTCGGGCAACGGCTGCAATTTCATCTTCGGGATGGGCGCACGTCCCGGGCAGAACTCCAACACCTGCTGGAGCAACAGCGCCAGAGCAGGACGCTCCCCCTGGGCGCCTTCTGTTTTGCCTGTGTGGGTCGCGGTCGTGGCCTCTATGGCGAACCGGACGTGGACAGCGGCCTCTGCCGAACCGCGTATCCTGAGCTACCCATTGGCGGCTTGTTCTGCAGTGGGGAGATTGGCCCCATCCATGGGGTGACCCACCTCCATGGGTTCACCGCAAGCTGGAGTTTTCTGTGCCCCAAAGAAGCGGACCAGGACCAGCCTGCGGAGACCCTATGGACACCAGCCAAGAGTTGAGGTGTGGGTTCCATCCGTCAACACGTCAATCCCCTGGGGCGCTTTTTTCAGCAGCCCCTGGAGTTGTCGAGCCTGACGGCCCTGTTTCCAAGGCCCCACCAGCCGCTCCATCTGGATATTGGCTGTGCCCGGGGGCGTTTCCTCATGGACATGGCTGCTCTCTATCCCCAGCGCAATCACCTTGGCCTGGAGATTCGCCGTCTCCTGGTGGAGCAGGCCGAGACTCAACGACAACTGCGGCAACTGGACAATCTGCACTATCTGTTTTGTAACGTGACCGTGAGCCTGGTTTCATTGACCCGCCAACTGGCGCCGGAACAGTTGCAGTGGGTGACCATCCAGTTTCCTGATCCCTGGTTCAAGCGCAAACACCACAAGCGGCGCCTGCTGCAAGACAGTGTGCTGAACACTTTGGCGGCGGCCATGGCCCCTGGCAGTCTGTTGTTCCTCCAGAGCGACGTATATCCTTTGATGGAGGACGTGACAGCTCTGGTTCAGGCGCAAGGATGTTTTGTGCGTCAGCCGCCGGACTGGTGGCCGGAGAATCCCCTACCGGTGTCCACAGAGCGGGAGCGGTCGGTTCTGGCCAGGGGGCTGCCCGTGTGGCGCGCCTGCTTCCGTCGCGCTCCCCGTGACCAGGGCGCAACAATGGGGGCCTGAAGTCGGATCGATCCGTGGTGAGTGTGCTGCTGGACTGGCAGGGGTTGGGGAGTCGGTGGGAGCGCACCCCCTTGACGCGGCGTTTGCCCTTGCTGGCCGGACTGCTGCTGCTGAGCCTCTTCACCGCCCTGCCCTTCCTGAGCCGTCCAGGCATGGTGCTGCTGCTGCTGGGGAACGGGTTGCTCTGGTTCTCCTGGAGCCTGCTGGAGCCTCCCGGACGGATAGGATCCATGGGCTGCTGGCTGTTGGTGTTTCTGGCCGTTGCCGTGGTGGCTACAGGGTTCTCACCGGTACCCCGGGAGGCACTGCGGGGTCTGCTCAAGCTGGTCCTCTACCTGGGCGTCTGGGCACTGGCAGCACGACTGCTGACACGGTGCAGGAGTTGGTGGAATCCCGTTCTGGCGGGGCTGCTGGCGGGAGGGCTGGCGGAAGCCGTGTTGGCCCTGCGTCAGTTACAGGGGGGCGCCATCGCTCTGGCCACGTGGTCGGACACGGCTTCCATCCTTTTGGGCACCGAACGGCTCTATGGCAGCCTGGGTAACCCCAACCTGCTGGGGGGCTACCTGGTCCCCGTTGTTCCCCTCGCCGTTGGCGCCGCGCTCCATTGGCGCAGTTGGCCCAGTCGCCTGTTCGCTGCGGTGACCGGAGGGCTGGCAGGGTTGGCGCTGGTGCTCACCTACAGCCGTGGGGCCTGGCTGGGCCTGGGGGCGAGCCAGGTGTGCTTCCTGCTGTTGTGGGGCTGGTTTGCGCGGCCCGGGCTCCAGGGGCGGCGGCAGGTGATTTTTTGCGTTCTCCTGTTGGCGACGTTGATGTTGGCCGTGGCCACGACAGGTTTGCTGGAGCCGTTGCAGGTGCGACTCCTCAGTGCTCTGTCAGGTCGTGGAGATAGCTCCATCAACTTCCGCATCAACGTCTGGATCGCTGCCGGGCACATGCTGCGGGATTATTTCTGGACAGGTATTGGTCCCGGTCAGGATGCCTTTAACCGGATATATCCCCTCTATCAACAACCCCTGTTTAATGCGCTGAGCGCCTATTCCATGCCCCTTGAGCTTGCCGTGGAGCTGGGAATTACCGGGCTACTGGCGGGGATCGGGATCTTTTGCCATGCCCTCCACCAGGGATTACGTCAGTTCAAGGTGTCGTTGGCAACAACAGGGGAGAAGGACTGGCGGCAAATCGGCGCCATGGCTGCTGTGGTGGGTCTTGGCGCCCATGGATTGGTGGACACCGTCTTTCTGCGTCCGGAAGTGCAGTTGATCTGGTGGCTCTGCATTGCCTTTCTGGCCACTTCCCCATCGTGGGAGGGTTTTTCACGGGAAAGCAATTCTTGAAGAACTCTCCACCTCCAGCCGGAAGCCTCTGCCAGCCCTGTTGTTCTGTTGTTGTGCTCCGGGCTGGCGCGCATCAAGTTGGCAATCCAGGCGGCAGTGCCACTGCTTCCTCTGCACGATTCTTCGTCGATGCGGGCGCTGCAATGATGCTGGCATCCATAATGACCTCTTTCTTGAGGGGGCTTATGTAGGATAGTGCCCAAGGCCTCAAAACCTAGGCTAAGACTGGGGTTTGCATTTTATGCGGTCTAGTGCTACGATATTCATACTTTACAGTCTTCCATGACTCTCTCCAGAACATCCCTTCTGTCTCTTCCACTGGCTGCTATCCTCTGCTCTTGTGGGGGGGGGCACTACCCAGACATCACCTCAGATCTCACAGTCACCTTCCCCTAACACTGGGTCTCTATCGACACCAACACCAACACCAGTAGCATCTAATCAACCTCCTAATACTGGGTCTCCAAATCCTGACTCTTCATCAACACCAACACCATCTCCAAGACCAACACCAATAATCGTCCTGTGGAGTATGACGTTAAAAGACTCTATTTTCCATCTCACTTCTTCTTCCAATGAAACTCTCTTCATCTGTTTCTCTCCTTTTCCTGGCTTCTTCTTTGGTTTTTCCTGCTTATGCTAATGAAAGCACATCACAACCTCAACCTGTAGAGATTGCTTTATCAGCAGACGAAATAGTAGAAAAAATAAAAGAAAAATAGCTAGATTAGAGAAAAGGATATCTAAATTAGATGCAATAATAGTTGAATCAAAAGAATTAAGAGAAGCATATAAAGGGCCAGCAGCAGAAGAAGAAGAAGAAGAATACCGGCCACGAGCAGAAAAAGCAATAGCCATGCTAACGAAGAAAATTGATAGATTAGAGAGAAAAGCATCAAGATTCAGAGCAGAATTAGCAAAATTAAAAGCATTGCTCCGAACCAACATCACGCCCTAGGCATGACGTTAAACTTGCCTAACTTTTCCCATTGCTTTCTTCCTCATGACTTTCAAGTCCAACTACCATAAACTCTACTGGCGGCTTTTGCTCTGACCAGGTGTTGCCTAAGTAAGTCTCTCTTTAGGACTACTTGGTATGGTAGCTATTCCATTCTATCCAGTGATGGGTTCTTTTTCTTTCTCTTTTAACCATGTGTTACGCCATGTGGTTAATAAACCCGTCATTGAAAATATGATGGATCAAGTAAAATCTAACTAACTTCAAACTTCCATCCTGATTCGTCGAAGCGAGTGAGCAGGTGCAATCCCTGTTCCAGGTATTGAATACTTTACAATATTCATTTCACTGTTTCACTTTACTTTCTAATGAAACGCCTTCTTCCTCTTCTGTCTACTTTGTTAGTTGCTTCTTCTGTTCCTGCTTTTGCCGATTATATTTATGGTCAGTTTAATGGCCCCAGTCCTTCGGGTGCTGTTCCATTTATGTGTGATTTACCTCCTGACCATAATTCCCCTCCTGATGATTACGAAAAACATTGGCTTACGCAATGATGGCAAGTGTTGCACCTTATTGTAAAGAACAAACTGAAATAGTTATGAGTGATTGTTTATGGGAACAAACAAAGAAAGTAATGGCACGTCTACAAAATAGATGCTATTCTCACATAAAAAGCGTCGTACGGTCTCAGCCTCATACAGCACGTCTTCAATTGCCGGATCACCGAGATTATAGAGGGGCACCACGGATATAAGAATAATCTCAGTTTTTGGGCGGATGGAGATGGTCGCGGGAGGCAAGCTGACAGGTTGCATTGGTTTAGCCAGAGTACAAGCCTGGTGGTGTTGACGGAATCTGGTGTTGAACTGTCTTGAATTCACTCAGCACAAGTATGGATTAGTAAACCATAATGATGTGGTGGTATCGATCAGATATGGGGATAGTCCTTGAATAGTGTCTCCCTCGGCTCTTGTTGATCCGGTAGAATCCTCTTACGCTGAGGCGTACCGTCAAGAGGATTCAGATGTCTCAGAAGACCCCTGGAAGGCACTGTGGCTGGCCATAAAACTCGTCTCACGACGTTTGTAAGATATAGACTCGTAATCACATTCCTTCAGCGTACCCCCAACCACTTATGGGTTTGCAGGCTGAGGCGCCATTGGGGATACTGCTTCACGTGACGGATGGCCAGGTGGGTGCCGGTGGTGCTACCAGCGCCAGGTTGAACGCAGAGTTGAGGACCTGGGCTGGCGGCGCACATGTTTTGGCAGGTGGTGGCCATGGCCATGGCAAAGTCCAGGTCCGCAGGTTCATGGATCACCACTTTGAGTTCATGGCAGCGAGCCAGCAGAGCCGGTTGGGGGGGTGGTGGCGCTTGGGGGACAGGGTGATCCACTCGAAGGCGCCGCTGAGAGGAGCCACGCCGCTGGTTTCCAGGTGTCGGGGAATGGCAAGGGGAGCCAGGGCTTGGCAGAGTGACGTGAGGTCTTGCTGCAAGGGTTCGCCGCCGGTGAGGAAGCCGAATTGACGGCGGGCCTCTTCCGGAGAAAATCCCATGGCCTCCAGCACCTGTTGCTGCAGGGTTGCGCTATGGATGCGTAAGGAACCACCGGCTACCTCCAGGCCGTTCAGCACTAGGTCATAGGCTTGGGCACGGGCCTGGGCCAGGTTGTGGACATCAGCCGGGTGAGGAGCGCAGAAGGGGTGATGAAGGGCCTCCAGGCGTTGGTCCTCCTTGTTCCAGGCCAACAGGGGAAAATCCACCACCCAGACGAAGTTCCAGGTGTTGGCGGGAATGAGCTGCAACACTCAAAAAGCCTGGTGTATACACTGTGATTGCCTGGCGCGATGATGGGGGAGAATGGTTGTCCGAGCAGCTCGTTGCGTTGTCCCTATTTGTTGATTAATTTGAAACAGTCAGCGGAATCAATGTGCTATTTGTTCTTGACGGTGCAGGGTGAGAAGGGCAACAGGTTCTCCGCAGCGCCCGGCTTGACCCATGTCATTCCTGACGACCGGGCTCCGAGGCGCAGCATTTGGTTGCCGCCCCGCTGAAACTCATAGGGAACGGTTTCGATGGCTGAGGACACACCGTGCATACGCATCACGTCCATCACTGCTGAGAGGTGATGTGATGGTGTACCGTCCATCTTGAGAAGCGGAAAGACACGAACCTCTTCAGCAACCCGCAGCATCTCCCATAGGGCATCAAGATGAAACTCCAGATCGAACTGTTCGCTGTACAAAAAGAGGAAATGGGAAGAGAGGGCCAGATCAAAGGCGCCATCAGGAAGCGGGAGGCTTGGCAGCGCTGCTTCCACATAACGCCCCTCTTTTTTGCCTTTTGGATAATCATGGAGAAATCTGTTCATTGCTTCCATGCGACACTCCCCGAGTACCTTCGGCGACACCACATTGGTCCATATAAAATTACCTTCATGGCGGTATACCTGCTCCATCACGACAGCAAAAGTTTCAGCAATTCTGCGGGCAATGAAGGCTCCGGAGAGAGCATAAAGTGGATCAATGGAGACCACTTCCCCACCCAGTTCGGTCAACTCGGCGTTGAAGCTGGCGGGTCCGCCGCCACAATCCAGGATACGAACCGAACCTGTTGCTCGCTCTGCTGCCGACAAGTTCACCATGGCCTGAATCTCCGCCAACGTGCGACCCCATGGCACCACATGATCGAGGCTGAACGGCATCAGCAGTGGGCCTGGAGACGACTGCTGGCAGCTTAAGCCCCATTTCCCCTTCAGCGTACCCCCAACCACTTATGGGTTTGCAGGCTGAGGCGCCATTGGGGATACTGCTTCACGTGACGGATGGCCAGGTGGGCGCCGGTGGCGCTACCAGCGCCAGGTTGAACGCAGAGTTGAGGACCTGGGCTGGCGGCGCACATGTTTTGGCAGGTGGTGGCCATGGCCATGGCAAAGTCCAGGTCCGCAGGTTCATGGATCACCACTTTGAGTTCATGGCAGCGAGCCAGCAGAGCCGGTTGGGGGGGGTGGTGGCGCTTGGGGGACAGGGTGATCCACTCGAAGGCGCCGCTGAGAGGAGCCACGCCGCTGGTTTCCAGGTGTCGGGGAATGGCAAGGGGGGCCAGAGCTTGGCAGAGTGACGTGAGGTCTTGCTGCAAGGGTTCGCCGCCGGTGATGACCACCAGGGCGGGTCGGGCTTGGCGCACCGTGTCCACAAGGCGCTCCACCGGCACCAGAGGATGCCCATGGGCAGGCCAGGATTCTTTGGTGTCACACCAGGGGCAACCCACGCTGCAACCGGCCAGGCGCAGGAATACGGCACTGAGACCCATATGGACCCCTTCCCCTTGAATGGAGTGGAAGTGTTCCACCACCCGCAGCAGCCCACCCGTGCTCATGAACCCGGCAGCATTGCAGTCGTGGCCTCATCCACGATGGGCACGCCCTGGGCAGCGCGGATCAGTCCTGAAAAGAGGGGATGGGCACGCCCCGGGCGCGAGCGAAACTCCGGATGATACTGACAAGCCAGAAAGAAGGGGTGATCTTTATATTCGATCAACTCCACCAGACGCCCATCCGGAGAACAACCACCCACCCGATAGCCGCTTTCCAGAAATAGATTTCGATAGGCGTTGTTGAACTCGTAACGGTGGCGGTGGCGTTCATAAATTACATCTTCTCCATAGAGTTTGTGGCTAATGGTGTTGGGCATGAGGCGGCAAGGATACACTCCTAATCGCATGGTGCCACCCAAATCCACCACATCCTCTTGTTCCGGCAGCAAGTGGATCACCGGATGGGTGGCGGCAGGCTCCAGTTCCGCACTGGTGGCGCCCACCAGCCCGGCAATGTTCCGGGCCCACTCGATGACTGCACACTGCATCCCCAGACAGAGGCCCAGAAACGGGACGCCCTCTTCCCGTGCCCAGCGGATGGCTGCCACCTTCCCTTCGATGCCTCGGTTGCCAAAGCCGCCAGGCGTAACAACAGCAGCCATGCCCTCCAGGTGGGCCGCAGCTCCGTCCTGCTCGATCTGCTCGGCACAGACAACGTGCAAATCCAGCTTGCCGTCCTGGGCCAGACAAGCGTGTTGCAGAGCCTCCACGATGGAAAGATAGGCATCGTTGAGGGAGACGTATTTACCCACCAGCGCCACCCGCACCGGGTCGCCCGGATGGCGCAACTGATGAACCATGGTCTCCCAACCGGCCAGGTCGCCGGGGCGCTCTTCCAGGCGCAACGTATCCGTCACTTCCCGGGTAAGACCCTCCTGCTCCAGGGCAAGGGGAACTGCATAGATGGTGTCGGCATCCTGGGCGGAGATCACCGCATCTACAGGTACGCCACAAAACCCGGACAGCTTGGTTTTGAGGGCCGTGGTGATGGGGTGATCACAGCGACAGACCAGCACGTCGGGCTGGATCCCGATGGAGCGCAACTCCTTGACGGAGTGCTGGGTGGGTTTGGTTTTGATCTCCCCGGACGCGGCGAGGAAGGGCACCAGGGTCACATGAACATAGGCAATGTCATGGCGCCCCTTGTCCTTACGAAACTCGCGAATGGCTTCGAGGAAGGGCAAGGATTCAATGTCGCCAACCGTACCGCCGATCTCGGTGATGACCACGTCCGCTTGGGTGTGGGCCGCCACCCGGTTGATGCGGGTGCGGATCTCGGCGGTGATATGAGGAATGACCTGCACGGTGGTGCCGTTGTAGTCGCCCCGCCGCTCCCGGTTGATCACAGCTTGATAAATAGAGCCTGTGGTGACGCTGTTGAGACGGGACATGGGGGTGTCCGTAAAGCGCTCGTAGTGGCCCAGGTCCAGATCCGTCTCGGCGCCGTCCTCGGTGACAAACACCTCCCCGTGCTGGAACGGACTCATGGTGCCCGGATCCACGTTGAGGTAGGGGTCCAGCTTGATAATGGAGACGCTGTACCCCCGTGACTTGAGCAAGCACCCCAGACTGGCGGCCACGATCCCCTTGCCCAGGCTGGACACCACACCCCCTGTCACAAAAACAAACTTGCTCATGACCCCAGGCTGTATACAGCAATGTAGCCGGAACCGGTCGCCGTGGCTTGCTCCATAACCGGACCCGGCTTGATCCGGCTTGCCCCGGCCGTAAGTGCGGGCTGCTGTTGTGGTCACGGTCAGGTTGAGTCCGGATCCACCCAGGTGGAGGCCACGTGCAGTTCCTTGAGTTGATCGGGATCCACGGATCCCGGAGCGGCGGTCAGGGGGCAGCGGGCCTGCTGGGTCTTTGGAAACGCAATGGTGTCGCGGATGGACTCCTCTCCAGCCAGCAGCATCACCAGGCGATCCACACCATAGGCAATGCCCCCGTGGGGCGGGGCTCCCATCGCCAGGGCGTCCATGAGGAAGCCGAATTGCCGGCGGGCCTCGTCCGCAGAAAATCCCATGGCCTCCAACACCTGTTGCTGCAAGGTTGCGCTGTGGATGCGCAGGGAACCACCGGCCACCTCCAGGCCGTTCAGCACTAGGTCATAGGCTTGGGCGCGGGCCTGGGCCAGGTTGTGGACATCAGCCGGGTGAGGAGCGCAGAAGGGATGATGAAGGGCCTCCAGACGTTGGTCGTCCTTGTTCCAGGCCAACAGGGGGAAATCCACCACCCAGACAAAGTTCCAGGTGTTGGCGGGAATGAGTTGCAGCTCCCGGGCCAGGAACTGGCGTACCCGATCCAGCGCCTTGTTCACTGTGGCCGCGTCACCGGCGCCAAACAACAGCAACGTGCCGGGTTCTGCGCCACAGCGCTCCAGCAGAGCCCGGGCCTGCTCAGGGCCGAGACTGTCCTTGATGGCGCCAATGGTGTCCAATACACCACGATCCCGCACCCGGATGTACGCCAGACCACGGGCGCCGGCGGTCGTGGCCTCGGCGAACACGTCACCACCGGGCTTGATGCGCACGTTGCTGAGACGTTCGTTGCCATGGGGTATCGCCAGGCACTTCACCACACCGCCACGGGCAACAGCCTGGCTGAACACCTTGAAGCTCAGGTCCGCCACCAGATCACTCACATCCGTCAACTCCAGCCCATAGCGGGTATCCGGGCAATCCGTGCCGTAGCGGGCCATGGCTTCGCTCCAACCGAGACGGGGGAAAGGGATGGGCAACTGCACCCCCAGCGCCGTTTTCCAGATGTGCGCCACCAAGTGCTCGTTGATGGCGAGGATCTGCTCCTGGCTCAGAAAGCTCATCTCCAGATCCAACTGGGTGAATTCCGGCTGGCGATCCGCCCGCAGGTCCTCGTCCCGAAAACAACGGGCCAACTGGTAATAGCGCTCTACGCCACCCACCATCAGCAGTTGCTTGAACAGTTGGGGGGATTGGGGCAAGGCAAACCACTCCCCACCGCACACCCGCGACGGGACCAGGTAGTCCCTGGCGCCCTCGGGTGTGGAGCGGGTCAGCATGGGGGTTTCCACCTCCAGAAAACCCTGCTCATCCAGAAACCGGCGGGCGGTCTGCATCACCTGGTGGCGTAGGGCCAGGTTGCGTTGCATCCGCTGACGCCGTAGATCCAGGTAGCGGTGCCGTAGACGCAGTTCTTCCCGTACGGGCTCCTCATCGTGGACAGACACCGCAAAGGGCAGGGCGCCCTGGATGCTGTTGAGCACCGTCAGATCAGTGGCCACCACCTCCACCGTTCCGGTGGGCAGCTTGGGATTCACGGACTCCTCGGGCCGCAGACGGACATGACCGCTGATGCGCAGCACCGTTTCATTGCGCAACTGCTCCGCCTGGTGAAACACCTGGGCGCTGCCTTCCGGAGCCACCGTGACCTGCACCGTCCCTGTACGGTCCCGCAGGTCAATAAAAATCACGCCACCGTGGTCACGGGAACGGTCCACCCAACCACAGAGGGTGACCTCCTGGTGTCCATGGGTTGATCGCAACTCGCCGCAGTAGTGGGTGCGCATAGGGCCATGGAGGAGCCTCTGAAGAATGAGGCCGTTGGAACCGGGAAATCATAGAACCAGGTGGACGACCTGGCAGACGACCCTATGGTCCGGACGGAAAGGGACAGCGATAAGAGATGTATCCCACGAGGATGACAAGAGGAGAGAGCAGGGTGGAAATCGTGGATCCCCACGCTGCCGTCCCGAGTCGTGACCGTGCTGCCCAAAAGGATCAAGACCAGCCTTCATAGGGAGGTACGCGGAGCGCTTGCGATCACTGAAGGGATTGCTATTCCATTTGTCAGTCATCATAGTCATCATCATCCCGATCCCTATAATAGTCATCATCATAGTCATCGTCGTCCCGGTCTCTATAATAGTCATCATCATAATCATCATCATCTCGGTCTCTATAATAGTCATTATAGTAGTCATCGTTGTCCCGATCTCTATAATAGTCATCATTTCGATTTCTTATAATAGTATCGAAATAAATAGTTTTTGTTTGAGTTTGGTTTGACAGGCCCCCGGCATCATAATAAATTCTAGGGTCCCAAGCAGCACCCCAATATATCCCGGTATAACTATCGTTCCCATCTTTAAGGCTCAATTCTTGTTGAAAGGTTGAATGCTGGCTGTCTCTACGTAAATTTGAATATATGGGTATTGCGCTCAATGTTCTTATATTCTCGCTGCTGCCGAATTTACCTTTTAATTTTATATTTCCTTCAAGAATTATGGATTCTTCCATATAATTTACGATCATGCTAGTTGTTACATTAAGCGGACTTTTATAGATAATATCACCCAATCTGTTATGTTCAATGAAAATGCCCTCTCCATTATCAGCCGAAAACGTGGCAGTGCCCGTTAAGGGTAGATATTTAGCTGGGCGATTTGCATATCGTTGGATAGTTGTAAGCTGATCCTCAATTTTCCCTGCCCCATACAGGGGTGTCATTGATCTGAATTGACTATAACATATAGAGTTTTGAGTGCAAACCCTTGCCATCCAATGTCCCATAGACAATATGTCTGTTCCCCTAATAGCATTACTTTTAGCCTCCTCAATTTTATTTACTCTCATTTCATTGACCTTAAGAGCAACTTGGGCAGCTTCCCATTCAGCCTCGGCAGCGGCCCTTTCCTCAGCAGCTCTGGGTTCACCAGCCTCAGCATCCTTACGTGCGGCCTCTTTAGCATCCTTACGTGCGGCCTCTTTAGCATCCTCAAGTGCAGCTTGAGTACTAATCAAAGTGGCTTGAGTCTTTGTCAGTTCCCTACGAACAGCGGCCAGGTCGGCTTGCAGGTCTTCAAGTGTTTTCCCCTCTGGCGGCTGCCCCTGCTGGATGGCGGTAAGGGTCCGTGTCTCTCTAGCCTGTAGGGTCTGAAGGCCTGTCCGTGCGGTGTTGACCCTGGCCTCCAGGACCGTTATGGAAGGGTTACCGGGCGGTTCAGGGACCCTCCGTTGTGCAGGCAGGGTTGTGGCCATTCCACCGCCACCGCCACCACAAGCGGCAAGGAGGACCGCCAGGGGAAGGGCCAGCAGGATGGATGCTTTGGGTGAGGGGATGAGGGTCATGGGAGGAAACCGATATGCAGTGATTACCTTGGCCAGCGCAGCCTATAGTATACTTACAACCTAGGACAACGGGTGCGGGATGCAGCCAGGGGCTGGTCAACTGGTGGGCAATTAAGTTTATACATCTACACATCACGCGTCAGACATAGGCGGCCCCACATCAAAGAATCCCGGTATAATCTCCACTCTTCTTTAGCGAGAATTGTCTACACGATCATGCTCCCTGAACAAACGCCTCTGCCCAGGCCAGGGTAATCTCTCGGTGGGAGCCAACTTCTCAGAGATGTTCCAGTTGTGGACATCCCGACGGGAAGAAGCCCTTATCTGTCCGTAAATGGAAGTGCTCGGTGTGCGGCGCCGAGCATGATCGAGACATCAATGCCGCTAAAACATCCTCGCCGCCGGACAGGCGGACAGGTTAAACGCCTGTGGAGCTAAGAGTAAGTCCAGCTTGCTGGTGTCTGGCTGCGAAGCAGGAACCCGTCTTGATCGGGAGGTACAGAAATGTACAGTCTGAAGAAAGGAAATCCCCGTCGGGTACGGCGGCGAGGATGTCAAGGTTTCACCCTGCTCCGTTGACGCTTGCATCCCCTCTCTCTCAGCAATGATTTTGCCGCACGGATTGCGCGACAACGCCGGTTGGTGACCCAGGGCCACACCCGTCCCCTGGCCTGGCGGTTGGAGCAGTTGGGGCGGTTGGAGCAGGCTTTACAGCCGGAAGAGGACC
>MWLD01000044.1 GCA_002018045.1 Candidatus Synechococcus spongiarum LMB bulk15M
CCTCAGTTCCGTTACCCGCAACGGCCGAGGCATGTGGCTGGAACTGTATGGCAGTGACGGGCAGGTGGTGTTGGGGAGCAGCAACCAGAAGGACTATGTCCATGGCTTCACCATGCAGGTTGCTCGCCATGGCGGGCCTCTGGAGACTCAGGCGGAGGAGAGCGCCCATGGATTTGCCCGCACATGGCCGGATGGGCGCATTGCGCCTGTGGCACGGCTGCTGGACTGGTGGACCACAGCCGTGCGGGAGGGGCGTCCCGTGATTCCCGGCCTGGCGGAGGGTCTGGCCAGCCAAGTGGTGGCCGATGCGGTGCAGAAGGCATCCGCCACCGCCATGGCGGTGGAGATTACCTGACGGTTAGTCGGTTTCCTCCATGCATCCTGCCAGGCGAGATCAGAGGATGCGGCTGAGGAAGAGTTTGCTGCGCTCTTCCTTGGGGTCCGTGAAGAAGGTTTGGGGACTGGCCTCCTCTACGATCATTCCCTCGTCCATGAAGACCACCCGGTCCGCCACTTCCCGGGCAAAACCCACCTCGTGGGTCACTACAACCATGGTCATGCCCTCGGCGGCCAGGGTGCGGATGGTTTCCAATACCTCCTTGACCTTTTCCGGATCCAGGGCGCTGGTGGGTTCGTCAAAGAGCATCAACCGGGGAGACAGGGCTAGAGATCGAGCAATGGCCACCCGCTGCTGTTGGCCGCCACTCAACTGGGAAGGGTATTTGTTGGCTTGCTCACGGATGCCCACATGGTCCAGCAAGGCCAGGGCATCCTTCTTCACCTTCTGCCGATCCCGCTTCTGCACCCAGATGGGGGCCAGGGTGACGTTCTCCAGGATGGAGAGATGGGGAAACAGATTGAACTGCTGGAACACCATCCCCACATGGCGGCGAATCTTGCTCACCACCTTCTGGTTGTTGTCAGCGTCCAGGTGATGGCCCAGCACCTCCAGGTGGCCACCCTGAATGGTTTCCAGGCCGTTGAAGGTGCGAATCAGGGTGCTTTTGCCAGAGCCGGAGGGACCCATGATCACCACCACCTCCCCCTTGCCCACTGCCAGATCCACCTTGCGCAAGGCTTGAAACCCGTTGGAAAAAATTTTGTCCAGCTCCTGGCTCCGCACCGCCAACTCCGGGCCGGCAGACCAGGCATCCCCCGGCTGAGCACCTGAATCGGACGGGGGGGAGGGAGCAGCGCTGGCGGCCATGGCTGGTGAGGAGGAGGTGGAAAGTCAGCAGGAGGTCAATGGTGACCGGTCACGTTGAGGGTGCGCTCCAGGCGGCGCGCCAGGCTGGTCATCAGAATGCAAACCGCCCAATAGAGCAGTGCCAGCCAGAGGTAAACCTCCAGGTGGCGGCCCAGATAGCTGGGATTGGCCAGGATGCTGCGGCTGATGCCCAACAGCTCGATCAAGCCCAGGTAGGCCAGCAGGCTGGTGTTCTGCACAGAAGCCACACACTGATTCGCCAGAGCAGGCAGGGCGATGCGTAATGCCTGGGGCAACTCCACCAGGGTGATGGTTTTCAAAGGGGAAAGGCCCAGGGAGCGGGCTGCTTCCAACTGGGTCCTGGGCAAGGCCTGGAGACCACCGCGCACATCCTCCGCCATGTAGGCCGCCACAAAGAATCCCAGGGAGAGCACAGCCCGTAACACGCGGCTGAAGGTCCAGCCTTCCGGGAGGAAGAGGGGAATCATCAACTGGCCAAAAAACAGCACTGCGATCAAGGGCACACCGCGAATCAACTCGATGTAGCTGGTGCAGAGCCAGCGGAGCAGGGGCAGGCTGCTGCGGCGTCCCAGGGCAAGGAGGATGCCCAGGGGAAGAGCCAGGGCAATGGTGCCCAGGGTTAGGAGCAGGGTCAACTGTAGACCACCCCAGAAACGACTCCTGACCGGCTCAAGACCCAGCCCGGAGGCCAGCAACACCAGGCCAATGGGCAGGCTCAGGATCCAGAGCAGGGGCAACAGGCGCATCAGGGGGCGGGGCAGCGGCCATGGCCACAGGGTGAGACCGCAGAGCGCCGCCAGGACGGCCAGCCAACTCCAACTCCGCCAGACATGGTCCGCGGGGAAGATGCCATTGAAGTAGAGGCAGACGTTCTCGTAAACCACAGCCCAATCCGCCTTGATCAGGGCCCAGTGCATCAGGAACCACAGTCCACTGCCGCAAACAGCGAGCAGCACCAGGGTGATCAGTCCATCCAGGGGAGAGGCGAAGAGATTGCGCCGCAAGGTCAGCAGCAACCGATGACGCCGGGAACGGGAGGACTCAGCCACGGCGCAGCACCACTTGATTGAGCAGGTTCATGCCGCCACTGATGAGCAGATCCAGCACCAGAAAACCCAGCAGCAGGATTACAAAGGCTTCGATGGAACGCCCTGTCTGGGTGAAGGTGGTATTGACAATGGAGAAGATGTCGGAGTAGCCCACAGCAATGGCCAAGGTGCTGTTCTTGGCCAGGTTGATGTATTGGCTGTTGAGACCGGGCAGAATAGCCCGCAGCGCCTGGGGCAGAACCACCAGGCGCAGGGTGCGGCCCTCGTTCAGGCCCAGGGAGCGGGCTGCTTCCCACTGGCCTCGGGGCACGGAATTGATTCCCCCCCGCACCACCTCGGCGATGTAGGCGCCGGTGTACACCGTGAGCCCCACCAGCAGGGCCATAAACTCCACGGATATGGGCAATCGCAGCCATGCCGCCAGGGCATTCACATGGCCCCGCACGCCAGGGAGCGTCGTGAAGACGACAAAGTACCAGAAGAGCAGGTGGAGCAGGGGCGGTATATTGCGCGCCACGGCCACGTAGACGTTGGCCAGTTGGCGGAGCAGCCAGTTGCCGCTGAAGCTGGCCGCCCCTGCCAATACTCCCAGGATGGTGGACAGCACCAGCCCCACCACCACCACCTGAAGGCTATTGACAAAGCCCACCACAAAAGCCCAGGCATAGCTGTCTGCCGTCTTGTAGGGCAGGAAGCCCTGGGCAAGCGGAAATCGCGCCGGACGGCCAAGCCAATCAAAGCTCAAGCCCAGGCCTCGGCGAATCAGGTTCACCTGCAGATTGCTGAGGACCAGGGCAATGGCGCCTAGCACCAGCAGCCCGATGGCAGCCTGGAACAGGATGGGAAGCAGCCGCCTACGCCAGTTGGGCTGACGCAGGCGTGGTGGTACCGGGCTCAGGCTCAATTGAACGGCGGAGCGTAATGAAGGCCGCCGTTGACGTGACTCTCATTGAGACCACGGGGAATGGCGGTGCGGGTGTCAGGACCCAGATGGCGGCCATAGATCTCCCCGTAGTTGCCCACAGCTTCCACGGCCTGCACCACAAAGTCGTTGGGGAGCCCCAGCTTGGTGCCGAGATCCCCCTCGATACCCAGGAAGCGCCGCAGAGAAGCGTTCTCTTCCTGCTCGCCACTGGTGGCGGAGGCCACGTAATCAGCAACGTTGTCCTGGGTGATGCCCCGCTCTTCCGCTTCCATGAGGCCATAGACAACCCAACGGACAGCATCAGCCCACGTGTCGTCACCATCCACCGTGGCGGGCGCCAGAGGCTCCTTGCTCAGGCTTTCCTCCAGGATCACATGGTCGTCAGGGCTTGGAAAGCCGGACCGGCTGCTATTGAGGGCGGAACGGTCAGCGGTGACCGCAGCGCAACTCCCGTTCAAATAGGCCTGATCCCGATCCGGGGCCTGCTCGAACTTGAGTGCTTCGTAGGGAATGCCCCGGGTCTGCATCACGTCATTGAGGTTCCGCTCCGTGGTGGTGCCGCTGCCGACGCAGACGGTCTGGTTCGCCAGGCCTTCCAGGGTGGTGACGCCACGGTCTCTGCGCACCAGGATCCCTTGACCGTCGTAGAAGATCACAGGAGCAAAGGTGAGGCCGTTGCCGCCGGCCGAGTCGCGGCTGAGGGTCTGTGTGGTGTTACGGGAGAGCAGGTCGATCTCGCCGCTACTCAGGGCTGTAAAACGCTGGGCTGCCGTCAACTGGGTGTAGTCAACCTTGTCGGCATCCCCCACCGTGGCGGCGGCCACGGCCCGGCAGATGTCCACGTCCAGGCCCGTGTAGCTACCATCGTCGTTGAGATAGCTAAAGCCGGGTAAGGTACCGCTGATGCCGCAGCGCAACTCCCCTCTGGATTGAACCTGGTCCAGCAGGCTCACCTTGTCCTCTGGAGCCGTGGCGCAACTGGCGAGAGTCAGGAGAAGGGGTGCGATCACAAATCGCTTGAAAGACTTGGCCAGCATGAGTGGTTTGGAGGGCAAAGCCATCTTTACATGACACACCCTCCCATTCCCTCCCATTGTTGGCAATGGACTGAAAATGGCGGGGAGGAGATTTGAACTCCTGACCTTCGGGTTATGAGCCCGACGAGCTACCAGACTGCTCTACCCCGCGACGGGATGGGTCCGGGCTGGCAACGGGCAAAAGCGTCTACCCGATCTACCCAGACTTGACAATCCTACACCATCGGTGTGCTGTGTGCGAGCCTTGCATCCCCTTGGCGCCGGCTTTCCTCACCCTGGGGCGTCCCGTCTCCCCCCTGGGCATGGGCCTCCACCAGCCACAGACTCTTGTCCACCGCTCGGGATATTTCAACAAACAGGTCTTCCGTATCGGCATCGCCCGCTGTGCCCGCTGCGGCAATGGCACGACGGATGACTCCACCGAAGGCGGCCAGCGCCCCACTCACGGCTTCCACATGGTCGCTGCCGGAAGAGATATCCAGTGGATAGGTGGGTAAAATTGATCGGTGTGCCGCCACGGCTGCTGTGCCGAAGGCAACACCGCCCATGGTGACAACGCGTTCCGCCAGGTTGTCCACATGGGTGAGCACCTCGCCGTGGATGGTGTCAAACAGTTCATGCAGGGCAATGAACGATGGCCCCTTCACGTTCCAGTGGGCTTGCTTCATTTGCGTCAAGAGGTCGACGGCGTCCGCCAACCGGGCGTTCAACAATTCGGCCATCTCCCTGCGGGTGGCTTCCGACAGGTCGATTTTGCTGGGGTGTAGTGCCGGGTTCATGGTGTGCTCCTGGGGCGGCTTAGCTTGTCCCATTGAAGCGCAGTTCACCGGAAACCTGGAGATTCAGATGAACGGAGAGATGCTGAAAACGGGGCCGCAGGTCAGCGGTGGCCTCAGGGGTGAGCCAGCCCAACTGATCCAGGAGGTGCAAGGCCACAGCATGCTTGGCTCGCTTGGCCCCATCCTCCACCTTGATGGCCACACCGATGCCTTCGTTCACCCGGCCCAGGCACTGGATGCCCTCTGCTCCCCCCTTGCTGACCAACGCTCCCAGGCCAAGACGCATCACTTCCGTGTCAAAGCAGCCGTCCCCTGCCACCAGCTCCGGGTGGGCCTGCATGGCCCGGCAGAGCCGTTCCAACTCGGGAGCACCGGAACCGCTGAGCACGGCAAACACCCGTGCCAACTGAGCCAATTGCAGTTGCACCGTCGGGACGCCACAGTCGTCCGTGGCCAGGGGAAATTCCGCTGCAGGCTGGTGCAGCAGTTCGGCAAGGCGTTGCAGGACTTCTTTCTGCAAAGGATGCTCCGGGTCCATATAGGTGGCCAGGGGCCAGTCCATCCGCTTGCAGATGGCCAGAAACGCCGCATGTTTGCCCGAGCAGTTGTGCTGCAGGGGACTGGAGGCGCCAGGTGGTACAGGACATTGCAGTAGATCTGTACTCAGCCCTGCATTCCACAGGATGTGGAATGCAGCACGGGCATGGGTGACAGTTCCACAATGGGAGGCACAGGCAATGGCCAGTTGCCTCTCCTGAAGACGGTTTTGCTCTGCTGCGCCGGTGAGAATCAACAGACTGGCCTGGAGAGGCTTGAGAGCCGAGCGGCCGAAGCTGACCCGGAAGGGATCCCCCGCGCCCATCAGCAGCCGCCCCTGCTGATCCGCAACGGCGGCATGGACCCGATGCACCGACTCCACCATCCCGTTGCGGCGCAGCAACACTTCCAGGGGAGCAGCCGGGCTGCCGCGGCGGGCCACAGTGAAAGGAGAAGAGGATTGACTCATGGAGGGCAGACGCCGGGTGAGGGCCTTAAACGAGGCGACATAACACCGCACCCGACAGCAGCGCCACAGTGGCCATCGTCATCAGTTGCTGTAACCCCAGCAGAAGGGGACGCACCTGATGCTGAGCCACTAGCCAGTCTTTCTGGCGCCACTCCAGTGGTTTTTCCCAGATCTGCCCGTCATACCAGCCGGACTCCTCGTACGTGATCGACTCTGCCAGCAAACGGCGCAGGACAAAGGTCCAACCTAGCCACTGGCGTACCAGCAGCAGCAGAGGGAGCACCAAAGCCCCCACCAGCCCGGCGGCCAGCAATCGGGGTGGGTCCTTTTGAAGAGGAACGCTGCCACTGGCAACGACGATGGTGAAGGGGGTCAACAGCAGCCAGCAGAGGGCAAAGGGCTTGAGACAGGTGAGGACGTCGGGATCGGCCCAACGAAAAAACCAGGATTGGCGCAACTCTTCATACTGCTGCAGGGGGCGCTGCTCAACGGGAACCGGGCAGGTGCTGTCCATCAAAGCCACGACAACAGGGAACACAACACTCAGGGGGTCTCCGCCATGGGCACATGGTCGTGCAGTTCCCCATGGCTCCAGAACCCTTCCAGGTCATAAAAGTGACGTTCCTGGGCACCCATCACATGGACGATCAGTTCGCCGTAATCCAGGAGCACCCAGCGTCCTTCCGAGACACCCTCCAGCCGCAAGGGACGACGCTGGGCACTCTCTTCCAGCTTCTCCTCAACGGAACGGGCAATGGCGCGCACCTGCACGGGAGAGCCGCCGGAGCAGATGACAAACCAATCCGTGAGATAGGCGACCTCGTCCACGCGGATCAGCACAATATTCATGGCTCTGCGGTCATCGCAAGCCTCTGCCGCCAGCCGGGCCATGGAGGAGGAGTCCGGCGGATGTTTCCGGGATGCAGCCAAGGGGCCAGCCACAACTTCAACCATAGACATTCTCGCTGCTCATGGCTTCCGGGCTGCCCTCGGACCGCGCCATCTCTGCCTGGGCCTTGGCGGCGCTACGGCGTAGCGCATCCAGGCGATTTTCATAGAAGCTGCGCTTGCGCTTCTTGCGGGTTTGGGCGACCAGAGTCTTCAGGGCACTACCCAGACTGCGATAGGCGTTGGGGAGGGAATATCCAAAACGGCTGGCCAGGGCAATGGCCCGCTCGTCGGCGGCAATGGCTTCCTGCAGGTGCTTCTCGGGATTGTTTTTCATGTAGAGGCGGTAGCCGGCAAAGCTGGAGAGGCCCAGGGCCAGTAGCAGGAGCAGACCGTCTTGCACCCAGAGTTCACCAATGGCGCCGCCAAGACCAATGGCCAGGGCTGCCATTTCCCATCCGTCCCGTGGAACGGCGTCGTTCTGAATGCGACCTACCTCATGCCAGAAGAGCAGGTTGCGCTGATCCAGAGCCAGGGCTTCCCATGCCTCCAGGTCCAACTGAATCTCCACCTCGTCACGGCCGATTTCTTCAATGGTGATCAGAGGAGGATCAGCAGCGGCGGCGGCCTCCACAAACACCCAACTCTGCATTTCCGGCGGCAGAAGACCTTTGAGGCGCTGAAGTTCAGTCATACGGTTCAGAGCGGGAAGGGGAGCTTTACCGCAAGATGGCGTGATCCCAGCCTAGCTGGCCAATTGGATCCGCCAGGCACATCATTCCGGAACCGGGGGGTGCCATGCTGGGCTCGTTTGGCCTTTGCACCCTCGGATGCCCCGACGCAGCGATCTAGAGCGCATTCTCCTGCTGGGTTCCGGACCGATTGTCATCGGTCAGGCCTGCGAATTCGACTACTCCGGAACCCAGGCCTGTAAAGCCTTGCGAGACGAGGGCTTTCAGGTGGTGTTGGTGAATTCCAATCCGGCCACCATCATGACCGATCCGGAGATGGCGGATCGCACCTACATCGAGCCCCTCACCCCGGAGGTGGTGGCCCAGGTCGTTGCAGCGGAGCGTCCTGACGCCCTGCTGCCCACCATGGGGGGCCAGACAGCGCTCAATCTGGCGGTCAATCTGGCGGAAAACGGCGTTCTGGAACGCTACGGCGTGGAATTGATTGGCGCCAGTCCGGAGGCAATCCGCAAGGCGGAAGACCGGCAGTTGTTCAAGGAAGCCATGGGCCGTATCGGGGTCAAGGTTTGCCCCTCCGGCATTGCCGCCAACCTGCTGGAGGCCGAGGCCGTGGCCCGGCAGATCGGCAGCTACCCCCTCATCATTCGCCCGGCCTTCACCCTGGGGGGCAGTGGAGGGGGCATCGCCTATAACACCGACGATCTCCTCAACATCGCCCGCAGCGGCCTGGAAGCCAGCCCCGTGCGCCAGATTCTGATTGAACAGTCCCTGCTGGGGTGGAAGGAATACGAATTGGAAGTGATGCGGGATCAGGCGGATAACGCCGTGGTGGTTTGCAGTATCGAGAACCTGGATCCCATGGGGGTGCATACCGGTGATTCCATCACCGTGGCCCCTGCTCAGACCCTCACCGACCGGGAGTATCAGCGGCTGCGGGACCAGGCCCTGGCCATCATGCGGGAGGTGGGGGTGGAAACCGGGGGCAGCAACGTGCAATTTGCGGTCAATCCTGCTGACGGGACCCTGGTGGTCATTGAAATGAACCCCCGGGTGAGCCGCAGTTCGGCCTTGGCCAGCAAAGCCACGGGCTTCCCCATTGCCAAGATGGCCGCTCGCCTGGCTGTGGGGTACACCCTGCCGGAAATCCTCAACGACATCACCGGTAAAACACCGGCCTGCTTTGAACCCAGCATTGATTACGTGGTAACCAAGGTGCCGCGCTTTGCCTTTGAAAAATTTCCCGGCGCTCAGCCGGTGCTCACCACCTCCATGCGCTCCGTCGGTGAGGTGATGGCCATCGGCCGCTGTTTTGAGGAGTCCCTGCAAAAAGCGTTGCGGGGCTTGGAGATTGGCCGCGACGGCTGGGGTTGCGACGGATCCGCGGAGCTCCCCGTGGACCCGGCCGCCATGGCCGTTCAACTGCGCACCCCTACACCGGAACGGGTGTTTCAACTGCGCCAAGCCCTGGAGCAGGGCTTTGGCCAGGACCGGCTTCAGGAGTTGACGGGTATTGATCCCTGGTTCCTGGCCAAGCTGGGCCGTCTGCTGCACCTGGAGCGCCAGCACCTGCGGGGCCGCAAGCTGCAAGACCTGGATGGTCACACCATATTGACCCTCAAGCAGCACGGCTATAGCGATCGTCAAATCGCTTGGGCCACCGGATCCGGGGAACTGGAGGTGCGCCGCTGGCGGCAACGGTTGGGGATTGACGTGGTGTTCAAAACCGTGGACACCTGCGCAGCGGAGTTTGCCTCCACAACGCCCTACCACTACAGCACCTATGAAGCAGCCGGTGCATGGCTCCAGGAGGACGGCGCCATGGAGCGCCAGCCTCCGGCCACGGAGGTGCTGCAAGACACCCGGCGGAAGGTGTTGATCCTGGGGGGCGGTCCCAACCGCATCGGTCAGGGCATTGAATTCGACTACTGCTGCTGCCATGCCTCCTTCTCCCTGCGGGAACAGGGCTGGGTCACGGTGATGCACAACAGCAATCCGGAGACCGTCTCCACGGATTACGACACCAGCGACCGACTCTATTTCGAGCCCCTTACCCTGGAGGACCTGCTCAACGTGATCGAGGCGGAGCGACCCGCCGGGGTCATCGTCCAGTTTGGCGGGCAGACCCCCTTGAAGCTGGCCATGCCGCTGCTGCGTTGGCTGGAGAGCCCGGCGGGACAGCGTACTGGCACAGCCATCTGGGGTACGTCACCGAAATCCATTGACGCCGCCGAGGATCGGGAAGGATTTGAGCAGCTCCTCCGGCCCCTGGCCATTCGCCAGCCGAACAACGGCCTGGCGCGCAGCGAGGCGGAGGCCCTTGCCGTGGCGGAGCGGATTGGCTACCCGGTGGTGGTGCGGCCCAGTTACGTGCTGGGGGGGCGCGCCATGGAGCTGGTGCATAACCGCTCCGAGTTGAGCCACTACGTCCGGCACGCTGTGCAGGTGGAGCCGGATCACCCCGTCCTCGTTGACCAATATCTGGACCATGCCATCGAGGTGGACGTGGATGCCTTGGTGGATGGTCAAGGCCATAGCGTGATTGCCGGCATCCTGGAGCACATCGAGCCTGCCGGGATCCACTCGGGAGACTCCGCCTGCTGCTTGCCCAGCATCAACCTCGGCGTCGCTGCCCTGCACACCATCCGCCAATGGACCCACACCCTGGCCAGAGCCCTGCAGGTGGTGGGACTGATGAACGTGCAGTTCGCAGTACAAGGTGATCAGGTGTTCATTCTTGAGGCCAATCCCCGCGCCTCCCGCACCGTTCCCTTTGTGGCCAAGGCCTGTGGATATCCCCTGGCCAAGCTGGCCGCCCGGCTCATGGCGGGTGAAACCCTGGATCAGGTGGGTTTGACGGAAGAACCCCACGTTCCCATGCAGGCCGTCAAGGAAGCGGTGCTGCCCTTCAAGCGCTTTCCCGGTAGCGATAGCCTGCTCGGGCCGGAGATGCGCTCCACCGGCGAGTCCATGGGCAGCGCCCCCAGCTTTGCCATGGCGTATGCCAAGGCGGAGTTGGGGGCTGGTGAGGAGCTACCCCGCCAGGGCACGGTATTTCTCTCCACCCACGACCGGGACAAGCCGGGCCTGGTGCCCATTGCCCAGCGACTGGCGGAGTTGGGCCTGGAACTGGTGGCCACCCAGGGTACTGCCACCCACTTGCGGAATTCGGGCCTTGTGGTGACCACGGTCCTGAAGGTACACGAAGGGCGGCCCAACATCGAGGATCTGATTCGCTCCGGGGCCATCCAGCTCATCATCAACACTCCCATCGGCCGCCAGGCCACCCATGACGATCGTTATCTACGGCGGGCCGCCATTGATTACGCCGTCCCTGCCGTCACCACCCTGGCGGCAGCCCGGGCGGTGAGCGAAGCCATTGCCGCCCTGCAACAGCGGGAGCCGACCATTGCCGCATTGCAGGATATTCATGGCCAGGGCTCAGGTGCGATTGGCGGGTCGTCAACGGAGAAGCCGTTTGCCACTGGAGACCGCGGATCCCCCTTGCCCCGCACTGGTCCGAAGACCTGACGTCTCTTTTTCAGGCTTCACCCGGCGAACCGCCAGCGCTCCACGCTGATGGAGCCGTCAAAACCGGGGATGGGGGGATGGCATTTGCGCAGAACGAGCCGAATCGGCCGTGGTCCGTAGATCTCTTCCACCTGATCCAGGATCTGTTCGGAGAAGCGTTCCAGCGTATGGCACACCACCTGCCGGGCACAGGTCTGGATGGCGGCAACGGCTTGGCCGTAGTCCACGGTGAGGGATAGATCGTCGGAGCGGCCGGCGGGGGCCAGGTCAACCCAGAGGGTGAGATCCACGACAAACCACTGCCCCAGGCTGCGCTCTTCCGGTAATACCCCCACCCGTGCCCATACCTTCAGTCCCTCCACGTGGATTGCATCTCCACCAGCGGCTTCCCGGGGATTGCTGCTGTTCATGGATCTCAAGTTTCCAGGAGATCCCGATGGGAGAAGCGCTGATCGCCACAGGCAAAGGGCGCCACGGTGTGGCCATGGCCACGGAGGCGATAGCGGTAGGTCACCAATCCCTCCAGGCCCACAGGGCCTCGGGGGGGGACGGTTTGGGTGCTGATGCCCACCTCGGCGCCAAATCCATAGCGGAAGCCATCGGCAAAGCGACTGGAGCAGTTATGAAACACCCCGGCACTGTCCACAGTGTCGAGGAAACGAGCAGCAGCAGTCTCGTCCTCCGTGCAGATCACATCCGTGTGGCGAGAACCGTAGCGGCGAATGTGTTCCAGGGCGGCCTCCAGGTCTTCCACAACCCGTACCGCCAAAGTCAGATCCAGATACTCGTGCCCCCAGTCTTCCGGGGTGGCGGCTTCGGGCACACCCAAGGCCATGGCCTGTTCGTCACCCCGCAGGGTCACGCCAGCAGCGGTGAAGGCCTGAATCGCCGGCGGCAAAAACCGCTGGGCACTACGGCGATGCACCAGGAGCGTCTCGATGGCATTGCAGGCGGCGGGATATTGGGTCTTGGCATCCAGAGCCACGGCAACGGCCATGTCAACGTTCACCCGTTGGTCCACATAAAGGTGGCAGACCCCGTCAGCGTGGCCCAGCACGGGGATGTGGGTGTTCTCCTGAATATGGCGGACAAAGGCGTTGGAGCCACGGGGCACAATCAAATCCACCAGACCGTCCAACTGCAACAAGGCCATGATCTCCTCACGGCTGGTGAGCAGGTCCAGGCTGTCGGGATCCACGGAACAACTGGCTAAACCTTCCTGCAACGCCGTGACAACGGCCTGGCACGTGTTCCGTGCTTCCCGGCCACCTTTCAGGATGGCGCCGTTACCGGAGCGAATGGCCAGAGCGGCAATCTGAATCACCGCGTCAGGGCGGGATTCGAAGACGACTCCCAACACCCCTATGGGAACGGTCACCCGTTCCAGTTCCAGTCCTGCCGCCAGTTCTCGGTGCAATTGACGACGTCCGACAGGGTCCGGCAGTGCAGCCACCTGCCGCAAGCCCTGGATGCAATCAGCCAGTTTGGCCCCATCCAGCTTGAGGCGCGCCAACAATGGCGCCGCCAGGCCCTCCCGTGCAGCGGCCTGCTGATCCAGTGTGTTGGCTGTAACGACGGCGTCCCCATGGCGCTCCAGGGCAACAGCCATAGCCTCCAGCGCGGCGGCGCGCTGAACGTCACTGCATTGGGCCAGGTCCACGGCGCCACGGCGCACCCGCTGAGCGCGGTGCAGGAGTTCCGTTGAAGGGCTGATCACGGTCAAAACGTTTGGCAGGGCAAGAGTTTTGTAATCTTAGGGAATTCCCCGATTCCGGATAAAGGCGCCACTAAAGGGCGCCGAAAGCATTCTCTAATTACCCTGCTGAAAGACCTGTGAGTGATCCATGACCGAAGACCTGTCCCCAATCAAACCGTCTTTCCAGTCCGTCAAAAAACTGGCTGGCGACGAACGTCCCATCACGGACTTCCCTCGCAATCCGTCCAGGCTCAGCAGGCAACAGCTTGAAGAGCACTACGTGACAATGCGTAAAAGCCACGTCTCCTTGAAGAGGTCAAAGGGAGCTCTTGACGGCCACAACAAGAGATACAGGAAACAGGTAAAAGAGCAGAACAAGACAATCGAAGAGTACATAGAAAAGTATAAATCGATTGCCTCGGACAAGACCGACCAGTACAGGTTCATCCAGGGACTCCAGCGAACGTTGGAGGATCATGAAAAGAGGAACAAGTCGTTTGAAAAACTGTTCCAGGAGCTGGAGAAGGTCGAGGAAGGGGGCGGTTTCTTCAACGTCATCAGCATCGGCAGAATCATGGAAAAGATCCGGAGACTGCTCAACACTCCCATCAAGCTGGAGGGTTGATGACGGCTTCCAAAACAAAGGGGTGCATCCCTCCTCCTCCTGAGCCTGGAGTTGCTTCACCACCTCAAGCAGAGACCAATATGCATGGTGTCCTGCACCAACTCTGCAGACAACCTCCATAGTGGATCAAGCGCCTCTCATCCTGATAGAGTCATAGGCGGACAGGCTGAGGAGACCAGCAAAGGGGGTGTGCCATGGGAAGAGGAGAAAGAAGAGATTCCAAGTGAAATTTCCTATAACATTATAAGCCACGAGGCGGATTACCCGGTTGATGGAATTGTTCTTCGCTTCAGGCAAGAGGATATTTTGTTCCTGATTTTCAGCATAAACCGGTTTGGATCTGGACCCGGTCATCGAGATTTATCGAGGCTCTTTTGCCAGGCTTGCCGGTTCCGGGCATCTTCCTCTACAAAGAAAAAGATTCGGAAAGAATGCAAATCGTTGATGAAGATGTGTAAATTCCATGTACACTGGCGGGCTCCCATTGGCTCATGGAACTGCCTGATCTCCTCCACAATGTGGCGTCAGGATCACAACGGCTTTACCCACCAGGACCCCCAGCATGATTGATATTGCCGGCAACAAGAATGAAGAGGTGGTGAGGGTGTATCTTTTCCCCGATGCCAATTGCTTGCTGGCCGTGGCCGAGCTGGCCTTTGTGGAAACCGATACGGCACCGACGCGGAAACCATCAGCCAGTGACCCTGGCCCCAGGAGACCCAAGGCACACCCTGAACCGCCCTATTCCGGGCACATGTGTTCGCGGGCAAAGTCAATGGTGGCCCGTTGCTGGGCTGTCAGAACAGGATAAGACAAGTTCATTGCTTCCAGGGCTTCAATAATGATCTTCATGACCACCAAACGACCAAATCTTTTCCGGTTCATGGGAATGCAGTACCATGGCGCATGGCCGCTTGACGTTTTACACAACATCTTTTCAAATGCCTTTTGATACGCATCCCAGGAATCACGTTCCTGCAAATCTGATGGAGAAAACTTCCAGTTTTTGGATGGTTGATTTAATCGTCCGAGAAATCGTTTCTGTTGCTCTGCTTTCGAAATGTTCAAGAAGAATTTTACAATAAAAATACCGTTGTTGGTCAGGTGTCGCTCAAAGGCATTGATGTCCTCATAGCGCAATTTCCATAGATCGTCACCCAGAAGTTCTGGAGGGAGGCGTTGCTGGGCAATAAGGTCACGCACTTTCACCACCAACACCTCTTCATAGTATGAACGATTGAAAATACCAATGAAACCACGTGCAGGAACACGTGAGGAGTAGCGCCATAACCAATTATGGCTCAATTCTTCCGCAGAAGGTTGCTTGAAGCTGTACACTTTGACGCCCTGGGGATTCACCCCACTCATGACGTGCTTGATGGTGCTGTCTTTCCCGGCTGCATCCGTAGCCTGAAACAGAATCAGCAACCCATGGCGGCCATCTGCATAAAGGATGTTCTGAAGCTCAGCCAGACGCTTCACCCCTTCACGGGTCAACTGCTCTGCCTGCGCCTTGCTGAGC
>MWLD01000005.1 GCA_002018045.1 Candidatus Synechococcus spongiarum LMB bulk15M
ATGAACACCGGCACGAGACGGTTTTGAGACTTGCTTGCCTTGAAGGGACAAACGCCTTCTTTATCAAGAAGTCTCCGAACAGGCCCTGGGGAAAGCCTGGAAAATTCGCTCCGGGCCGCCTGAGAAGCCTTGTGGTAATTGGGCTTCCAGACTCCGGAGCTGGCTCATTCCGCCATGTCCCCGGGTTTCCCCTGGGAGTCCGCCATCCGGAGGAGTTGGAACACCCGCTCCGGGCGCAGTGCGGCGGTGGCGCCGATAACGGCATCGGCGCCAGCGGCCAGAAGCTGGTGGTGGTAAGCAGCGCACGCCGCCGCACCGGCGGCGGCGACATGGGGCGGGGCCACGGCCAGGGCCTTGCAGCGCAGACGGGGGTATTGCCGACGGGCATGAATCACCGTGAGCACATCCGCAACGGTATCCCCCACATACCCCATGGGTAGTTGGGCGAGGGGGACGTGCGCCGTGGCAGCCAACTCCTCAGCCAGTTGGAGAAGACCTGTGGGATCCGGCTTATCGGGGGCATCCCCCATGGCCACCAGGGGGGGCTGAGGCAAGCCCAGGCGGTCCTCCAGCACATGGCGGGCGCTGGGAGGCTCGGCCCCGCTGACAAAACCCCAGCCAATGCCGGCTCCGCCGAGGGCGGCAAAAAAGGCGCCGTCCACCAACAGGGGCTCCTGGCGGACGAGGCCGGTCCACCGGTGGGGCTGCCGGCTCACGGCGCCGTCGTCGTCCCGCCCGAAGTAGAACCCGGAGAACACCTCTGCCACCACGTCCCGTGGGGGAAGTTGCAGGTTCGGCTGGCGGGACCGGCGGCGCCGCAACAACTCCAGGCTGGCATCCCAATCGTTGTTCCAGCAACCCTCTGCCTTGAGGGCGTCAACGATCCCGGGAGTGGGTCGCCAGCCACTGAAGTGGGCTACGGTTTCTGTCACGGCAAGGCGATAGCTGCGCCCCACGTCGCGGATCACACCGTCGATATCAAAAAGCAGCAAGGCGCGGAGCGGGGCCAAGGCAGGTTGCCGGTGATCTGCTAGGCTAACCTTCAACGGTACAACGATTTCTTCTCCCACCTTGAGCGAAGCCACCGCCACGTCTTTCCCCGAAACCAGCCAGCCTAAACCCGTCAGTGGTTCCAGTCCCGCCCCGGCGCGTTCCGAGGATGGACCCGAGCCCTCTGTTGCCACGTCCGGCCACACGCCACGTCCTGACGAAGGACGATTTCTTCTCAAGATTCTCTGGCTGCCGGACAACGTGGCCCTGGCTGTGGATCAGATTGTCGGTGGCGGACCCAGTCCGTTGACCAGCTACTACTTCTGGCCGCGGGACGATGCCTGGGAAACCCTCAAATCCGTGCTGGAAAATAAAAAATGGATCACCGACAACGAGCGGGTGGAAATCCTCAACCAAGCCACGGAGGTGATCAACTACTGGCAGGAGGAAGGTAAAGGCAAAGGTCTGGACGACGTGAAACTCAAGTTCCCCAAAGTCACCTTCTGTGGCACGGCCTGACGGGTTGTTGCGATCAGGATTCCCGCTCCGACTGGTGTAACTCTCCACCGGCATGGATTCTCCCGGCATCCAGTGGTATCCCGGTCACATCGCCCGGGCGGAGAAGCAGTTGCGCCAGCAACTGGATCGCGTTGACTTGGTGCTGGAGGTGTGCGATGCCCGTATTCTGCTGGCCAGCCGTCATCCGTGTCTGGAAAGCTGGGCCGGGAACAGGCCCCGGGTGATGGTGGTGAACCGGCAGGACATGATCCCTCCGGCAGCGCGCAGTTGCTGGCACCGGTGGCTCCAGCAGCACGGGGAAAACCCCATCTGGTGCGACGGGCGCAGGGGCGGGGGCAGCAAGGCGCTGCTGCAGGCCGCTGTGGATGCCGGTGTTGCCCTCAACGCCCGTCGCCAACAGCGGGGCCTTCGCCCACGGCCGGTGCGAGCCCTCATGTTGGGCTTCCCCAACGTGGGCAAGTCCGCCCTCATCAATCGGCTGGTGGGACGGCGGGCCGTGGCCAGTGAACGGCGGGCCGGGGTCACCCGGTCCCTCCAATGGGTGCGCATGGGCGGCCAGGTGGATCTTCTGGATGCCCCTGGTATCCTGCCGACACGCCTCCAGGATCAACAGGCTGCTCTGCTGCTGGCCATCTGCGACGACATTGGCCAGGCCGCCTATGACCATGAGCCTGTGGCCCAGGCCCTGCTCCAGTACCTCGCCAACCTCGTACCACCCCAGGTGGATGAGCGGCTCACCGGTTTGCTGGCAACCCGCTATGGCATCACGGCGGATCCCCGGGTACCCCATCGGTGGCTGCAGGCCGCAGCGGATGAACACACCAGCGGTTGCGCCGCCCGCATGGCCCGGCGGCTGCTGGACGACTTTCGCAAGGGGCACCTGGGCGCCGTTGCCCTCCAGGCGCCTCAGCCGTCGCCAGACGGGTGACGGCGATGGAGAGACATCACCCCTCCTGCCCATCGGAGGCCAGTGGTGAGGCGCCGTTCGGCCATGGGGTTGGCCAACTGGTGCGCCTCACCTACGACAAACCACACCCCATGCGCCTTGACCGGTGGCTGGTGCAGCAGCGGCAGGAGCAGAGCCGCGCCCGCATTCAGAAGCTCATTGCCCAACAGTTGGTGCGGGTGAACGGCACAACAACCTCACGGGCCAAAACACCCTTGCGCCATGGGGACCGGGTGGAACTCCGGTTGCCGCCCCCGGAACCCCTGGACTACCTGCCGCCACAGCCCATGAACCTGGACATCCTCCATGAGGATGCCGAGCTCATCGTCATCAATAAACCCGCCGGCCTCACGGTCCATCCTGCCCCTGGTCACCGGGACGGCACTCTGGTCAACGGCCTCCTTGCCCACTGCCCCGACCTGCCCGGCATTGGCGGCAAGATGCGACCTGGCATTGTCCACCGCCTGGATAAAGACACCAGTGGTTGCATCGTAGTGGCCAAGAGCCAAGCCGCGCTGACGAGTCTGCAACGGCAAATCGCCCAGCGCACTTGCAGCCGTCGCTATCTGGGTCTTGTCCATGGCGTCCTGCCCCGGGAGCAGGGCGCCTGGGACGGTCCTATTGGACGTCATCCCGTGGACCGGCGCAGGTATGCCGTTGTGCGGGAGGAGATCGGGCGGCAAGCCCGTACCCATTGGCAGGTGCTGGAACGGCTGGGGGATTATTCCCTGGCGCGCTTCCAACTGGAGACCGGCCGCACCCATCAGATCCGTGTCCACTCCAGCCACGGGGGGCACCCCATTGTGGGGGATCCTCTCTACAGCCGCTGCCGCCGTCTGCCCATGGCCTTGCCCGGTCAGATGCTCCATGCCGTTGAGCTGGGACTCGATCATCCCCTCACCCAGGAGCGCATTGTCTGCGTGGCAGAGCTGCCCCCTTGCTTCCAGGCTTTGTTGCAGCGCCTGCGGACACCGGACTCCTGAACTCCACAACAGTCGGGACAATCCCGTCACCAGGCAAGGCGCCTCTGCATGGCCCGGGCGGCGGCCACCAGCCTCCGGGGCACCTGGGGCTGGCCACTCCAGTGCAGATGGAGCCAACTGGCGTGGAGTGTGCCATGGGCCAAGCCCTCTGTGCGAGTGGGGACACCCCAACCACTCAGTCGCCAGAGGGGTTGCAGGGCGCTGATGCCCTGGGGGGCTTCAGATGGCTCCAGCGTCAATTGCCAATGGTGGAACTCATGCCCCACCACCTGCTCATGGGGACGCACAACAGGACTCGCGCCACAGGCCAATGCCCTGCGATAGCCCAACTGGAGGCCGTCACGGCGGGCAGCGCCGGGGAGGATGCCCGCCATGGGCCAGGGCCTGTTGTCCGGGTCATGGAGGGTGCGCACCAGCAGAAGCATGCCGCCGCACTCGGCATAGATGGGCAGGCCCAGGCCATGGGCTGTCTGCAATGCCCGGAGGCTGCGGGTGGCCTGGCCAATGGCGGCGCCGTGGAGTTCGGGATAGCCCCCTGGCAGCACCAGCGCTGCTGTCCCCTCCGGCAGGGGTTGATCCGCCAGCGGCGACCAGGTCCGGGTTCGCGCCCCGTAATGCTCCAGCCACTCCCGCTGCTCGGGATAGAGAAAGCAGAAGGCCTGGTCCTGGGCGATGGCCAGCAAAGGGCCGGGCGTACTTGATGAGCGGAGCTGGGGGGGCGACGGGGTATCCGCAGGGCTGGTGGCCAGGAAGGGAGACGGTCCAGGGGCGCCGCGGCCGGCTTGCAGGTGTGGCAGGAGACGGCTCAGGTCCAGGTGGCGCTCCGCCAGGGCCGCCAACTGATGACAGCGGGTTTGGAAGTGGTGGATCTCTGCTGGTGGCAGGAGCCCCAGGTGCCGCGAGGGCAGCGCCATGGCCTCGCGGCGGGGCAGGCTGCCCAACACCGGCAGGCCCGTCGGCTCCAGGGCCGCCGTCAGTAAGCGCTGATGCCGTGGACTACCCACACCGTTGAGCACCACACCACACCACGTCAGCTCGGAGGCCTGCTCCCGAAAGCCCGCCACCAGGGCACGAATGGAGGCTCCCTGGCGGCTGGCATCCACGACAAACAACAGGGGAAGGTTCAGCAGGCGGGCCACATGGGCAGTGCTACCCTCCTGGCTGGGTCCGAGACCGTCATACAGGCCCATGACCCCCTCCACCAGGCAAGCGTCCGGGGTGTGCCCCCAGTGACGGAACGCCGCCCGTAGCCATGGTTCCCCACAGAGGAGAGGGTCCAGATTGCGGCAGGGGCGGCCACCGAGTGCCCCCAACAACTGGGGATCCAGGTAGTCCGGCCCCACCTTGAAGGTCTGCATGGTGAGACCACGCTGCCGCAGGGCCGCAGTGATGCAGAGGCTCAGCAGGGTTTTGCCGGAGCCGCTCCGGGGTGCAGCGATGATAAGAGCCAAGCGACCGCAGCGATCAGGCTTTGCTGGCAGCCGCAGTTGCAGTGGCCAGCATTTGATCCGCCAGTTGGGCCGTGGTGGCCAGCAGGGGGTTGGTGGTGTCGTGGCCACCGGCAAGGGCACGGGTTTCCTGCACCTCCAGAGATCCCTCGATCAGCGGGACAATTTCTTCCACCAAATCCCGAGAGGAGATGTCTCCCCCCTCCAGCCGCATGCAACCACTGGCTTCTCCGCAGAGCACCACGCAGAGTTCCCGGTTACCGGGGGGCTTACACAGAAGGCGCAAACCCAGAACGGAGCCGGCATGGGGTTTGGGAAAGCCCACGGGAACCGACACCAGGCGCAGATCTACCGTGATCCCGTCAGGCCGCTGGAAGCGGTAGACGCTGCTGTCCTGTTGCCGGTGTCCTGTCCGGAGAGACCACTGGAGACGACTGGCGATCCAGGCGGCCAGCAACAGGCCTTGGCATAGTTGATCTCCCTCCACGTCAATGTCCACCTGGGCCACGTGGCCCAGGGCTGCGCGCCGGTCCTGGGCATCAAAGGCCATGGCCAGGGATTCGCGCCAGCCCCCCAGGCGGTACCAGTTCAGATCGGAGACAGCCTGACCGGAGGCAATGCGCTGGGCCAGGATCCTCAGGGAGGGCTCCGTTTCTCCCAAGGCGGTATCCACAATCAGTCGGCGCGGCGGCGCCACTAGCCGCTCGAAGATGTCCGTGTGCTCTCCCAAGGCCCCTTCCCAGAGCACCCAGCAGGGCAATTGGCTGGGGATCAACCGGGGGAGCAGGTCCAGTTCTTCGGCAATGGATGCCGCCCCCCCACGGAGCACCAGCACGTCCCCACAGACGCTGCCACCCGGACTATTCTCCTCCGGGAGCGAGCAATAGGCGGCCACCAGGGCATCCAGCGGTTGCTCTCCATTGATGGTGGGGGCCAGGGTGATCATGCGGTGGGGCTGGAGTTCGCTGATGCTGCTTTCAATGGCCTGGCCTCGCAGATCGTCGTAGACCCCGTTCCCGCCGGATTGGCTGGCCAGCACCTGGGCCAGGGTGTGGGAGAGGGGGGCGGTGGCGCTGGGGAGGCCATAGGCGCCAATGGCGCGACGGGCCGCATCCACCAGGCAAGGGCGTTGCATTCCCATCACCGCGTCCTGCAGCAAGCCAAGGCGGGCCAGATGCTGCTCCAGCCAGGCCGGCTCCCATACCACCAGGGTAAAGGTGGCAGAGCCGTTGTAGCCCTCCTCCGGATGCCGCCAAAGTTGTTCCAGGTGGTTGATCACCGCCTGGGGCGGCAGCTTGAGGGGGGCTTGCAGGGTGAATTGGGGAACCATGGCGAGGCGGAGGGGAGGGGCGTGTGGGAGATCAGGGGCGGCGCCAGAGCAAACCGTCACGGGCCAGCAGTTCGTCGGATTCCGCTGGTCCCCAGGTGCCGGCCTCGTAGGGATAAGCGGGAAACTTATCCGGGGACTGCTTGAGCCCCTCCAGGATGGGGGTGTAGAGCCGCCACGCGGCCTCTACTTCGTCACTGCGGGTGAAGAGGGTGGGATCGCCAAGCATGGCGTCCGCCAGAAGCCGCACGTAACCCTCGTCGGAGGGTTCTCCGAAGGAATCGTCATAGGAGAAGTTCATGGAGATGGGGCGGCTGCGCATCCCGGATCCCGGAGCTTTCACTTCGAAGCGGAACGTGGCCCCTTCGTTGGGCTGGATGCGAATCACGAACTGGTTGGCGCTCACCCCACCGGCAGCAGCATCAAAAAGACGCACCGGTGCATCCCGAAAGGTGAGGGTCACCTCACTGAGGCGTTTGGCCAGATGCTTGCCCGTGCGCAGGTAGAAGGGCACCCCCTGCCAACGCCAGTTGTCAATGAACAGCTTGACGGCCACGTAGGTTTCCGTGGTGCTGTGCGGGTCCACGCCGGGTTCATGGCGGTAGCTGGCCATGGGACGCTCCGCTGTCCCGCCACTGCCGTATTGCCCCCGCACACAACAGGTCCAGGGTTGCTCCGGGCTGGCCAGGTGGGCCGCCTGTAACACCTTGGCCTTCTCGTTGCGGATGGATTCGGGTTCAAAGCGCCCTGGCGGTTCCATGGCGGTCAGAGCCAGCATCTGGGTCAGGTGGTTCTGCACCATGTCCTTCAAGGCGCCGGACTGTTCGTAGTAACTGGCCCGTTGCTCCACACCCACGGTTTCCGCAGCCGTAATCTGCACACTGCTGATGTGGTTCCGATTCCAGAGGGGTTCGAAGATGGAGTTGGCGAAGCGCAACACCATGATGTTCTGGACCGTTTCCTTCCCCAGATAGTGGTCAATGCGAAAGATTTGATTCTCTTGACCGCAGCTTCTGACCACCCGGTTGAGCTGTTGGGCACTGGCGTAGTCCGTCCCGAAGGGCTTCTCGATCACCAGACGGCTGCGTTGACGATCCGCCAACAGTCCCGCTCCCGCCAGGGCACGGGCGCCAGAGCCGTAAAACGCGGGTGAGACGGAGAGATAAAACGTGCGCTCACCCCGCGTAGCCCGCTGGCGATCCACCTGTTCCAACCGCTGCGCCAGGCGCACCAGATGCTCCGGCTGTTGCAGGTCCACGGGTTCGTAAAAGAGTCCCTGGCTGAACTGCTCCCAGGATTGGGGATGGGCGGCAATGGCGGGCTGGAGCCGCTCCGCCATGGTCTGGCGAAATATCTCGTCGCTCCAGGGACGGCGGGCACAACCCAGCACCGCAAATTCACTGGACAGGCGCCGCTGGAGGAACAACTCGAACAGGGCCGGGATCAGCTTGCGGTGCGTCAAATCCCCGGACGCACCGAAGACGATCAAGCATTGGGGAGGGATAACCCGCTCCTGGCGCAGGCCGACGCGCAGGGGATTGGTCAAGGTGGCTGCCATAAAGACGTTGGAGCCGTCTATCTGCCCTTCTTTAGCCACAATGGCGGCGCTCGGGGGCCATGGAAGATGCCTCAGTAGGTTTCCACATGCCAACGGCCGGCTTTTTTCAACTGGGGACGCAGAGTTTTCCAATCCAGACCACGGGCAGCCGCGGCGGTGGCCATGGCCTCGTCAATGCCCGGCTCCATACCCCGCAGACCACACATGTACAGATGGGTGGAGTCCAGGTTGATCAGGTCGAAGATCTCATCGGCGGATTCGGCCACCCGGTTCTGGATGTACATGCGGCCACCGGCACTGTTGTTCTGCTCCCGACTGATGGCCTTGGTGTAGCGGAAGTTCTCCGGGTAGGCGCTCAGGTAGCTCCGGAATTCTTCCTCGTAGAGCAGGTTGGGGGTGGTGGGGACACCCATGAACAGCCAGGCTTTGCCACGGAAGGCATAGTCGGGATTCCTGGCACGCTCACCGGGGTCGAACATGCGGCGGAGGTAGGCCCGCATGGGAGCGATGCCGGTGCCCGTAGCCAGCATGATCACGTTGGCGTCTTCATCCTCCGGCAAGAGCATTTCCTTGCCCACGGGACCGGTGATCTTCACTGGCGCACCAGGGGCAATGTCGCAGAGGAAGGTGGAGCAGACGCCGTTGATGAGCTCCCCATCCTTCTCGTACTGGAGTTGACGGACGCAGAGGGAGACCGTGTTGCCGGCGAGATTGTCCCCATGGCGGGTGCTGGCAATGGAATAGAGGCGGATTTTATGGGGCTTGCCGTTGTCCGCCAGGCCGTCGGGGATAATGCCAATGGACTGACCCTCCACATAACGCAGCTCACCGCCGGAGAGGTCCATGGTGACGTGGTTCACCCGACCAATGGCTCCCTCCTTCAGCAGGGTTTCATTGCTGATGACCGTGCCGACGAAGGGGGCCTTGGGCTTGTATAGATTGACAGGCACATCCCCATGGGCGGCCTTGGCGGGAGCCTTCCCGGCCGACCGGTCGACCGGCTGGGCCGCTTGGGCAGGTGCAGGGGTGCTGCTGCCCACCGGGCTCGGCACACACGTCGCTGCAGTGCCGTTCAGGCTGTTAGAGACTCCGAGAATTTTGGCGCCGGAGCGTACCAGCCGACCGTAGGTAGACTGGAGCTGGCTGAGGGGAACCACAAAACGACGGATGCCGCCGGGGGGGATGGAGAATCCGGAAAAGTCCTGGATGGTGATGGTCATCATTGGGCTGGAGCCAAAACTGGCAGCGGGCAGCACGTGCATGGCGGATGGGTGAGAACTGATCCCCGCTGGCAACGGGGCGAAATGCTGGCTTTGAGGGCGCCAGACGTTAGTGTAGGCGCCAGCCTAATATCCTCCCCGGCTATCAGACCGTCGTTCCGTCAGCGGTGGCGGGGTCGGGATTGACGTGACGGGAATCCGGGGATATATCTAAACCATGGTTGGGCTGAATCGGATCTTGCAGCGTGCCGGTTGGCTCCTCATCGCTGCCCTGCTGGCGGGCTGTACCACCAGCCCCACGGGCCGGCAGCAATTCATGCTGGTATCCCCGGATGCCGCCATCTCCATGGCGCAAACCGCCTACATGGACACGTTGCGGCAATTTGCCCGTCGTGGGAAGCTGATGAACGATCCACGGCTGGCGGAGCGCATGGCGCGGATTACGGGGCGGTTGGCGACCGTGGCTGTCCAGGAGTATCCCCACACAGCACGTTGGGAGTGGAGCGTTGCCCTTGTGGATGATGCCACCGTCCTTAACGCCTGGGCCATGGCAGGGGGACGCATGGCCGTTTTCCGGGGCCTCATCGAGAAGCTGAGCCTCAGTGACGATGAAATTGCCCACATCATGGGCCATGAAATTGCCCATGCTATTGCCAACCACCATGCGGAACGGATGTCCATGGTGCTGGCCCGGAACCTGGCCGTCTCGGTGGTGAAGCAAAATACGGAAGAGGATTCTCAAGCCGCACCCATCGCCAACGCCGTGGCCACCGTGGCTCTTACCCTCCCCAACAGCCGCAGCGGTGAAGAGGAGGCGGACAAGCTGGGCATGAGGATGGCCACCAGGGCCGGCTACGATCCACAGGCAGCAGTGACCCTATGGCAAAAGATGGCACAGCACAACGGACCAAGGCCGCCGGAATTCCTCAGCACCCATCCCGATCCTGCCAGTCGCATCGCAGCGCTGTCCACCCTGGTGGACGAGGTCCAGCACCTTCGGCCTGCCGTGCCGCCTGAACCCTATAGGGTGCGGATTTATGCGGAGCACTGAGCTGAGCTGTCGAACAGGCTTTCCGCATCGTCAAACAACAGTCCGGCTTTGACAAGCCCCGGCTGCGTGGCATGGGGAAGGATGAGAGCAAGGTGACATAGGATCAGGATGTCCAAATACCGAATCCAGCTATAGATAGAACTCCAATAAGCAAGTGGAGAGTGTATGAAGGCCTCGAAGAGGCTGTTTTGCACGTATTCGGAGCTGTCAGTCTGAAATAGGCCGAATCAGGTTTCCTGGCTGCTTTACTGTTCTGAAGGATTCGGAGGGGGGGAGGTCAAGAAAGAAAGACGGCCCTATCGGCTTCGCGCCAGGAATAAATTCCTGAAGAACAGTATCTTTCTTGACACGGAAAGCGCCATGGAACTGTTCCAGGATTACGAATTCAACTCCCCCGGCCAGGCGTCCCCGGTTTTGTTGGCTCGTAGTGATAACGGACGGATGGCCTGGAAGGATGCTCAAGGCGGTACTCTGGGAGAGACCCCGCACCAGACAGCATGAGCCTTGCGCTCTCCACCCGGTTCGTTTGCTTCCTATTGCTTTCGGTCACTGTGCTTCTGGGAGCCTTGGGGGTTGTGTTGCTGCCCAACGTGGTCTATTCCGCATTTCTCCTGGGTGGCGTGCTGTTGTCCATGGCAGGTCTCTACCTGCTGCTCAATGCCAGCTTTGTTGCTGCGGCGCAGATTCTAGTGTATGTGGGCGCCGTCAACGTGTTGATCCTCTTTGCCATCATGTTGGTCAACAAGCGCCAACCCCTGCGACCCATGCGGGCGCTGCTACTGCGTCGACTGCTCTCGGTGGGGGTCTGCCTGGGACTGCTGGCTCTCCTTTTACAGGTTGCCCTGACCACCCCCTGGGCTCTCCCTGGTCCTCCGTCCATTGGTGAAGCCGCACTCATCCGCATTGGTGAGCACTTCTTCACGGATTATCTGCTCCCCTTCGAGGTGGCCTCGGTGTTGTTGTTGATGGCCATGATCGGCGCCATCGTGCTGGCACGTCGTGACGTGTTGGCCCGTGATGTAGTCACGGGTGAGCCCGCAGACCAGGCCCTTCTGGAACGACAGCGCACGCCCCTTCTCTCCAGCCAGGACAGCTCCACTCCATCCGTACCTTCCCCATGACAACCATCACCGACGTTCCCCTTCAGGCCTACCTGGTGGTTGCCGCAATGCTCTTCTGCATCGGTGTCTGGGGGCTGATCAACAGCCGCAATGCAGTGCGGGTGCTGATGAGCATTGAACTCATGCTCAATGCCGTCAACCTGAACATGATGGCCTTCTCCAGCTATCTGGATGGAGATCAGGTGCGCGGCCAGGTGTTTGCCGTGTTTATCATCACCGTGGCCGCTGCCGAAGCTGCCGTGGGGTTGGCCATTTTGCTCTCCCTCTACCGCAACCGGGACACTGTGGACATGGAGCAGTTCAACCTGCTGCGATGGTAGCAACACGCTGTCGCCTGCCGTTCCTGCCGGGATTGCCTGTCTGTCCTGTTGCAAGCTGTTAAGCAGCCCTGTTGGTCTGGCATGACAAGGTTTTTTAGCCGGTTTTAAGGCTGGGGCTAGTCTAGTCGGAGTGCTATAGCAGTTGCCTCCTCGTGCCAACTAACCCAAGAGGCTATTATGCTGGGGGCCGAGCACAGACCTTGCAATAATGAAAACAGCAGAGGCCACCTTTAATCCTGAGTCCACTAATGCAGCCACCAGGTTATTCATCAGGGTAGCGAAGTTGAATCTGCCCGGTTGGAAGCCTGCTTCCCTTGGAAGGTTAAGCTGGTTGAGCTGGGCTCCGAAGCCTGTTGTTCGGCTTCTTGCCCGGCTTCTCCTGACGCTGTTCGACGTCCGGTTGCTCCTGGCTACGATGACTGATCGCCGGAAAACCCGGCGGCTGGTCTTGTGTATGAACCGGACAACGTTTGATGATGACGAGGGGCTAGCGGCGTTGAAGAGGCTTGCCAAGAGCTGCGGGGATCTGGTGCAGCGTCTTGACGGCTGTTACGAGCAGCGCCATCGACTGGGACGACGCTGGAGGCTGCTGCCACTGAATGGATTGGTTCTGCACCAGTTGGAAAACCTGATTTGCGAGGTGGAAGACGTTGGTGAGACTGCTGCCCTATCCGCCAGCCCCGAGTTCACGGCCGGCATCATGAAACAACTAACTGCCCACGGCATTGCCTGATGACCTGATTGTCTGTGGTGTCTGTGGCAACAGGGAGGCGACTGGAACACTCTGGGGAGTTTGAAAGGGCTCTCCAATCCTTTGCCAAGAAGGACCGGAGATTGCGTGAGCAAGTTGGCAAAGTGCTGGAATTGCGACTTCAACAGGGACCAGGCAACGACCCAAAATTGCAAAGAGTCGAAGGCTGTCCCGTCTTCAAAACGCGGATTCCAGCGCAAGGGCGTGGCAAGCGCGGCGGCGCCCGTGTCATCTACTACTGTGACCACGAGCGTCTTCTTCCGCTCTTCATTTACATTAAGTCCAAGAAGGAGAACACGAATCGAGAGGACATCGGACAGATCAGGAACGCCCTCCAGGCTGCTGGCCTCTGGCCTGAATGAACGAACATGGGCGTGCCAAGGGGTCTTCTCCCGTGCCGGGCAATCCCCTGGTATGGGCCAACCGTTGTCCTGTCCTCCGGCTTGAGTTGTTGTGAAGCTAACCTCTGTCTGGCTGATCTGCCGTGCCGGAACCCCCCTGGCAGACCGTTGGGCCCATCTCTGTGCCGATCAGCTCAGCGGTTTTGATGTTGTCTGCCACATTGCCCACAGTGGGTTCAACTGCAACCCCTTCCTGGATTTGCTGGTCACGGGGCTGCCGGATTTGGCGGTGGTGCTGGGGGGAGATGGCACCGTGCTCAGTGCGGCCCGTCATCTGGCCTCCTATGGCGTTCCGCTGCTGGCCTTCAACGTAGGCGGCCATCTGGGCTTCCTCACCCATGCGCCCAGCCTGCTCCAACAAGAGACGGGGAGGGGGGAAGACAGCGTTTGGCAGCGCATCCGCAACGATCGTTATGCCATCACCCGACCCATGCTGCTGGAGGCGGCCGTGGATTACGGGGACGGGAAGCTGGACTATGGCCCGGTTGGGGATCTTCATCTGGCCCTCAACGATTTCTATCTTCGCCCTGGCACGGATGATCGCTCCCCCACCTGTCGCCTCGAACTGGCGGTGGATGGGGAGGTGGTGGACCAGTACCAGGGGGACGGGTTGATCGTGAGCACCCCCACTGGCTCCACGGGGTACACCCTGGCTTCCGGTGGACCCATCGTCCACCCTGGAATTGACGCCATTGTGGTGAGCCCCATCTGCCCCATGAGTCTCTCCAGTCGCGCCGTGGTGCTGCCTCCGCGGTCCCGCCTGGCCGTCTGGCCCTTGGGAGAAACCAGCCGTGTGGTGAAGCTGTGGAAAGACGGAGCCTACGCCGCCACGCTCCACCCCCGACAGAAGTGCATTCTGCAACGGGCCCAACGCCATGCCCAGATGCTGGTCCTGGAGCAGCAGCCCTCCTACTTCAAGACCCTGCGCCGCAAGCTCAACTGGGCCGGTAGTCTTGGCAACTCTCCGCCGTCCCCCCCTTGAACGGGCGACACCCGATCCCCATAGCCCGATCCCATGGCAGGCCCGAGCAAGTCTAAGACTGTGAGATCAGTCTCTCTGGCTGGCTGGGCGCCCCGCCATGATGGGCCACATGATCCAGAAGACAGATCAACTCCCCGTTACACTCCGCAGAGTTGGCCACAGGAATCCACCGTGTGGGTGTTGGGCGATCTTCTGCTGCAAGAGCAGTGGGTTGACTGAGCGCAGGTGGTGGTCCTGCGGCAACCCATGATGGACGACCACGGCGCTCCTGGGCCAGGTTTTCCTTGTAAAACCTCTGGAGAGAGGAGAACGACCGTACGGGTTGGCCGTAGTAACTCTTACCGGAGTGTTTGGGAAAGGAAGCCCACTCCGGCGCCAACCGATGGGCAAGTTCCGGCGTGAACACGCCACGATCAGCGAGCCCCAGCGCCTTACGGCGTTGAATCAGGTAGAGCGCAGCTTGATCTTGAGAGTGTCGGGAGAAATCTTTTAATCGGAGGGC
>MWLD01000076.1 GCA_002018045.1 Candidatus Synechococcus spongiarum LMB bulk15M
CGGCTCAAGACACCAAAGGCGAAGAACGCCAAGAACCCCAGCCGTGCCTTGGTGCTGGCCCGCCGGCTGGCCATGTCCAAGCATGGCAAATCCGCCAACGCCCCCACCAGCGCCTCCAGTGCTGCGGTGGCCCGGCAGGGCAATCCGGAACTCTCCGGTCGGGAGTTGGCGCAACGGGTTCGTGAATTGAAGGCCCGCTCCGGATCCGCCGGTCAGTGCGTGAAAGGTAACAACAAGCGCCCCTGTGGTCCCCGCCGTGGCATGAATCGTCCCAAAGACAACGACCAGCCCGTTCAGGCGGCTGATGCCCATTGGAAGGTGGGAGCCAGCACCACCCCATCGGGACAAACCGTGACCGGCACCCGCACGGACCGCTCCGTCAAGACCACCGGCAACGAAGCCAGCACTTGCCGCACCATCACCGGGACGGAATACATGGGGGCTGACGTGTTCCAGTCCTATTGCCAAAGCCAGGCGCCGTCCCGCCCCCGCAAAGTCGGGGCCACCCCCACCGGCTACGGCAACACGGTCACCGGCACGGAAGTGGGACGTTCGGTGAAAGTCACCGGTGACGAGCCGGGTACCTGCAAGTCCGTCACGGGTACCCAGTACCTCTCGGGCAACCACGGTGAAACCTGGTGTGGCAGCCCCACCCAGCCCCAACCCGCCAAGGTGGGACAGACCCGAACCCAGGCAGAGCAGCGGGTATCCGGCGTCATGGTGGGGCGTTCCGCCAGGGTTACCGGCGATGAACCGGGCAGTGGCCGTCAACTCACCGGATCCCAGTACATGAACCCCACTCCGGATATGGGCCGTGGACCGGCGCCCGCAAAGGTGCGCAGCTTCTCCACACTGCGGGGTTCAGCCGTCACCGGCAACCAGGTGGGCCGTTCCACCAAGGTCACCGGCGATGAGCCAGGCACCTGCAAGAACGTTACCGGTGACGACTATGTGGGTCGCCAGCAATATGACGCATTTTGCGAGAGCCGGCCGGCTTCGGAGGCGGCCAAGGTAGGGCTGAGCGCCACCAACCGCAACCAGATCGTGTCCGGAACCTACACGGGCCGTTCCCCCCTGGTCACCGGTGACGAGCCCGGCACCTGCAAGGTCGTTACCGGAACCCCCTATGCGGGTCTGGAGCAGGCTGGCAACTTCTGCAGCGCGCCCGAGCAGGCCACAATTGTGGCCCGCACTCCTGCAGGTCCGGGAACCCCTGGTCAGCCGATGACCGGTCTGCAACCGGGAATTGGTGGTGTCATGACAGGTGCGGAGCGGGGGGCCTGCGAACCTGTCACCGGAACCCCCTATGTGGGCGCCGATCAGTTCCTGAGTGCTTGTGACCAGGGTGGCGCCGGAGACGCCGTCCCGGCGGATCTGCCCCAGCCCCTGGAAGGCGCCCCCTGGACCCGCTTTACCGTCATGTCGCCGTTTCGGGCTGCCCATACGGAGCATACGGAGCGGAAACGACGTCTGGCCACAGGAGTGACGGGCACCCTCTATGAGCGGGGGGGGACCCGCATCACCGGTCCCTTCGGCATGGCGGGCGGCCGGGTGACGGGGACCGAGGAGTTCCGCTTCGACCAGCGCGGCACAAACGTGTCACTGCCGTCACGGAACCCGCTCCAACCGCTGGCGTCCAAGGCAGATGCCTTCGCTGGCGCCACCAGCCCGGCCCCGGTCGCACCACCGGCGCCATCTCGCGTCACGGGTGAAGGCATGGTGCAGGGCGTGCGGATTTCAGGGGACGACTGGTCCCGCAATGAACGTGTCACCGGTACGGAAGGTCCATCAGCCCGCCGGCGTAACCCCTCCAGACCAGGCCCCATGTCTGCCATGCACGCCTTTCAACTGAAGCGCAACGCGGAGACGGAGGTGCCCCTGAGCCCCATTACCGGCTCCAGCGGCAATACCGACAAGGGGGCTGTGGTGACCTTCTCCGGCGGAGCCCGCGGTTAATTCATGCTTGCTCGTCGCGATCCCTATCAACTCCCGGGGCCGACAGCGCCACGGCGGCGGCCACCCCGGCGTGACGGTCGTCCATCCGTGGGCGCACTGACGTCACCCGACATCAGTACGCCTCGGCCCGAGGATCCGGTTGCCGCCACAGGGCCACTCCACCCCCTCACCAATCGGGAGCGCAACCAGCAACTGCGCACCTACGACAGCCACGTCAAAGGCGGCTTTGACAAAATTGTGGACGTGCTCAAGCGGATCTCCGCACTTCAGCACGAGCAGGGATTTGAGCAGAAGGCCCAGGCCCTGGCCCTGGATGCCCTGGGTTTCCCTCTGCCGGAGCACATCCTGGCCAGGGCCTGGGTGACCCAACTGGATATGCGCAGCCTGTTTGCCTGGTGCGTGTTTGAAACCTACAAGCGCACCAGCGCGGCTTTTTTCACCAGCAATCCGCTTGGAGGGCAAGAGGACACAGCCTTTGACGCCTTTATCCGGGAGTGCGGCTTTCACCTGTTGGACGTGAGCCCCTGTGCGGACGGGCGCCTGGCCCATGCCATCAGCTATGCGTTGCGGTTGCCCTTCAGTTCCGTCCGCCGCCGCCCCTACGCCGGCGCCATGTTTGACGTGGAGCGAACCGTTGCCCGCTGGATCAAAACCGAACACCGTCGTCACCGGGAAGGGGTACCCAACCAGGCCCATGAAGACACCCGCTACCTGAAAGCGGTGATCTATCACTTCAGTTCCCTGGATCCACGCCACCAGGGCTGTGCGGCCCATGGCTCCAACGATGACCAAGCGGCCCGCTCCGGCCTGAATCGCCTCCATGATTTTCGCCAGGCGGTAGAAAACAGCTTCTGCTGTGGCGCCTCTGTCACCTTGCTGCTGCTGGGCCTGGATACGGACACGGACGCCATCCGCATCCACGTGCCCACAGCGGACGGGGCCACAAATCCGGACCACTGGCTGGATGCCCGCGAGGTGTACGGTCAAACTGTGGCCATGGCGCCTGAGGCCGCCCGAGAGGTCATTGGTGAGCGGGTGCGACAGGATGCCGGGGGGAGCATTGAAGAGGGCATGGTGCGCTTCATCTCTCAATTACTGGAGAACAACATCTCCCAGATCGACTTCGTGCGTCAATTCCATAACGGGGCCTATGGAGACGCTGGCCATGCGGAGCGCTTTATTGGCGTGGGCATTGGCTTCAAGGAAATCCATCTGCGCAACCTCACCTACTTTGCCCATATGGAAACCGTGGAAGAGGGGGCCACTGATCTGGACGTGGGTATCAGGATTTTCAAGGGACTCAACATCAGCCGCGGTCTGCCGGTGCCTGTGGTGATCCGCTACGACTTTCACTCCAGCGTGCCGGGCTCCCGTGAGCGGGCGGTGCGCTCCTGTGAACGCATCGCCGCTGCAGTTCATGGGCGCTATCGGACCTTATCCCGCCAGGGTTTACTGCATACCCTGCTCACGGTGCGGGACGGGGACCACTACAAGCCGCCTGAAGTTCTGGGCTCTTCTCTGCAATCCCCAGTGGTGGAGGTGCATTGAATGAAAATCTGCAAGGTGATCAAGCCGCTCGTGTCCACCAACCGCATCCCCGGCTTCGAACATAAACATCTCAAGGTGGTGCAAGACGGCAGTTCCCATCTGGTTGCGGTGGATGCCGTGGGGTGCAGAGACGGGGACTGGGTGATCTGCGTGGGCAGCTCTGCCGCCCGTGAAGCTGCTGGCAGCAAGTCCTATCCCAGCGATCTGACCATCGTGGGCATCATTGACCACTGGGAGCCCGCGCCAAACCCCGCATCCTCCTCATCGTCAGCCTCAGCCTCCCAAGTCTCGACATCCCGGGCCTCAGCGTCAGCTTCAACATCTTCGGTCCCAGCCCCTAAAGCGGCTGGAGTGCCATCTCCCGACAGGGGTCAGCCACCGGACGCCAAGCCCAACGGGTCCAGCGGAGGCATCTCCTGATGGAAATCATGCAGGTGGTTGGTTCCCTGGTATGCACCCAGCGGGTAGCTGGTCTGGACCACTGCTATTTGCGGGTGCTGCGCACCAGCAAGGGGAAAATCAACGTGGCCGTGGATCCCGTCGGCGTCTCCGTGGGCAACTGGGTGTTCACAGCCAGCGGCTCGGCGGCCCGCTTTGCCTGCCCCAACCCCGAGGCGCTCACCGATCTCACCATCGGCGGGATCATTGACTTCTGGTCGCCAGACGGCTGAGTCGGCGTCAGCGCCCCAGCCCACACCCCATCCCTCCTGTGATCAGCCATGCCTAACCCCAGACCCCGTACCGGATCCAAGACAACCTCGGCCTCCGGCACAGCCGGAACAACACCCCCCAGTGCCGCCAGGGGGGGCCGGACTTCCACATCCCGGGCCCAGGCCGGACCGGTACAGGCCGCACCATCCGCCCCCGAGGCAGCCCATGGGCGCTCCTCCTCCCCACCTCCGGCACCGTCAGCGGCCAGGCCGTCCACATCAGGGGAATCTCCCGTCAGCGGCATTGCCTTGGGAATGATTGAAACCCGGGGTCTGGTACCCGCCGTTGAAGCGGCGGATGCCATGACCAAGGCCGCCGAGGTGACATTGACAGTGCGGGAGCTTGTGGGCGGTGGCTATGTCACCGTGATGGTGCGGGGAGAAACCGGCGCGGTCAACGCAGCGGTACGGGCCGGTGCGGATGCCTGTGAACGGGTGGGCGACGGCCTTGTGGCTGCCCACATCATCGCCCGCCCCCACGTGGAGGTGGAATCCGTTCTCGTCTTCAGCGGCGCGCGGCGGCGCAGTTAATTGATCTGTCTGCTTTTGCTCACCATGGCCAGCCTTCATCACCGTGTTCTTGCCGATCTGGGCCGTGCCCTGAGCCTGGAACTCTCCGCTGTGCAGCAATACATGACCCAGGCCGGTCTCCTCGCCCAATGGGGAGACCAGACCAGTGCCGACCGCTTCCGCCATGAGGTTGTGGAAGAAATGCAGCACGCCGAGCGCATCGTCCGGCATATGTTGAAGCTGGGAGTGGCGCCGGGATCGTCCCAGCTCCAGCCTGTGGTGACCGCGGGGAGCCTGGAAGAGCTGCTCCGTGGCAACAGCCGTCTTGAACAGAGTCTTGTGGACCATTACGCTGCTGCTACCGACTTCTGTGTTCGCATTGGTGATACGGAGAACGCCGACTTTTTCCGTGGCCTCCTGGTCGAGGAACAGGCCCATGGACAAGAGGTGTTCCAGTGGCTTGCGGAATTGATGTCCCCCTCCGGCCGCTGAGGCGACCATGGCCTTCCGGCATCCCTGCCAACGTGCTGGTTCCCCATGTCTGCTGAGATTCTCTCCCCCCCGTTCCTGCTTGCGCCAGAGGGACTGGCGTTTGCCCTGGTCCGTCTGGCTTGGCTGATTCCCGTCTACGGCTTTGCCGGGATGCTGCTGTCCCTGCCCTGGGCGGCTGGCTGGATTCGGCGCAACGGCCCCCGCCCTGCCGCCTACTTGAACCTGTTGGTCACCTTGCTGGCCTTCATCCACGGCAGCGTGGCGTTGGCCTGGGTCTGGGGACATGGGCACTACGACCTGTCCCTGTCCTGGCTCCACGTGCTGGATTTGCAGTTCGACTGGGATTTTCGTCTGTCCCGATTCAACCTGGGGGCACTGGAGCTGGTAACGGGGCTGAGCTTTCTGGGGCAGGTCTATGCCCTGGGCTATCTGGACAAGGAATGGTCTCTGGCGCGGTTCTTTGCCTTGCTGGGCTTTTTCGAGGGGGCCATGTGTGGCGTTGTGCTCAGCAGTTCCCTGTTCATGAGCTACTTCCTTCTGGAGATGCTCACCCTCTCCACCTATCTGCTGGTGGGCTTCTGGTATGCCCAGCCCCTGGTGGTGACCGCCGCCCGCGACGCCTTCCTGACCAAGCGGGTGGGGGACGTGCTGATGCTGATGGGGATTGTGGCGATCTCAAGCTGGGCCGGATCCCTGGATTTCGACGACCTGAACGCCTGGTTCCACGACCATCCCCTGGGACCGGTGGCGTCCACGCTGATGCCCCTTGCTCTCATCGCCGGTCCAACAGGCAAGTGCGCCCAATTTCCCATGCACCTTTGGCTGGATGAAGCCATGGAGGGTCCCAACCCTGCCTCTATCCTGCGCAATTCCGTGGTTGTGACCTGTGGAGCCATCGTGTTGCTGAAGGTCATGCCCATCGTCACCATCTCGCCGGTGGCCATGGCGGTGCTGCAGGTGATTGGGGGCATCAGCGCCATTGGCGGCTCCCTGGTGGCTCTGGCCCAAGTGGACATCAAGCGGGCGCTCTCCTACACCACCACCGCCTACCTGGGTCTGGTGTTTATCCTCATCTCCCTCAAGCTTCCGGCCACGGCCCTGCTGCTCCTGCTGGCCCATGCCCTTTCCAAAGCCCTGCTCACCATGAGCATCGGCAGCGTAATCCTCATCAGCACCACCCAGGACCTGACCGAGTTGGGCGGTTTTGGATCCCGCACACCGGCAACCACCACCGCCTACGTGGTAGGCGCCCTGGGCATGACGGGATTACTTCCCCTGGGCTGCTTCTGGTGTTTTGGCCTGGCAACCCACGGTCTGGCCTCACAGCCGTGGTTGGCGGCCGTTGTGCTGGTGACCAATACGTTGACGGTCTGGAATCTTCTGCGGCAATTCCGTCATATTTTCCTGGGATCTCCTCTACCCAAAACCCGCCGGGCGCCCGAGGTGAATTGGCTCATGGCCGTTCCCATGGTGGCCTTGACCGTCATCGTGCTGTTGAGCCCTCTGTTGATGCAAAGTCTGTATCCCGTCCCTGGCATTGCAGCCTTCCCCACCCATGTGACAGCCTTGGTGGTGGCCAGTGGGGGGTTGGGTGTGGTAATCGGTTGTCTCCAGCCGCTCCGCAAATCCATGTCCCGTTCCATCGTGAAACCGGTGCGGCTGATGCAGGATCTACTGGCCTACGACTTTTATACTGACCGGGTGTATCGATTCTCCATTGTGCGGCTGGTCTCCTCCCTGGCCCAGGCGGCAGACTGGATGGATCGCGTTGTGGTGAACGGGGTGGCGAACGGGATGGGGCGCCTCTCCCTGGCGTCTGCAGAGGGTCTCAAGCTGGGGGTGAGTGGCGCGTCCCAGACCTATGTCCTGACGGTGGTGGCGGCAGTGGTTCTGTTGCTGCTGCTGGTATTGGGCAGGGGGAGCTGAGATGACGACAGCAGCGGCGCCACCCATCCTCTCCCTGGTGCTCCTTGCGCCTTTGGTGAGCGCTCCGGGGTTGGCCCTTGCGCCTGGTGGTCTGTCCCCTGTCTGGTTACGGCGTCTCTCCCTGGCCGTGCTGACGGTGCAGTTGCTGCTGATGGTGGCGGTGCTGTTCCGGTTCGACCCGTCGTCGGGTCGGATGCAGCTTCTGGAGCAGGTCCCCTGGCTGGGCGCCCTGGGCCTGGACTATCGGCTGGGTGTGGATGGATTATCCCTCCCCCTCCTGCTGATCAACGGAACCCTGTCCCTGGTGGCGGTGGCCATCTCACCGCTGACCACACCACGCCCCCGCAGCTACTTTGCCCTGTTGCTGCTCATCAGCGGCGCAGTGAACGGCGCCTTTCTGGCCCAGAACCTGCTGCTGTTCTTCTTGTTCTACGAGCTGGAACTCATCCCCCTCTGGTTGCTGATTGCCATCTGGGGTGGGGCAGGGCGCGCCTATGCCGCCACAAAATTTCTGATCTTCACGGCAGTGTCCGGTGTGCTGATCCTGGTGGGCTTCCTGGGATTGGCGCTGGCCACCGGTAGCCTGGATTTCAGCCTCAATCCTGCCCTGAGTCAACAGTTGGGTCTGGGAACCCAGTTGTTTCTCATGGGAGCGCTGCTGGTGGGTTTCGGGATCAAAATTCCCCTGTTTCCCTTCCACAGTTGGCTACCGGATGCCCACACCGAGGCCTCCACGCCCATCTCCGTACTGCTGGCAGGGGTGCTACTCAAGCTGGGCACCTATGGCCTGCTGCGCTTCTGCCTGAGTCTCTTTCCTCAAGCCTGGGCGGTTCTGGCGCCTGGCTTGGCAGGCTGGGCGGCGGTGTCGGTGCTCTTCGGTTCCCTCGCCGCCATTGCTCAAACCGACATGAAGCGCATGGTGGCCTATAGCTCCGTGGGGCATATGGGCTATGTGCTCCTGGCTGCTGCTGCTGCCACCCCCATCAGCCTGCTGGGGTCCCTGCTGCAGATGCTGGCCCATGGCTTGATTTCCGGTCTGATGTTCCTGTTGGTGGGGGTGATCTATCAAACAACGGGTACCCGGGATCTCACGATCTTGCGGGGACTACTGAACCCTCAGCGGGGTCTTCCCCTGACAGGGGGACTGATGATTCTGGCAGCGATGGCCAGTGCAGGCATTCCGGGCATGGCTGGTTTCGTGGCGGAGTTGATGGTGTTCCGTGGCAGCCTGCTCACCTTCCCGTTGGCCACCCTGCTGAGCATGGTGGGCTCCGGCTTGACGGCGGTCTATTTCCTGCTGCTGGTGAATCGGGCCTTCTTTGGCCGCCTGGCCACGGAACCCGGTGGGAAACCACCAGCCCTCCTTCCCCTGGCGGGTTTCGTCCAGCAGGTGCCAGCGGTGGTGCTGGCCGCGGTGGTGGTGGTGATGGGTCTCTGGCCACAGGGCCTGGCCAATCTGGCTGTGGCCAGCACATCAGCCCTGGGCCAGCCAACTGGCGGCCCGTTGGCCGACATCGCCATGGCCGGCACCGGCCAACCACCAGCAAGCGGCCTGCTCCTGGAGGAAACGGCACATGGTGGACGATAGGTTTTCCGATCCTCTGTCCCCTCTGTTGCAGCGGCTGCTGGGTGGTGTGCCGTTGCTGGAGGAGTCCCCCACCCACGTGTTGGAGGTGGTGGGTGTGCTGGAGAGTTACGGGGAGGTGCTGGATGCCTATAGCCGCAATCTGATCTACCAGGGGGAGCAACAATTCTTGAATCCCTTTCCCGTGTTCCGCTTTTTCAACGGTGAGTTCAGCCTGGGAAGATTGTGGCGTCATCTCAACCACGATCGCATTAACTTCGAATACGCGGAGTATTGTCAAAAAGCCATGCTCTGGCATGGAACCGGTGGGCTGGATGCCTTTTTGGAAAGTGGGCGCTTTACCGGAATCTGCCAGCAGGTGGCGCACCTCAAGCAGCGCCATGACCCTTTGCTTGGGCTATTGAGTGCCCTCTTCCCCCGGTTCCTGCCGGAGTTGATCCGCTCAGCCGCCACCACCCATGCCCTGGGGCAGTTCTGGCGGGTGATGAGTGATCTCTTCCTGGGCTTGGCCCGTGCCCACCGGGAGGGACGGATCACCTCCATCGCCAGCGTTGTGGAATTTGTGAAGCAGGGTCTTGTGGCGGCAGCCGGTTTACCCATTCGCTATGCGGTGCAACTCCATGGCGGCACTGTGGCCATCCTGCCGGAAGACGCAAAACTCACTTTTCTCACGGACGTGGCGGTTCCCTATGTGGAAGCCGTATTTCTGCGGGGTATGCCCTTCCTGGGGACCCTCTCGTTCAACGCCCAGGCCACGCAGATTCCCCACGACCAAGGTCAATTCGGCTACGGGGCGTTGTTTGCAGACCCCCTACCCACCATGGGGGCCGGGATCCCTCCCAGTTTGTTGATGCAAGACATGTACCGCCACCTTCCCCGTGCGTTGGAGGACGTGTACCGAAGTCAAGGCCGGGGTGTGGTGGATATCCACGTCAAGATCTGCATGAGTTTCCAGAAAGCCATGTTCTGCGTCACCAACGGGGCCATCAACGGCACCATGCCTTATCCCCTGGACGATCCGGATCCCCACCATCGGAGCGCCAACCGGAACCACTGCATGGCATGGCTGGAGCGCTTGCGTCAGGCCCGACTCGCGGCACTGGAGGCCAGGGGTCCCGAGACGATCCGTACACCCGGTCACCGTTGAGCTCCTTATGGACAGTCCATCCCTTGATCCCGCCTGGACGCAGCGTCAACGCCCCCCTCGGCTGGAGCGCCGCCTGGGCTTTGCAGATTACCCGCAGGTGCAGAACTTTCTCGAACGGCTGGAGCGCCTCTGTGAGCGACGTCAACGCTATCCTGATCTCGGTTTTGGTCGCACCTACGTGAATCTGACCATCTACCCGGACCAGGACGCCACCAACGTGGGCGATGCAGAAGAAGACTTTGCACGGGATATCGACGGCCTGCTCAACTAGGGTCATCAACGCCAAACCACCACACCCGTTGCGGCGCTCCCCGCCCCTGGCCCTGCTCAACGGCAGCCCCCTTGGGCAACGGCCCACGGGGATTGGCGTGGTCACTCTGGCTCTGGCCAAAGCCCTGTGCCATGAACGGGTGACGTTTCTGGATCCCGTCGCAACGGGTCGCCCCAACAGCCTGGCCATTCCCGGAAATCTTTCCATGGACCATGGCCGGAAAGGTCACCTGCGGCGCTTGCTGTGGACGCAGAATCAATTGCCCGGCCTGCTGAAAAAGACCGGGACTTCCCTGCTCCTCTCTCCTCTGCCGGAGGCGCCCATGTTGCGAAGAGGAGTGCGCTCCATCGTATTGGCCCATGACCTGATTCCCCTGCGCTTTCCCAGGCCAGGGCCCCTCCTGGCTTACCACTTGGCCTATGTTCCACTCGTTCTCCATCAGGCCGAGCGGGTGCTGTGCAATTCGGAGGCCACAGCCCGGGAGATCCACCACTGGTTACGGGTCCCCCTCCGTAAATTGATCACCGTCCCTCTGGGCTTTGATCCGGGCCAACTCCGCCCGCTCGATGTACCGCGCCAGCCTTTTTTCCTGGTCTTGGGCCGCCACGATTATCACAAGAATCTGCCTCGCATCCTGAGGGCTTTTGCCCGGATCGCCGACCCGGATATGACCTTGAAGCTGGTTGGCTCTCCACACGCTTACCTCACTGCCAAGCTGAAGCACCTGGCTGCTCGGCTAAGGATTGCTCACCAGTGCCAATGGATCCACTGGGTCAGCGATGCAGAGCGGCTACGGTTGCTCAACACGGCCAAAGCGTTGGTCATGCCCAGTCTCTGGGAGGGCTTTGGACTACCGGCTCTGGAGGCCATGGCCTGTGGCACACCTGTGATTGCTGGTCAAGCGGGCGCTCTGCCGGAAATTGTGGGCTCGGCCGGGCTGCTGGTGGACCCAACCAACCCCTCCCACATTGCCGAGGCGATGGCTGATGTCTTATCGGATAACACAATTGAGCGCCAGGCACGCTACGCTGGCCCCAACAGAGCTGCTCTGTTCCGCTGGGATAACACAGCGCAGCAAGTGGAAGCCTTGCTGGAGGAGCTGGCTTGAAGGCCATGGATGGACGATTAACGGCGGCAAGGCAACAGCCCCCGTTAGCCGAGCTTGGCTAGACTTACTTTATATCTCGCAAGTCTTAAAGTAGTCTTACTTCAGTTGACTCATAAAAAGGTGGTCGTGATAGAGGTAAGCAGTAGCCCTTCAGAAGAGTAGGGAGAAGCAAAGCCTCAGGGAACGATTGACAGGAGAACTGCAAAGATCTGCTCTTGCCGTTGCCACTCCAGGGAAAGCTGCCAAGGATCAGGCTGAATCCGGTGAGAATGAGCCAATGCCCAGAGGAGGGTGTAGGTGGTGCTGTCCGAAAAGAGCGCCAGTTCCAGAGATATGGCGATAGTGAGACGGCCGCCAAATGCGGAGAAGCCATGAGCCGGCAGTAGCGTCCAACTGCTGGTAGTAGCATCGCTCCTGAAAGCGGTCCGGCCTGCTGGATGGGTGAGCAAGGTGTGGTCTCCGGGCTTGCCATCTATTGATGCCGACTGTGGATCAACCCAGAGCAGTCCAGTATCCGGATCCTTGCCAAAGCCGGTTTCAGCATCACCGCTGTTTTACCGAAATCCAATTTGCTCCCTGCTTCCGCCAGAGGAGCGGTGGTCATATCTGGAGCAATGGACATCCTGTCCTCTTCAGAGGTGGAGAGGACAGTGCCCCTTCTTGCCCAAGATGGAGAACTTGCACCGGTGCTGCTTCTGGTGCGAAGCGGAAGGAGGAGTCCTGCGCAGGCTGTCATCAGACCCCGGAATGCATCTTGCTGCTACACTGACACTGTTCCAGGCTCGTTCAGAGGGCTACACCTGGCGCGCCACCCTAGGGCCAACTCTCAATTCGTAACTTGCGCAATGAATGTTCTTCTTTTTGCTTTTGAAACTGAAAATGGCTCACGACGTGGCATCTACCAGGTCTTCAAATCTCTATATAAAGGCATGAAACAAATAAATTATCATTCAGTTGATATAATTTTTGCGGATTCTGATTTCAATTTTAATGAAAACAATAGTTTATATCATAAAAATAGTCAACATTATGATGGTAAATATCCAATAAGAATAGGAGATAAAATCAAAAACTACCGAAAAAAAATAGTGAGAATTATAGTGAGAAATTTAGCGATACTTGCAAACTATCTTCTTCCTCACTTTCTTGATCAATCTATCACATTGTTGATCAGCAGATTGCCCTTGACATATCAATTAAAAGGAATGCTAGAGCAAAATATTCATCTTGTTCACTGGGCTTTTGAGAACAGCCGCATCGCCAGTTGCATTGCAATCAAGCTGATGGGTCTACCTGTGGATAGTGAAGGGGGAGGATCTTGGCTGGTTACTATGTGTCCAACGATGATATCTCGGCAGAAAAATTGTCGTCTTGCTACATTTGTACATGATCTGATAGCATTAGATTATACCTTACATGACGATCCAACTTTAAGCTACCTGAGAAAACTAAATCACTCCTGCCAAAATAGTGATAAAATCATTTGTGTGAGCCATACAACAGCGAAACGACTTATTTCACATGATCCATCTGTAAAAGCAAAAATAAGTGTAGTTCATACCAGCATCAGTGAAGTGCAAACTCATGACATGAGAGAATCACGCCCAAGATATACATTGCCAATCCATCTCTGCTCCATAGGTTCAGTCGAACCAAGAAAAAACTGGCCAGGAATTCTCCGGGCTTTACTGGATACTGCCGGACTTCCACCTATTCAATTTACTTTTGTTGGTGGCGAGCCATCAGGTGATCCAAGTTTTCATAAAAAAATTGAACAATTAACTGACAAGCTACATGCATACTCTTCTCATTCAATTATATTTACAGGTCATGTTAGTGCAGAAGAGAAATGCAAATACTTGCAACAATCTGCTGCCTTTGTTTACGTGCCTTTCATGGAAGGAGCTGCTTTGCCAATCATTGAGGCCCAATTGGTTGGTTGTCCAACATTGATTAGCGATCTTCCTGTATTTCGAGAGTTTATTCATGCTGATAGTGCTTACTTTGCAGATCCAAATCAACCGGCTTCAATTGGTGCAGCGTTATCAACGCTCTGCACAGATCTCAAGAACGGTAAGTGCCGCTCTCCCATGTCCCCTCACCTTCTGGCTTCACTAGCATCCCCAACCCGCTTTGCCAAGGAAGTGATGGCTACCTTGGCAGCCGCTGACCGCTAGTGATCTTTTGGAGATGACTAGCGCAAGGTCTTTCACAACAGACTGCATGATTGTAGTGAAAACGGATGCCATTCATGGGGCAGTGCTGATGCAGGGCAGGATCGGGATGTTCTGCTGTTCCCAGCCTTCTTGCCAAGGTAATGGCTGATATCTTATCAGATAGGACGATTCAAAACCAAGCCTTCCAGGCTGGTCCCGGAAGAGCATACCCTGTTCTGCTGGGACAACACAGCACGGCAGGTGAAAGCCTTGCTGGAGAAGTTGTCCTGAAGGCCCGCACCCCCCTATTCCTGCACTGGAATCACAATCTCCGTGCGCCACTCTGCCGGGTCTTT
>MWLD01000079.1 GCA_002018045.1 Candidatus Synechococcus spongiarum LMB bulk15M
GATCGTGGCTGTGTTGATGCTCTTGTGGAACAAGCTGGACAAGCGGTTCGATGACCTTGAAGCCAGGCAGAACCAACGGTTCAACGACTTTGAAGCCAGGCAGAATCAAAGATTCGACCAGTTTGAAGCCAGGCAGAATCAAAGATTCGACCAGCAGGACAAGCGTCTTGACGAGCTGAAGGCTGAAATGCAGGAGGGGAGAGCAGAGATGAGGGCGCTGAGGGAAGCGCTCCTTTCCATCAAAGCTTGAGATCCTCAAGCGGCTCCGGACCCTGATCCTTGCGCCCGGTCGTGATTTCCGACCCCAACCCCAGCCATCGCCACGGTTCCGGTTGGTGGCGTGTTACGTGTGAAGGCGGCTGTGTTGAGGGACGCCGCCCATGTGGTGGTGGCAGGCAGGTGGCGGGTACTCTGGGATAGAACTTCATCTCTGACCCGATGCTGTCGGTTCCCCCAACGCTTGTTGCCGTAGCTGCTGTCGTTGGCGCATTGGCTGCCTGGGCCGGCGTGATCGTGGCTGTGTTGATGCTCTTGTGGAACAAGCTGGACAAGCGGTTCGATGACTTTGAAGCCAGGCAGAACCAACGGTTCGACCAGCAGGACAAGCGGTTTGACGAGCTGAAGGCTGAAATGCAGGAGGGGAGAGCAGAGACGAGGGCGCTGAGAGAAGCGCTCCTTTCCGTCAAAGCTTGAGATCCTCAAGCGGCTCCGGACCTGATCCTTGTGCCCGGTCGTGAGTACAGCGACGGTGCGGCGGGCATCTACGTACACAGGAATGAAAACGAGGTCGTGTCGAACGGCGAGTTCATCGCCGACACACCACCCTGACTGCGCAATTCGGTAGCAAAGGAACCTCGGAATACGTTGGAATTACGCCACCAGAAGACTCCAACTTCCCTGTCCCCATAAGGCTTTCCAAAAGACCAGCAGAGACAAAAGGGACGTTCCGGGAAAGAGGGCGAGGGGAGCGAGGATGGGAGGCATGTTCGAGGGGAGGCCGTGACGATCTTGATGCGAGCCAAGCCTGCTCTGGCCTAACGTTGATGGAATTGCTGTGACCGATTTGCGGCAGCGGGCAGCAAAATAACAGAAAAACAAGCAACTTACCAGGGATTCGGACTGCTTTGACCTCTCCCAAGGCCCATATCAAACCAATCACAATACAAAATCTTTAATGACTCCTCCCTTAGCCTAATTCAGAGGTTTCCTAAATACGGTTCCTTGTCTTTGGCGCCATCTTGCATAAGCTCCTTGTGACGGTTACGTCACGGACGATTGCGCAATAGACCGGCGGCATAGCGTCGCGCCTCCGTTCGGTCGCCACCGGCTAACTGGGCCAGTTCGTCTTCACGGTCGGCGACGGTGGTAAGCGCCGTCACACGGGTGCGGGTGCGCCCCTCTCCCATATGCCTGGTCACCCGGAAATGATGATCGGCGCGGGCGGCAACGAGGGGCTGGTGAGTCACACAAAACACCTGGTGGCGATGGGCAAGACGGTGCAGAAGCTGGGCCATGGCAGCGCTGACGCGACCACTCACACCGCTGTCGATTTCGTCGAACAACAGCGTGACCGGGAGATCCGCTCTGATAAGGCAGGCTTTTAACGACAAGAGAAAACGGGACATTTCACCTCCGGACGCCACGTCCCCAAGGGGAGCCATGGCTTCACCGGGATTCGCGGAAAACAGGAAACACACCTGCTCACTCCCGTGCTCGCCCGGGGGCTGGGGCCTCAGATCTACGGCAAAACGCATCTGCTCCAATCCCATGGGACGCAGCACCTCCATCAGGTCGGCCACAAGACGATCCGCTGCCCGCCGACGGCATTCGCGCAGTTCACCACAGGCCTGGCACAACTGGTGGTGGGCAGCCCGTTCCTCCTGCTCGACACGCTGTTGCCGCACGTCCCGATCCAACTCCGTGGCGGCTGTCTCAAGTTCATTCCGGCGGTCGACGAGTTCGGCCAGGCTTTGGCCATAACGACGCTCCAAACGCTGAAGCTGGGCAATGCGCTCCTGAAGATCAGACAGAGCCTGGGGATGACTGTCCAGTTCCTGGCCGTAGTCTTGCAGCGCTATTGCCACACCTTCCACCTCGCCTTGAGCGTGTTGAAGGCGCTGCAAAAGCGGCTGAAGGGTGGGATCAACGGTCACCAACGCCTGCAACTCCCCCTCCGCTCGACCAAGCAGATCCAGGGCTGCAACCTGATCCGGCAACGGCTCCTGGATCGTCTGCACCACAAACCAACTGCCCTGCTTCAGACGTAAAGCATGGGCAAGACGATCCTGATTCCGCTTCAGCGTGGCCAACTCCCGGGGATCCTCCAACGCGGCCTCCTGCAAATCCGCAAGCATCCGGGTCCTTTCCTGCCAACGCTGTTCAAGATCCTTCCGTTCCGCCCTCAGGCGGTCCAGATCCGAACGATGCCGAACCCAGGCTTTATGGGCCGCCGCCACACGGTTGAGGGCCTGTTGATGGCTGAGATCGCCAAAGCCGTCCAGCCAACGACGTTGCTGAACCTGGCGCCCCAACGTCCGGGTTTGTCCCTGAACCGTAAGCTCGATGAGCAGGGGACGGAGCTCCAACAGGGTCCGGCGGTTCACACCGACGCCGTTAATGCGCCCACGGCTACTGATCCGTCCGCCACGACGATACAGCCGACGGGTCACCACCAACTCCGACCGCCGGTGCCCCGTCGCCCCAAGACCCCGCTGCGCCAGTAGTAGAGATACCGCCTCATGGACGGTAAAGCAGCCTTCGATCCTGGCCTGATCCTGGCCGTGGCGCAGCAAACTCCTGGGAACCTCGCCACCCAACAGCACGTCCAGAGAATCAAGAAGTAAGGATTTGCCTGCTCCGGTTTCGCCGGTCAGAACGGTCAGCCCAGGAGAAAACTCAAGAGCAAGAGCGTCAATCAGAGCAATGTTGTCCAGCTTCAGCGCCAGAAGCACAGGCGCAACGGCAGATAGCTCCATTATAAGAGCTCACATGACAAAGCGCCAGGACCGGACAGCCCCTTCAAGGCTGAACTGTTGACGTCCTCCCTGCCCTGAAGGACGGAGCCCCGCTCCAGTTGGTGGGGTTTGCGTGCCCCGCTTATGGAAATAAGGAATCCGTCAGGGGAAGCGAACATTTTAGCCGGGCGTAGCCCGTCCTCAAGACCTGTTGCCAGCTCTCTCGAAACCTGCTAAGTTTACAAAAACCGAGTTGCAGGGTTGCAGCCCTCGTCCGGTTCAACGTCAACAACGAGACCACTCCAGCACTGCAAGTCCGTTTCCGCTACCGCTGTTATCCAACCCCTGGCCAGAGGATTGCCCTGGCCCAGGCATTCGGACGTGCCCGCGTGGTCTGGAACAAGGACTGTGCAGGCCGTTACGTTGCCAGCTTTGTGGTGGACGTTGACTGCTCCCGACTGCAACCCGACACCAAAGCCGTTGGCCCGGACCCGGGCTTGGCATCCATCGCCGTCGACTCCGATGGTGAAAAGATCGCTCCGCCAAAGTTTCTGCGCTCTGGGCTAAAACGAATCAAGCGGCTACAACGGAGCCTTGGCCGGAGGGTGAAAGGCTCCAGTAACAGACAGAAGGCCAGGCTCCATCCGGCCAAGGCTTATGCCAAAGTGGCCGACAAGCGTCTTGACGTCCTCCACAAACTCGACACCAGGCTCATCGGCGAGAACCGAACGGTTGTGTCTGAAGACCTGAATGTGGCAGGGATGCTGAAGAACCGGAGGCTGGCTCGTCCTGTCGCAGACTCGGGTTGGCGGATGCCGAGGACCCTCCTGGAATCCAGGACCGAAATGTACGGCCGCGAAATCAAGGTCATCAGCCGTGGGGAACCAGCGTTTCGGACCTGCTCAACCTGTGGCCACAAGGACGGCAAGAAGGAGTTGTCTGTCCGTGTTTGGACCTGTCCGGCGTGCGGCGCTGAACACGATCATGACATCAATGCCGCCAGGACTATCCTCGCCGCAAGTCCTGCGGCGAGGATAAACGCCTGTGGAGATGAGGATAAGACCTGTTTGCAGGCATCTGGCGTTGAAGCGGAAATTCGTCTTCAGTCAAGGAGGACAGTTATGTCTTCTTCCTTGACGAAAGGAATCCCCGTCCTTGAGGGTGGGGAGGAAGGCAGATCTTTCCTGCCCAATGCCTTGATGAACCATGGCCCGCAGCGCTGACGTCACCAGCGCCTTTCTACAGCGACTCCACAGCCCCGAACGACCTGTTCTGGTGTTTGACGGTGGCACAGGCACATCCCTGCAACGCCATGACCTGACCGCCAACGACTTTGGCGGCCCCGAACTGGAAGGCTGCAACGAACATCTGGTGCTCACACGCCCCGACGTGGTGCAGGCCGTACACCGCAGCTTCCTTGCAGTGGGCTGCGACGTGATCGAAACCAACACCTTCGGAGCTACACCCCTGGTGCTGGGGGAATACGGACTGGCCGGGCAGGCCTATGCCATCAATAAGCGGGGGGCGGAACTGGCCGCCGAACTGGCCGCCGAATTCAGTAGACAGGACAAACCCCGCTTCGTAGCCGGCTCCATCGGCCCCACCACCAAACTGCCTACTTTGACACAGGTGGATTTTGACCAACTCCAGGCTGATTTCGCCCTGCAGGCCAAAGGGTTAATCGATGGAGGGGTGGACCTGCTGCTGTTGGAAACCTGCCAGGACGTGCTGCAGATCAAGGCCGGTCTCCAGGGTCTGGAAGAAGCCATGGCCGCTGGTGGTCGCCGACTTCCCGTGATGGTGTCGGTGACCATGGAAACCACAGGCACCATGCTGGTGGGGACTGATCCGGCAGCAGTCGTTACCATCCTGGAGCCCTTCCCCATTGACGTGCTGGGCCTGAATTGCGCTACCGGTCCCGATTTGATGAAACCCCACGTGCGCTACTTCAGCGAACAATCCCCCTTTGTAATCAGTTGCATCCCCAATGCAGGCCTCCCGGAAAATATGGGAGGCGTGGCCCATTACCGCCTGACCCCCATGGAAATGCAAATGGCTCTCCACCACTTTGTAGAAGATCTGGGCGTGCAGATCATTGGAGGCTGCTGCGGTACCACACCAGCCCACATCGAGGCGTTGGTGCAACACTGCCAACACCTGAAGCCCGCCCCCAGGCCTGTTCGCCACTCCGGAAACAACAGGATATCCCCCTCACGTTATCAACCCGCCGCTGCCTCCATCTATACTAATACAACTTATCATCAAGATAATTCTTTTCTGATTATTGGTGAACGCCTCAATGCTAGCGGCTCAAAGAAAGTGCGAGAACTTCTTGATCAAGACGACTGGGACGGCCTGGTAAGCATTGCCCGTCAGCAAGTCAATGAAAACGCCCATCTCCTGGATGTGAACGTAGATTTTGTGGGCCGCGACGGCGTCAGCGATATGAAAGCCCTGGTGCAACGCCTTGTGACGAACGTGAACCTGCCGTTGATGCTGGATTCCACCGAGTGGCAAAAGATGGAGGCAGGCCTGAAGATGGCCGGAGGTAAATGTATTCTCAATTCCACAAACTATGAAGACGGTGCGCCACGATTTTATAAAGTATTGGAGTTGGCCAAGCGGTTTGGCGCGGGTGTCGTGGTGGGCACCATTGACGAGGAGGGCATGGCCCGCACCACCGAGAAGAAGCTGGCTATTGCCCGGCGCGCCTACCGGGATGCCCTGCAATACGGTCTCCCCCCACAAGATTTGTTCTTTGATCCCCTGGCCCTGCCCATCTCCACCGGCGTGGAGGAAGACCGTCGCAACGCAGCCGCCACCTTGGACGCCATTGCCCGGATCCGCCACCACATGCCGGAGGTACACGTGGTGCTGGGCATTTCCAACGTGAGCTTTGGCCTCTCGCCTGCAGCCCGGACGGCGCTGAACTCCGTCTTCCTCGATGACTGCTGTGCAGCAGGTCTGGATGCCGCAATTGTCTCCCCGATCAAGATTCTCCCCTTGAATAAAATCAGCTCGGAACAACAGAAAATCTGTCGAGATTTAATCCACGACCAACGCCACTTTGCCGGAGACGTTTGTACCTATGATCCGCTAACAGCCCTCACGGAAATATTTGCCGGAATGAGTGGCCAGACAGCTCGAACCACAGGACCAACTTTAGCGGATTTGCCTGTGGAAGAACGCCTTAAGCAGCATATCATTGACGGAGAACGCCTCAATCTGGAAGAATCTCTCGAGTTGGCGTTGCAAACCCACCCACCTCTGGAGATTGTTAATCGCTTTCTCCTGGATGGAATGAAGGTTGTGGGGGAGCTCTTTGGTTCCGGGCAGATGCAGTTGCCTTTTGTGCTCCAATCCGCCCAGACCATGAAGGCCGCTGTGGCCTATCTGGAACCCCACATGGAGAAGACCGAAGGGCAAAACCGGTCCCGCGGTAAAGTGTTGATCGCTACCGTCAAGGGGGACGTTCATGATATTGGCAAGAACCTGGTTGATATTATCCTCACCAACAACGGCTATGAAGTGATCAATCTGGGTATCAAACAGGATGTGACGGCCATTATCAATGCCCAACAAGCACACCAGGCCGATTGCATCTGCATGAGTGGCCTGCTGGTGAAATCAACAGCCTTCATGAAAGACAACCTGGCGGCATTCAACGATGCCGGTATCCAGGTGCCGGTGATTCTGGGGGGCGCAGCCCTCACACCCCGGTTTGTCCATCGGGATTGCCGGGCAGCGTACCAGGGCCAGGTGGTCTACGGCCGGGATGCCTTCACCAACCTGCGCTTCATGGATGCCTACCTCAAGGCCCGGCAGGTGGATCGCTGGGATCACCGGCGGGGATTTCTGGACGGTATCCCGCCCGGAGTGGGTCTGGTCGATGAAGAGACCACAACCCCAACAGCCCCGGACACGGCGCCAGCCGGTGACCCTGCCCAACCGAGCGCTACGGCGGAGCCCACCGCGGAGTCCACGGAGCGTTCCGTGGCGGTTCCGGAAGAACCGGCAGTGCAGCCACCGTTTTGGGGCACTCGCCTGCTACGTAGCCATGAGATCCCCCTGGACGAGGTGGCGAGCTACCTGGATCGTCAAGCCCTGTTTGTGGGCCAGTGGCAGCTACGCCGCAGCAAAGACCAATCCAAGGCAGACCACGACGCCCTCTTGCGCACCACCGCAGAACCAACGCTGGAGCGTTGGCTGGACCGCTGTCGCCAGGACCACCTGCTCCAACCGGCCCTGGCCTACGGCTACTTCCCCTGTGGCCGCCGGGGCAACAGCTTGCAAGTGTTTGCCCCCCAGAGCCGGGAGCGGCTGGGGGAGTTTGTGCTTCCCCGCCAACGCTCCGGCAATCGCTACTGCATTGCAGACTTTTACCGGGATTCGCTCAACAACTACCCGACGGACGTTTTGCCCATGCAGGCTGTCACCATGGGAGACAAGGCCAGCGCGTTTGCCCAGGAACTCTTCCGCAGCCACGCCTACAGCGACTACCTCTACTTCCACGGCCTGGCAGTGCAAATGGCCGAGGCCCTGGCGGAGTGGATCCATGCCCACATCCGCCGTGACTGCGGTTTCGGGGACCAGGAACCGGACGTCCTGCGAGACGTACTGGCCCAACGCTATCGGGGCAGCCGTTACTCCTTCGGCTATCCAGCCTGCCCCAACGTGGCCGACTCCCGCCAACAACTGGCCTGGCTCGGCGCCGAAGCCATAGGTCTGACCATGGACAGCAGCGATCAACTCCAGCCCGAGCAGAGCACCACTGCCCTGGTGGCCCTTCACTCCAAAGCCCGCTACTTCAGCGCCTAAGGAGGACGGGGCCGTGAACCTGATCGGTCTTCCGGCCTTGGGCAGTGGCCAGGGCCTGAAATACCTGGTATGTGCCGTTCTCTGAAGAGTGGGCACGGGTGTATCCTGGCAGGGTCTACCCGCTTGCCTCGGCAAGTGGAACAGCAGGCACTAGCATGAGCATGTCCTGCAGATCCAACTCCTGTCATGGTAGGTTCTTCCGCTACTCCCATAGCCAGGCAGCCCCGCGTGAAGCAACGCCTGTGGCGCTCCATTGCAGCCCGCAGTGGAGAGGTGGTGCTGCGGCGGGATCTGGTGCGCTTCGGCAGTCAGGCTCAGATCAGCCGGGCGCTCAAGCAACTGATGGGCGAGGGCAAGCTGGTGCGGATCGGCAGTGGCGTTTACGCCAAAGCTGCACCAGGGCCGCTTTCAGGCCTTCCGATGGCACGCCAGCCCCTGGGGGCCTTGGCCGCCGAAACCTTCAACCGGCTGGGGATCGCCTGGAAGCAGGGGGCAGCACAGCGGCGCTACAACTCCGGCGCCACCACCCAGGTGCCCTGGCGCACCACATTCAACACAGGTCAACAGCGCATCAGCCGCCGGCTACAGATCGGCAAGCGGGTGGTGGAGTATGAAAACGATCTCACGCGACCAGCTTGGCGCCGTCGTCGAAGCCGATCAGCGCGGCCTGTGTGAGCTTGACCCATCGATCCTGGAGAAGGATCTGCTGATCACCGAAGTGCTCAGCCTGCTGACGCAATTCAAGTGGGGCAAGGTTCAGCCGGTGTTCTGCGGCGGCACATCGTTGAGCAAGGGTTACGGGTTGATTCAGCGGATGTCGGAAGACATCGATTTCAAGCTGGTGTTGCCAACCGGCTGGAACCGCAGCCAAACGCGCCAAGAGCTGAGGGCCTTGCGAAAGCGCCTGACCCAGTGGATGCGCGAGGCAGAGTTTGACCTGCCAGGGGCGGGCATCACAACCCTGAACGAGGGGCGCTACTTCTGCTTTGCCTTGGGCTATGCACCGCAGTTTCGGTTGGTGTCTGCCTTACGAGCAGAGCTGAGACTTGATTTCACCGTTCATCCGCGGCTACTGGAGACAGTGACTGTGCAGGTGAGGCCATTGCTGGCGGAGTTCATGGAACTGGATGCAGCAGTTGTGAAACATCATGCGGTGTCAGTGCAGGAAACACTGGTTGAAAAGGTGGTGTCGTTCCTGCGGCGAACAGCAGGCTGGCCGACGCAAACAGAACGCAACCCGGACGATGAGCAATTGGTGCGTCACCTCTACGACGTACACCAACTCCTGCCGATAGTGCCTCAGGACCTTGCATCACAGGAGAAGAGGCAGCGACTGTTCAATCAAACGGTCGCTGGTGATCGGCAGCGATTCGCACGTCAGGAACCACGATTTGATACCGATCCCCGCCGCTGGCTCAGCCAGGCGCTGGAGCAACTGCAGAGTTCTGCAGAGATGGAAGAGCTCTACAACCGTTTTGTGGGGGAGCTGGTGTGGGGGGAGACGGTTCCGTTTATACAAGCCAGGGACTGCTTTTCCGATCTAGCCAGTGCATTGCTCGCGGGGTTGGGTGATTCTCTGCCTTAGGCCGTCTTCTTTGCACTGCAAAACAACAACAACTATCCTTCTGATCCATGCCCGTCACCACCACCCGCTGCTCCCTGGCGCACCATTGCTCCCGGGCTGGCTTGGACCTGGATTGCCACCCGCAAGGGTTCCTCTGGCCGGTGACCATGACGCCAGAGACAAATAGCCTCCAAAGTCCCAGTCGGAGAGGGGGTAGCCATTGTCAAGGTGCTCCATACGTTGCGTTACCCAGCAACAAGGATCCTCTACGATTGGAGCATAGTCCAATGGGGAATTCGTGTTGAGGAGACCTGGGCAAAGGACGCCAAGGAACAATCCAAAGTCGCGGAAGGTGGAGACGCCGCCGTCCGGTATTGATCTCCAGCAGGTGGCCCGAGTCGCGGAAGGTGGAGACGCCGCCGTACGGTATTGATCTCCAACAGGTGGCCCGTTCATGCTTGCTACGTGGGGAGCCCCTATCACAAAGATACCGTCAGCTTTGCGGGGCTGCCAACACATCGTCCGGATGCGAGTATATGTCCCCGGGAACTGACCAATAAACGTGATCGTGTCGAAGGCTGGCTTCGTCAGGCGGTGGAAGCTGGTCACGCTGGAGGTTGGGAAAAGGGATATCCCCGCTACGTCTGGTATCGGGATCAGGATGGAGAAACCATCTACGAAGCCCGTCAGGGGTCGCCAGGAGATGGTAGATACCACGGTTATCCGCTAGAACCCGAACAGGAGGTCCGGGGGTTGCCATGACTGTCTCCTTTGCCTTCGACTGGGTGGACGCTGCTCCGTCACCGGACATGGCCATGGGGCAGACCATGGCGCAATTGTCGATTCAGGTGAACGGGGAAACGGTGACGTCCGTGCGTGATCACGGAAGTAATGCTCGTCGAGATCATATTGTGGTTCCCCTTCTCAGCGTGGCGGAATGGGTGGTTGGCAACTGGTGCCACATCTGGTATGAGATTCCAGACACGACCACGACCAGACAGAAGCCCGGTTTTGAGCAGCGGCATAACTTGGCGTTTGCCGGAGACGGCTTTCTCTTTCCAAAGCTGACCATGGCTCCGTCGGTGGACGGTATGGAGCAGTTGCGATGGACCCCTTGGCAGCCTCAACATGCTCGAATCGAGTTTGTGGCGGCGGGGCAAGATTGCGTTGCCTGCAATCAATTGCAGACTGAACTGGAAAGAATTGTCGAAGCCGTTCTCGAACGACTGCGCAGCTTTGGCCATCGGCAGGATACGGTCGTTTCCGATCTGCTGCAGGACCCGTGGGAAGCCATCAAGGCCCTCGACCCTGATGAGCGTGAGTTCTGCCGCGCTGCTGCACTGCTCGGGGTGGATCCCTTTGCTGTTCACCAGGAGGAGGCAGATGAAATCACCACTTTCTGGGAACGCACCGGGCCGGCGATTCGCGAGGACATGCTGGCGAGCCTGGATGAAACAGAAACAACCCTCCCCGAGGCTGCCATGTGGCTGGATGACACAGGGAAAATGCTTGAGCGCGAAGATGCTGGAAGCGGGAACGAATGGGAAGCCATCCGCCATGGTTTGCCAACGGTGCAGATGGCCAAACCCTGGGGGCAGGGCTACATGCTAGCCCAGTCCCTTCGCCGTGCTCTGGATTGTGGCGATGGCCGTTTTGATTTTGCATCGTCGGGGCAACCTGCCGTGACTTGCCGGGAAACGGCCATGCCCTCCAGCCGCATGGAAGGGCTTGTTGCAGCAGGTACGCCAGCCTGTGCCATCACGAAGCGGAGGGAGGAAACGGCCAAGCGATTTCTCCTTGCCCGAGCTCTTGGCGATTACATGGGGCGATCAGAAGCTGGATTGGGCATTCTCACGTCCATGGATACGGCGCGCCAGGGGCAATCCAGGTCCTTCGCGGCAGAACTGCTGGCACCGGCCGAATCCCTGCACACTCGTCTCGCCGACCGGGGGGCGGCGGAGGACGTCATCCGTGACCTGGGCCAGGAGTTTGACGTGTCCACCTGGGTGATCGAACATCAGATCAGCAACCATGGCCTGGTCGAGCCATGCCCCCGCCGCTGACACGGCCGAAGGTCGTGTCCCGGATCTGTTCTCAGTCCCGGCAAAACATCTCCAGGGCGTCAATCACCTGTTGCCGGAAGTCCTCCAGGGCATCGCTTTCCGTCAGGTCCATCCCTTCCCCGGCTGCATTCTGGGTCAGGTCCTGAAAGTGAAAGGCCCCCTCACCGTTGGCCAGGAACTCCATGGCCGAGATCTGGCCACTCTCCTTGAACGCATCAGCCAGCGCCATAAAGGCCGCATCTTCCGTAAATTCCCAGTCCATGTCCATGGGGTCGTCGCGCCTCGAATTGCCGTAGAACGATTCAGACCTTTAGCGCTACCCCCGTGTTTCGTCAATGCCTTGTCCCCCATGGCAAAGACAGTTCATCAGGATGCCACACTTGATCTTGTGCCCTTCCTCCTCCATGATCCATGACCAGTACCCATGCTCAACCCCGTAACGTTCTCGGCGGCGCCCTGGAGACGTGCAGTTGTCGGCCCATGACGGGCTGGATGCGGGACGGCGTCTGCCGCGCTGATGCCTCCGATGCTGGCCGCCACACGGTCTGCGCAGTGGTGACCGCATCGTTTCTCTCCTACAGCAGCGCCCAGGGGAACGACCTGAGCACACCGCGGCCCGAATTCTCCTTCCCCGGCCTGCAGCCCGGTGATCGCTGGTGTGTCTGCGCAAGCCGCTGGCAGCAGGCCCTTGAGGACGGCGTGGCCCCGCTGGTGGTGCTGGCAGCTACGGAGATCTCCACCCTGGATCTCGTTTCCCTGGAGGACCTGAAAGCTCATGCCTGGTCCGGGGAGGGCAATCCGGCCACAGGCTGACCCCACCACCAGCTCATGATCCTGGAGTGTTGCGGCTCGGGATTCCGTTGTGTTTTCCCTCTGAAGAGGGTTCACCATAGCCGAGGGACCTGCACAATGCAAGTCCATGACGACCAGATCCCAGGAAGGCACGGAGAAGGCAGCCATGCGGATTGCCCAGGTTGATGCGTTCACCACCCGGCCCTTCGGGGGCAACGGTGCGGCAGTGGTGCTGCTCGGTGGCCCCGCGACAGGACAATCCCTGCAAGCCCTGGCGGCGGAGTGTGCCCAGTCGGAAACGGCCTTCCTGCTGCATCTGCAGGGACAATGGC
>MWLD01000004.1 GCA_002018045.1 Candidatus Synechococcus spongiarum LMB bulk15M
TCAGGGTCTACGGATCCTGCTGGAGAGTGGAAGCCGCATGATCTTCCGCCTCTCCAGCACCGGCACCCGTGGGGCTGACCAGTTGGCAGGCATCCGCCAGCACACGGGTATGAGTACACCCACCGTGATTACTTGAGGGTGTTGGTGAGTTGGCTCTGGTGATGGAGGCGGAGGACAGAATCGGGGCGACAGGATTTGAACCTGCGACGTCCTGCTCCCAAAGCAAGCGCGCTACCAAACTGCGCTACGCCCCGATGCATCCATCACAGCTTCCAGCCTAGTCTATTTCCCGCGTGATGAGGCCGCCCCCCAGCAGCACGTCGCTCGCATAGAAGACTGCCGCTTGGCCGGGGGTGATGGAAAACTGGGGCGTCTCGAACACCAGCCTGGCCTGGGTCGCGCCGTCGGGAATCAACCGGGCGGTGACGGGTTGGCTGCGGTAGCGCACCTGCACCTGCACCTCCATGGGCGCTGTCGCTGGCGGGATGGACACCCAGTTGATGGCGGTCACGGCACAATCCGTGCGCATGGCTTCACTGCGGGGCGCCACCACCACATGGTTCATGGCCCCGTCCAGCCGCACCACGTGGAGGGGCTCAGGCCACGCCACCCCCAGACCACGGCGCTGGCCAATGGTGAAGTGCTGCACGCCGTCATGGGATCCCACCACGGTGCCATCCCTCAGCACGATCTTCCCGGGCCGTGACGGTAAGTGGGTCTCCAGAAAAGCCGCCATGGAGCCGTGGTGCTCCACCAGGCAGAGGTCCTGGCTTTCCGGCTTGGCGGCCGTGCGCAGGCCATGGCGTCGGGCTTCAGCCCGGGTTTCCGCCTTTCTCAGTTCCCCCAGGGGAAACACCAAGCGCTCCAACTGCTCCTGAGGTAGGTCGTAGAGGAAATAGCTTTGATCCTTCTGGCGGTCCCGCCCCCGCAGCAGTTCCATGCGGCCACTGTCCGGATGCCGACGCAGGCGAGCATAGTGACCGGTGGCCAGACGGGAGATACCCATCTCTCGCTCCGCCCAATGCAGCAGCAGGGCCATCTTCACGTGCCGGTTGCAGCGGGAGCAGGGGAGGGGCGTAATGCCCTGGCCATAGCCCTCCACCAGACCATCCACAACTTCCTTTTGGAAGGTCTCCCGAGCATCCAGGATGTGATGGGTCACCCCCAGTTGTTCACAGACTCCGGCCGCATCCACCAACCCGTCGGAGCAGCAGGCCCCACGCCCCTTCATCAGCCAAAGGGTCACGCCGGTGACGGACCACCGGGCTTCGTGAAGCAGGGCAGCGGTGAGAGAGCTGTCCACCCCACCGGACAGCCCCACGGCGACACGGTGCTCCCCGGGCCATTGTTGCAACAACTCCAGGGCGCGGCGGCCCCCTTCGGTGCCGGGAGCGCTTGTGGCGGATGGGGTTGGGGGGGTGAACCCCATGGTCCTGGTCATGGCTGGGGTTGGGGGAACTTATCCCATGATGGTCCGATTCTGGCGTCTATGGCTCATGGATCACCGAGCTGCCCATGATTGGCCCAAGGCCGATGCCGCCCATCTGTTGGTCCACCCCCGGCAGATGCAGGCCGTTGAGGAGACAATGTTCGGTGCGGGCATGCCCCGGGCCGCCCTGATGGAAAAAGCGGCACTGGCCACCAGCCGCCGGGTGGTGGAGCTGCTGAGTACCGCTGACGCTGGCTGGGGACGCAGCCAGCCCGTGGTGGTCCTGATCGGGCCTGGCCACAACGGCGGGGATGGGGCCGTCGTGGCCAGGGAGCTTCACATGGCGAGCTGGAATGTGGCGGTTTGGAGTCCGTTTACCCGTCACAAGCCGCTTACTGCTGCCCATCTACAGTACCTGGACCGGCTGGACGTGCCCCGCCTGTCGGAGCCCCCCCCCACCGGGCCAGGGACAGCTATGGATTGATGCCTTGTTCGGCCTGGGGCAATCCCGGCCTTTGCCGGCTCCACTGGCTGCCCTGGCCCATGAGGCCCGGTTGGCGGGGCAGTGCATCTGGGCCGTGGATGTGCCCAGCGGCCTGGACGATCACCATGGTCGGCCTCTGGGTGCTTGTTTTTACAGCCAGCGCACGTTTTGCCTGGGCCTTTACAAGCGGGGCCTGTTGCAATCCGACGCCTTGGCTGCAGTGGGGCAACTGGAGCGTCTGGACTTTGGTGTGCCCAACTGGGTACTGGATATGGTTCAGCAGCCGGAGTCTCTCCCGCGAGGTGTGACCACAGCGGATCGCACCACGGCGCCATGGCCCGAGCCACCGTCTGCAGCAGACAAGTACGGTCGGGGCAGGTTGTTGCTGCTGGCGGGCAGTCAACGCTATCCGGGCGCCGCTGTGCTGGCCACGGCGGGGGCTGATGCCAGTGGAGCTGGCGCCGTCACTCTCTATGTGGGGCCGGATGTGGCGCGTCGGGTGAGTGACGGTTATCCCCATGTGCTGAACGCCGCTGCGGCTCTGTCCCCACCTCTGGAGTCCGGGCCACTGGTGTGGCGCCAACTCCCTGATCTGACTCGCCATGACGCCGTTCTGCTGGGGCCAGGCATGGATTATGCTCCCTTTGTCGCCCATGCCTGGGAGCCCCTGCAAAAGTTTGCCGGATTGCTGGTGCTGGATGCCGATGGGCTCAATCGGCTGGCCGCCACGCCCGAGAGTGAAGCAGTGGCATGGCTGCAAGGACGTTGCGGCCCCACCTGGATTACCCCTCATATCCGGGAATTCGACCGTCTCTTCCCCAACTGCTGCCATGGAGATCATGCGGAGCGGGCCGCGGCTGCCGCCCGGGCTGCCGGAATCACGGTGTTGCTCAAGGGTCCACGCACAGCCGTTGCCGCAGCGGATGGGCGCTGTTGGCAGTTGTTGGAGGGGGTCCCTACTGCAGCCCGGGCTGGCTTGGGGGACGTGCTGGCGGGCTTTGCCGCGGGCCGGGGCGCCATGGCTGTGGCCACCGGAGATCTCGATCATGGTCAATTGGTGAGGGCAGCCCTTGACCATTTGCACGCCGCCCGGCAGTTGGTGGAGGGGGGGTGGAGACAGCCATCTCCACCCATGGTGGCTGAGCACCTTCGCCAACAGGGCGAATAAGAAGGAGAAGGGCGAATACGAATTACCCTGATTCAGCCACATATTCAGCCATATATGTGTGTGTTTCCACGCATTAACCTGAAGCATTTATGAAAGCGTGGTGGAAATCGTGATGCATCAAGGAAGGTTTTTATCAGCAGTTCTTGTGTGTCCATGGTGTCCTCCATAGTGTCGTCCACCTCAACGGAAAATCGTTCCACACGACAGGCTGGTTCCGATTCCGTCAGTTGGTATCTTTCTTCTATTGGCCGCATTCCTCTGCTGAGCCCGGCCGAAGAAATTGAACTGGGCAATCGGGTGCAGAAGATGATGTTGCTGCAGGCGCTTCATCAGGAGCGAGAGTTGAGCCGTCAGGAGCAGCGGTATCTCCGCATTGGCCAACGGGCCAAGCAGCGGATGATGAAGGCCAACTTGCGCTTGGTGGTGAGCATTGCAAAGAAGTATCAGGGCAAGGGCATGGACCTCCTGGATCTGATCCAGGAGGGCTCCTTGGGTCTGGAGCGAGCCGTGGAGAAATTCGACCCCACCCGTGGCTACAAATTTTCCACCTACGCCTTCTGGTGGATTCGCCAGAGCATGACTCGGTCCATCGCCTGCCAGTCTCGCACCATTCGCCTGCCCCTCTACCTGGGAGAACGACTCTCTGCCATCAGTAAGGTCACCACGGACCTGGCGCAGAAGCAGGGTTCCATGCCCAGCCGTTCCGAAGTGGCACTTGCTCTCAAAATGCCGGTGGAGGAGTTGGATAACCTCATGCGCCAAGCCCTCACCACCTCCAGCCTGGATACCCCCGTGGGCAATGAGGAGGACCGAAGCGTACTGACGGAGTTGGTGGCTGATCAGACTACGGCACAACCCCTGGAACTGGTGGAGCAACGTCTCCACTACGAGGAGTTGGGGCGCTGCCTGGAAACTCTGAGCGAGCAGGAGCGCACAGTGCTCAAGTTACGCTTTGGCCTGGATGGTGAGCGACGTTACACCTTAGCCGATACCGGGCGCATGCTGGAAGTCTCCCGTGAGCGTGTGCGGCAGGTGGAGATCAAAGCTCTGCGCAAGCTTCGCTACCTCACCCGCGGTAAGATTCCGGCACAGTCCTGAGCGGTCAAGGCCGGCCATCCGCATCGCTGTTGGCAAACCTTGCCTTGGCTATCATGGCGTCTCTAGTCGCAACCTGTTCACCATGCGGTTCCCGGAAGGTTTGGAGCTGAGGACCTACGGTCAGCAGTTGTTGGCTGGACGTGAGGCGAAGGGATGGACGCAACAGCAACTGTCTAAAAAACTGTTCCTGCCCGTCCACTTCATTCGTGCCTTGGAGGCGGGCGAGCACGGCATGCTTCCGGAGATTCCCTACGTGATGAGCATGTACCGCAAGGTGGCAACGGCGGTGGGTGTTGATCCCGAACCCATGATCCAGGCCTGCAAGGCGTTTCAGGCGCAAGAAGGGCAGGCACTCATCAATCGGACCCAGCCCGGAGAAGCTGTCCGCACACGCAACCCCTCCCTCCCTGGACCCCAAAGGCAAAGCAGTGCGCCGCCAACCACACGTGAGGCAATGGCAGCTTCACAACGAAAGGCGCGTGCCGGTCAAGGGAAAGGCGATTGGATGATTGTCCTGGTGGGCTGTGGTCTGGGCTTGGTGCTAGTTGCTTTGGCGCTGTTGAACAGTCAACAGTTGAACAGTCTGTGGCTCGCCATGCGCCCAAGACCGACCATAACGGATCCCGCGGCAGAAACCGTGGGAGAGACAGAGGATCAATCCCTGGAAGCCCTCGCAACCCGGCAGCAGCAGACCACCGACATACCTGATATACCCGATATGCCTGATATACAGCCGGTGTCCCCAGACGGACAACTTGAGCAACAACCTGAAGAACTGGAGTCGGGAACCGTGCGGTTCATCTTTGCGGCTGACGCGAACGATAACCGCTCCAGTTGGATTCGTGTCGAAGATGCCCGTGGTGTGCTTCTGTTCGAGAACACTCCGGAGCCCTTGGCCAGCGTGGACCTGCCCATCGCGGCTGGGGTGCGTGTTCGTGTGGGCCGCCCTGGCCTGGTGCGCTGGCAGCAACCGGGACAGCCTCCCCAATCCCTGCCCCTGCCCCTGCCCCAAGCGGACAATTGGATCGAATTGATTCCGGGCACCGTTACCGGCCAGGTGGATCCTGGCCCGCTGGACGCCGATCCCCTTGATCCTGCCCCTGCGCCTGAACCGGAGAACGTCGTGCCGCAGGAGACATCGGAAGCACCCTAGTTGCCAGTTGATCCATACCTCGCCACGGGAGTTGTTGCGCCGAAGCCGGATCAGCCTGCCGCGGCCGCGGCCAGCGCTTCCACCACTTCCACACGGAGTTTGCGACCAAGAGCGGGCTCGATCTCGGTTCGGCAGTTGTCCAGACTCCAGCATTCCAGACTTACGTTGGCGCCGGGGAAGGGGGTGAGTCGAACGGTCATGGTTCTGGCTGTGAGCACCACGTCCAGGCGCTCAACGACAGCTTGGGGACGGCGATCCAGGGCCACGGCAATGCGCAGCAGCGGACTCAACTGCTGGACACAACGCTGCTGGCCGGCATCCTGGAGGGAAAGCCAGGCCTCATGCCGTTTCCTGGGCGAACTGCGGCGGTGATAACGCACCAGGGCCGCCAGGATCAGATGTTCCGACTCGGAATACCCCAAGAGGGTGCAGTGGCGCACCAGGTACCAACTGTGCTTGTGGTAGCCCCCCACACTGCTGATGTGCCTACCGCAGGCATGGAGCATGGCTGCTCCCCACAGCAATTCTCGCGCCTCGGCTGTTACGGGGTCCAGGTCATGGCGGCAGGCCTCGAAGAGAACGAGGGCATGGCGGGCCACCCGCTCGGCCCGTTCACGGTCCACACCGTACTTTTGCGCCTGGTGAAGGATGGTGCGCCGGCGAATGTTGCTCTGGTAGGCGAATCGATCCACAATCAGGTTGTGGCGCAGCATCCAGTTCACAATCAGCCCTTCCCGCAGTGCCCGCTTGCAGAGCACCATCTCCTGGGCGTTCAGCAGTTCCATGGCGGTTTCCAGGATCAGCCCCCCCGTCACGATGATGTCGGCGCGCCGTTCACTCAGGCCGGGCAGTCGACGACACTGCTCCACGTCCAGCGTCACCAGCTCTTGCATCAACTCCTGTACGTGACCGAGGCCAAAACGCAGGCCGTTGAGGCTTCGAGAGGTTGTACCGAGGCGGAGGGCCAGCAGGCTGCCAATGGCCATGGCAGTGCCGCTGGTGCATACCAGCACGGGTGACTCACCCACCGCAAGGCGTTGTTGCACCTTGCACACGGCGGGCTCCAACATGCCCTGGATGAAGGTCTTGAGGAACTGAACCCGTTCAGTTGTTAACGCACCGTAGAAGCCAAAATCCTGGGCCAGCCGCACGGCCCCCACCCGCAAGCTGCTGAGGGATCGGGTGTCATGGCTATCGGCGAGAATCAACTCCGTGGATCCTCCGCCAATATCCAGAATCAGGTGGGGCGCCCCGGCAAAGTCCATGGCCGAGAGCACACCCAGATAAATGAGTCGGGCTTCTTCTCGCCCATCCACCAGATCCACCTGGAAGCCCAGCTTCTGCTCCACCAGGGCCAGAAATTCCCGCCCATTGCCAGCTTCCCGCACCGCGCTGGTGGCCACACCCACCACAGCGTGAGACCCATGGCTATCCGCCAGTTGCCGGCAATGGTTCAAGGCCTGCATGGCCCGCTCCATGGCCTGACTGGTGAGGTCCCCTGTCTCCAGATCCCGTTCTCCCAGGCGAACGGGGGTCTTCTCCGTGGTCAGCACGGAGAAGCTGCGCAACTGCTGGTCCACTGCTGCCAGAACCATGTGGACGGAGTTGGTGCCGATGTCAACGGCTGCAACCCGCACCTCCCGAGAAAGTGGTAGTGCTCCATGTGTTCCGTCGCTGGCCATGTCTGTTCCGGGCGTGGCTCCTGCCCTTGGCTGAGATTTGGATTCTCTCACCATCCAGCGCCCTGCAGATCCATAGAGTGGATCCGGAGTCCCGCTTCCACACGGTCGCAGCGGCGGTTTGGTCGATCCATGAACCATGCTCCCACCATGGCCAGTCTCATGGCCTTGTTGCGCTGGGATAAGCCCAGTGGTCGCTTGATTCTCCTCGTTCCTGCCGGCTGGGCCCTCTGGCTGGCCACACCCCAACCGCCGCCGCTGCTGGTTCTGCAGATCCTGGTGGGAGGCCTCGGGGTCAGTGGGGCGGGCTGCATTGTCAACGATCTCTGGGATCGCTCCATTGACCGCCAGGTGCAGCGCACCCGTCAACGTCCCCTTGCCAGTGGCGCTCTGGGGGGGTCGGTAGCGGTGATGTTGTTGTTGGCCTTGCTCACGCTGAGCCTGGCTGTAGCGCTGACCCTTCCCCACCGGGAGCTCTGTCTGTCGCTGGCGGCTCTGGCAGTGGTGCCCATCCTGCTCTATCCAGGCGCCAAGCGGGTTTTTCCCTACCCTCAACTGGTCCTGGCCTGCACATGGGGGTTTGCGGTGCTGATTCCCTGGGCTGCTGTGCGGGGAACACTGACGGGCAACCTGGTGCTCTGGCTCACCTGGCTGGCCACGGTGCTGTGGAGTTTTGGTTTTGACACGGTCTATGCAATGGCGGACCAGGCAGACGACCGTCGCCTTGGCATCCACAGCAGTGTCCGCAGCCTGGGGTCCCGGGTGGTGTCGGTGGTGGGCTGTTGCTATGGCCTCACCATGGTGTGCCTGGGTCTGGCTGCTGCCACGGCGGGGGTACAGCCCTGGTGGTGGCTGATCTGGCTGGTGGCGGCGTGGGGGATGGGGCGTGAAGTGGTGTTGCTGTGGTGTCGCCGTGATCCGCCGGCCCGTTTCTATGGCCTGCGCTTTGCCGCGCAAGTGAAATTAGGCAGTCTCCTGCTTCTGGGCATGATGGCGAGCCGTGCCGGACTGGCCTAGTGGGTGTCACCGAGGTGGAACACTAGAGGGGTGCTGAGCTTGGCCCATGTCCACCACCAAGTCCGTGAGTGTTCTGGGCTCAACGGGGTCCATTGGCACCCAGACCCTGCAGATTGCGGCGGAACTCCCGGAACAATTCAGGGTGGTGGCCCTGAGCGCTGGCCGCAACCTGGACCTGTTGGAGCAGCAGGTGCGCCAGCACCGCCCCCAGGCTGTGGCCCTGGCGGCCGCGGAGCTCTTGCCCAATCTGCGGCAACGCCTCAATGATCTGCGCCCCCGGCCGGAGTTGCTGGCAGGAGCTGAGGGGGTAGCGGCAGTGGCGGCATGGCCCACAGCCCAGCTTGTGGTGACGGGAATTGTGGGTTGTGCAGGACTGCTGCCCACCATGGCGGCCATTGAAGCCGGCAAGGATCTGGCCCTGGCCAACAAGGAAACCCTCATTGCCGCGGGGCCGGTGGTGCTGCCTGCCCTGCAGCGCAGCGGCAGCCGTCTCCTGCCGGCGGATTCCGAACACTCCGCCATCTTTCAATGCCTGCAGGGCACCCCCCAGCCCCGTAAGGCACAACTGTCCACGGGGGTACCTACGCCAGGGCTGCGGCGGATTCTGCTGACCGCCTCCGGGGGAGCCTTTCGGAGCTGGGAGGCAGATGCGTTGCAGAAGGTGACCGTTGCCGATGCCGTCAAGCATCCCAACTGGTCCATGGGTCGCAAGATCACGGTGGACTCCGCCACCTTGATGAACAAAGGTCTGGAGGTGATCGAGGCCCATTACCTGTTCGGCATGGGGTTTGACGATATCGAGATTGTGATCCACCCCCAAAGCATCATCCATTCCCTGGTGGAGCTGGCGGACAGTTCCGTTCTGGCTCAACTGGGATGGCCGGACATGCGCCTCCCCCTGCTGTATGCCCTGAGCTGGCCCAAACGGTTACCCACACCCTGGCGCCGTCTGGACCTGGCGGCCATCGGTCGACTGGATTTCCAGGCGCCGGATGCCCGGAAATATCCCTGCATGGACCTGGCCTATGCCGCGGGGAGACAAGGGGGCACCATGCCCGCGGTGCTGAACGCCGCCAACGAGCAGGCTGTGGCCTTGTTCCTGGAGGAGCGCATCCATTTTCTGGATATTCCCCGCCTCATTGAACGGACCTGTGACCAGCACCGGCGGGATTGGCACGGGGCGCCGGATCTGGACTTGGTGCTCAAGGTGGATGGCTGGGCGCGCCAGAAGGTGGGGGAATTGCAAGCACAGGCGGTGGTGACCGGTTGAGGTGGTGGTGAGCGGTTGAGGTTCTGTCTGTGGAGGCCCATGGCAGGGATTCATGACAAGGGACGGCGGCGCGGTCAGAGGCTCTAACTGATGGATCTTTGGTGCCCCAGCAATAAGGTCTCTGAAACAGTATCGCCAAGCTATGGTGCATCGCCACGAAATATATTCTCACGGTGCCATCTTAAGTGTTCTAAATGATTGTCCATGTCAATGATATTATCGAAACTAATATGCTCATTGCATGAGCCAAGTTTATCTAGTTCTTCAGTAATATCTTGTGAAAATTTTAGAGTACCCTCTTGACTAAAGGTTATCAATCCTCGATCAAAGGCAGCATCCCAAAGGGCTGAAAGAAGTAAGCAATTATCTGGATCCAGTCTAGTGCTAGTGCTCTCACACTGAGCCCATGGCTTAATGTGAGAAACTCTTAGCAGATCTTTATTGCGAATACCAGTAAGGAGACATTTTTTCTGTGTTCCTATGAGATGTTCACGAAGAATATCTTGTCCTATACGTCTTTTTACTATATCCTCTTTTTCTTCAGTAGATATTGTACTAATACGGTTCTCAAAAGCACTTAATAATTCTGATTTTACATTTATTTCTTGATTCACTCTCTGATGGAATCTCTGAATAGGTTCCTCTTGCCCTGGTTCCTGAGGAGTTATATTTCTGTGATTATATTCGTCTTCTAATTTTTTAATAGTCTTATTATGTTCATCTCTCCAGACTATAAATGCGCTAAGATTGTTACATGACATAATTGATAAAGCCTGACTAGGACTACTAAAGCCACAATTTTCTACCAATTCAAATTTTTCTTCTGAAATTACGATTAAATTTTTTTGTACAAGTTCCTCTATTTTTAGCCAAGATGAATCCTTATGAGAGTTCTTTCTAAACTTTACTCCTTTCATAACTACAAATTCGTCCTCTGGACGCTGCCCACCACTGCCAAATATATGTCGGTAATAATTACTGACTGGATTCTTAGATGAATCTCTATGTGGATAAAAACCCTCGGCTTGACTCTCTATAAGATGAAATTTCTTCCCTCTTATAGAGTTTATGAAATCAAGATCAAGAAGACGGCTGGCCATAGTAAAATGCAAAAGACGATATCATTTATATACATTAAATCCTCTTCTCAGTCAATAGGTATGAACACTTATTGCAGAGCGGATTCTTCAGGAGCCACCCCTTCAAGGCTATCTGACCATCTCCAACGCCTTACAGTGGCGACTCCAGTACGGGCGCGTTATCAGCCAGGCTGGAAATATCACAGGTATCAACAGAGTGCGCTGACGTGTCGAGGCGGAAAGACAACCCTATCCGGCAGTATGGAGACTTCCAAACGCCCCCGGAGTTGGCGACCCAGGTTTGCGCACGGCTCCGTCTGATGGGCATCAAACCATCAGCAATTCTAGAGCCCACCTGTGGGCGCGGCGCCTTCCTCTTGGCGGCAGCAGAAGCGTTTCCAGACGTCAAAGACATCTTCGGAGTCGAGATCAACGCACGGTACGTTGCGGAGGCGCGTGGGGTTTGTGGTGGTCGGGCGCAGGTGGAACAGGGAGATTTCTTCCGGACAGACTGGCCACGCATCCTGGGCCGTGGAGTGGGCAGTTGGCTTGTGCTGGGCAACCCGCCCTGGGTCACCAATGCGGAGTTGGGTCTTCTGAACAGTACGAACCTGCCGGCGAAGAGCAACTTTCAAGGTCTCCGGGGGTTGGATGCTGTCACCGGTAAGGCAAATTTCGACATCTCCGAGTGGATGGTGCTGCAGCAGGTGGGGTGGCTCAAGGAGCGACACGGCTGGATCGCAATGCTGATGAAGACCGCAGTTGCTCGGAAGATCCTGCGGCAGATGTGGATGTGGGGCGAGCCCGTTGGGCGGGCTGCCATCTTCGGTGTGGACGCCATGCATTACTTTGGGGCCGCCGTCAATGCTTGCCTGCTCGTTCTACCTGTCAAGCGGGGCCGGCCGTCGCGAAGCTGTGACGTGTTCGGTAGCTTGGAGAGTCTGAAGCCCACAGGGACAGTGGGCTATCACGACGGCGTGTTGCTCTCGGATGTGGATGCCTTCATGGAGCGGCGCCACCTCCTTGGGTTCAACAGCGACTACGTCTGGCGATCAGGGATCAAGCACGACTGCGCGAAGGTCATGGACCTGGCGCGCAGTAGGAACGGCAGGCTTGTCAACGGGCTTGGGAAGGTGGTGGAGCTGGAAGACACGTATCTGTTCCCCATGCTCAAGAGTTCCGACGTTGCCAAAGAGAAGCCGTGCTCCAATCGAATGATGATCGTTCCGCAGCAGGAGATTGGCGAAGACACCTCCCACATCCAGCGGGATGCACCCCGAACATGGGCCTACCTCTGCGCCCACGAAGAGCAGCTTGGTGGGAGGAGGAGTGTGATCTACCGTGGCAAGCCTCGCTTCTCCATCTTTGGCGTCGGTGACTACACATTCGCGCCTTGGAAGGTTGCCATCTCCGGTTTCTATAAGATTCCGCGCTTTGTCAAGGTCGGCCCAATGGGCGGGAAGCCCGTGGTGTTCGACGACACCGTGTATTTTCTCCCATGCCGGTCGGGGGAAGAGGCGGATTTTGTCCATTCGCTGGTCCAGTCCAGGCCATACTCCCAACTGCTCCATGGGATGGTCTTTGCGGCAGAAAAACGCCCCATCACGGCGGAAGTATTGAGGCGTATCTCGCTGGAGCGGGTTGCAGACGAGCTTGAACTGGGGGATCGTTACGCCACCTTCATCAGGAGAAAGCCGGAGCCTCAGATGGAACTCGCGCTAGGATTGTAGCCCGCCTACTCCCCACCAATCCATAGGTCGGTCTTTGGGATACGGCTCCCCTCGCCTTGATTGTGGACGCCAGATGCCACGACCTGTAAGGCTTGAAGGCTGC
>MWLD01000081.1 GCA_002018045.1 Candidatus Synechococcus spongiarum LMB bulk15M
AGCCTGGACGGCGCAGATCCCCAGGCCGTGCGCCGCATGGGGGGTGGGAACAGTTTTGACCAAGTGCTGGCAGCCGTTGGTCATGCCCAGGCTGTCGGTCTTCCCGTCAAGATCAACATGGTGGTGATGGCCCATGAAAACGGGGACCAGGTGATCCCCATGGCGCACCTCTGCAGGAAACTGGGGGTGGAGTTGCGGTTGATTGAATACATGGACGTGGGAAACCGCAACGGTTGGCAGCCCCGACAGGTGCTCACCGCTGCCACCATGACCGCCCGGATTGACCGCCGTTGGTCGTTACAACCCGTGGGTCGCCAGCCGGGCTCCACCGCACGGCGTTGGCGTTATCGGGATGGGGGAGGCTTCGTGTCCACCATTGCCTCCATCAGCGAACCGTTCTGTGGTGATTGCAACCGGTTGCGGGTGACTGCTGACGGGATGGCATACACCTGCCTCTTTGCCAGCCAAGGCACGGACCTGAAGCCTGCCCTGGACCCCCGGCAGCCCGATATGGTCCTGATACGGCAACTGCGCTCCCTCTGGCGGCAGCGCCAGGATCGCTATAGCGAGGAGCGCGCCCTGCGGTCTCGACAGGCCGGTCTCACGCCACGACCGAGTCCTGCGGAAATGGCCTACATCGGTGGCTGATCCATGGGCTCCCGCAGCCGTGGCAGCAGTTGCACCAGGTTGCAGGGGCGGGTGGCGTCGTCCAGTTGGGCGCGGATCAGTCGGTCCCAGGCCGTGGTCACCGCATCCACGGAGCCCGGCAACACGAACAGGACCGTGCCGTTGGCCACGCCAGCCAGGCAACGGCTTTGCAAACTGCTGGTGCCAACGGATTCAAAGGACACCACCCGGAACAACTCACCAAAACCCGTGATGGTTTTGTCCAGCAGGGGCGCGATAGCCTCCGGTGTGCCGTCTCGTCCCGTCAGGCCGGTGCCGCCACTGCTAATCACCACCGCAACTCCCGGGTTCGCGATCCAGCCACTGACCACAGCCCGAATCCGGTAGCGATCATCCGGCACCAACTGCCGCTCTACCAGTTCATGCCCCGCCTGGTGGACCCGTTGTGCCAGGAGGGCGCCGGAGGCGTCTTCCGCCATGGAGCGGCGATCCGACACTGTGAGCAAGGCAACGGGAAGACAAACCATGGCCAACTGCAGCGGCGTGGATCTTCCAGAATGCCCCAAGGCTTTGTGGAACACCGATCAACCATGACCAAGACCACCGTGCGGATCCTGTTGTTTGGCCGGTTGCGGGAGGAGCACGGCTGGCACGAGCGGCTGATGGAACTGCCCCGGCCCGTCACCACCGTGGCCCAACTCCAGCAAGCCCTGGGCATCCACTGCCCCGGCCTGCGTTGGGCCGTCAACCAGGACTTCGCCACCCCGGACCACCCGCTGCAACCCGGTGACGAACTGGCCTTTCTGCCCCCCGTCACCGGGGGGTGACGTCCTGGCTGGCCTGCCCTCTTGTGGCAAACGCCATCCCGTTCTCCCTCATTGTCCGGGGACACATCGCGAGGGTTGCCTCCATCCTCAATGCAGCCACCCCACTGCTGACCGTTGTTGTGGCCCATGTCGCGCAACAGACGAGAAGACGACCGCCGCGCCAAGCTCCTTTACTCCGATTGACCTCGCATCAATGCCTGGATCGATTCTCTGTCTTGCCTTTGGCACTCAACGTATGTAACCCCTCTCCTTTGCTTTGGCATTGTGGGGGGAAGTCTTCTTTTCTGGCCATGGGCTGGGCTGCCCCAAGTTGTGATCACTCCCCATAGAATACCAGTGAGTTCACTGCCTATCGGCTTTGAATCTGTCAAGGTTTCGGCAGCCGAACCCGCATGGTGGATCAGCGGCTATATCACATTTAGGATCTCTTGATTCGTGGCCAGTGGTTATAGCTATCAGCATTAAAATCCTCGCCAGCTTAGTGAAAGCTTCTCTGTGGATGCTGAAATGTACAGACAAGCGTTATTGCTCTCGCCTCACAGCACGCTTGGAGTTTGTCTCATAAGTTTCCTCTGAGAACGATCCCCTGAAGACTGAGTCTTCCAAGAAGCTGAGTACAGTCTTGATTTCTAACTTGCTATTTGTAATAATAATCTTATTTTCTTTACTTTTAAGCTCAATGCCAACACTTCGTGCCTTCTGAATGATTTCGTCAGTCTCATAATTTTCTAGAATTTGAGATTTTATGATACTTTTAATCAATTTTCGAATGCGTTCAGTCATGAGTTTCATAAATTCATCATGATTATCTATACATAATGAGGAATGATCTGCAAACTTTCTAACTTCCTGATGAGTAGCTTCTTGAAAATGATGTTGTACTTTAAAGATAATTCGGAGATTTTGAAAGCTCTGAAACTTGAACACGCTGCCATCTAGAACTGCAGCCAAATTGGAAGCTAGTGTAAATCCAGGCTGAGAGAGCTGCTTAAACCGGTTTTTATCAAAGATTAGATTCCATTTCCCTGGTCCAAGATATTGTGATGACTTGAATTGCTGAATGAGAATACGATTTTCTTGTTTAGATGAGCGAGTAAAAATTGCCTTTATTCCAGATTTATTAAAATTTTTAATGTCCAGCTCGTCAAATACTGTCACATTTTCATGCAAGGTCTTCACCAGAGGTTGAGCCAGTTCTTCGTCAGTGATTGTCAGCAACTGATCGTCATCAGGTTTCCAGTCCCCGGTGAATGGTACTTCCTCCTCACGACCTTCCAGGAACTGTTGCTCCTGATCGTCAAACAGGACTCCCAGCGCATTTTGGGTGTCAGCATCAAGAGGGATTCTTCGAATGCTGTCCTGGTCAGCACCCCTACAGAAAGCAAAGAAATTTCTGGGCATGGACATGAGCATAAGTTACTCCAAGTCAAGGACAATGTACTCCGTAAGCTGGCCGACAACCAGCCTACCGCAGGCGTCGCGGAGACGCTTTTTGGTGATCAGGACATAGGTAACCCCCTCAGGAGTTGCGACTTTGTAGAAATGCCACCCCTGCAGACCCAGTAGCGGATTGAAGTGATAGCCGTACCTTGTTCCGATCACAAGAGCAAAAATCAGCAGCGTCAGTATCAATATAGGCCATTTCAATGCGTTGAAATTTGCGGTGAATAGAGGAGATAAGTACAACAGTAATATTGCCATATTCTCATGGTCAGCGGCCTCAACCTTAATTGCGGTAAATTTCATGCGCTCCAAGTGTTTCCGAGCGTAGCCCAGGAGGAAAAGGCATAGTACGGTACAAATGACCGATCCGCATAGTAGGCCGATAGCCAGACATGTCTTGTCCGCCATGAAAGCAGCATAGGCATAGGTAAGCCCAGCCGGCGCGATAGCTGTTGCCGTCAAGACCACCTTGGCAGTACCGCTAAGCATCCACTTTCACCCTCCACTCCCCCGTCAGCAGCTTCTGCATGAGGGCTTTCTTCTCAGTGTGCAGTTGTTCGATTTTGCTGGTCAGAGCATTGACCTCCTGAGCGCAGAGATGAAGTATACAGGCAATCCGGTCCTGTTCATGGAGTCTAGGAAGTCAAAAGCAATACTCTGAAATAATTTCCCAGTCGGCTCTGGGCATTCTAAAGCCTGAAGACTTTTCTGCCTCTGCCATAAATCCATCAGATTGAATCAAACAATGAAGGAAACGTGACGTAATTTCCTGCGTTTTGGGTTGGAGCACCCAGATTTCTGTTGAGCAAACTCCTTCGAAATCTGGTGTGATGAATTTCCCGAGACATAATATCAGCTTCCCCAAGAGCACATCACCTGGATTGAAAATGGCTTTGATACTGGCCTGCTGACTGCTCTGTGTGGAGCCCAAAAGGCGCCCCGTGCCAGGCTCAATATATTCCGGTTCAATGCAGCAGCGGTCGTTGTGTTCTTGTTTTGGGTCAAATCTCTCCTTTGACAGTTTAATCATTTTCCCAACCTTACTTCTCGCAAAGGCTTCCCCTCCAACTCTGGGAAGCGACATTTTCCAGTGAGAAGAATTTGCATGAGCCCACGCTTGCGAGTGTGGGCAGCGGCTAGGGAACGTCTGAGAAAGTGGGCAGAGGGTCCAGGATGGAGGGATGTTGAAGGGGGGCCCTGGCAATGAGAGCAAGAGATGAGGAGCTTTGTGGATGTTGGAGTGGGAGAGCAAGAAGAGGAAGAGGAGGAGAGAGGTGTTTCTGGATCGGATGGAAGAGCTGATTCCATGGGAGAAGCTGTTGGAGCAGATCAAGCCCTGCTCCGGTGGCGCCGGGATGGAAGCCCTGTTGTATGAGGCTGAGAGCGTCCGACGCTTTACCGGTTCCAACCGAGGAGGGCGCCGGACGAGACCACGATCTTGAACGTCCGCCACCTGCTGGAGCGCCAGGGGCCGGGGGTCAAGCTGTTGGAGGGGATCAATGAGCATCCAGGGAGTTAGATGATCATGGATGCCGGCATCGTTGCCGCACTGTCAACTAAGAAGAAGAACCGAGCAGGGGAGAGTGATTGCGAGATCAAGCAGAGCAGGATCGGAAAATTCGTTCAGTTGCTGCCGAGAATAATCTTCAAGTCGGTTGGGAGTCTTGGGAAACAGATGAACCAATTGATTTTGTCAGCAAGGATAGCGGTGGGTGACCGATGTATGTGCAGTAATATTGAGTTCACTAAATTTCTAGACTTTTAGTAGATCATTCCTTGGCTCAGATTATACACGAAGACCAGAAAAATTCATCCTACTTCACTGGATACTTTATTGGAAAGTCAAAGACAAGAAACACTATCGAACTCTTTAGCACCCGTTACAGCCAAGCCAATTTTGCCGAGGACTGACCCATTCATGGCTCCTGGGCCAGCTCCCGTGAATTGCCTCAAGGCGTCACCAACGCCTCGCCCCACAAGCGAAGATGCCGGGCGTCAATTCTCAAGTCATGAATGCGAATGGCCGGGTCCAGAGGGATGATGGTGGGTCGATCCGGCGCCTCTTTCCCATGGACGACAATCCTGTGATCCACTGACCTCAGTTGCAACAACAGTGGCGGAGTCGGGGTCTGCTGGGCAGGGGGGAGGAGGCGGAGGCCTGCTTCTGTTATCTGAAGCTGCCAGCCGCGGCAGCTCCCGGAGTTCAGCCCACGGAAATGGGCCAACAGCGCCATCCCCATGGCAGTGTCTCCCTCGCCCAGCATCATGTACTGGAGATCAGCGGCGGAACACCACACCTCCAGAGTGACGTTCAGGGGCGTGGATAGGGCCATGGGCTGGCCAGGGCGGAGGCGGCCCAGGTCCAGTTGCAGGTCGTGGCACGTGACGACGGCTCGACTCAGACGATACGCTCCCCGGACAATGCCCCGGGCTTGGAGATAGACTGCGTCCAAATGCCCTTTCAGTAGCCCCGCTGGGGTTCCCTCCACGTCCAACTGCAGGTGATCCAGAGCGTCACATTGGCCACGCAGCCAGAGCTGGAGGCCATGGCGCAACAGGTTCAGGACGGGATTGGCCATGGCGTGGCCGGTCCTAACCCCGTGGCTGCACCGACTGGGGAATCGGCCGGGGCTGAGTGCAAAATCGCAAAGCCTCCTCCAGTTGGGTTGGCGTCACTGCAAAGGGGAGATGGTGCAGGTCGGAGCCCTCCCGACAGGTGAAGCTGGACACCGCCTCCAACTGGGCAGTGTCCAGCTTCCCGAGCCCAAGCTCCGCCAGACTTGTGGGCAGGCCTAGCTTGCCGTACACTTGCAGTAACTGATCCCGGGCCACAGCAGCCAGGGGCTGGCCCGCCACCACTTCCTCCAGGCGCAACTGCACCAGAATGCCCACGGCCACTTTCTCCCCATGGAGCCAGTGTCGACAGGGGGCCAACTGGGTAAGGCCGTTGTGAACCGCGTGGGCCGCGGCGGTGCGACAGCGGGCGCCGCCAAGACCACCGATGAGCCCGGCCGTGAGGCCACAGCTCTCCACCACCCGCCCCCAAGCTGCACCGCCAGGATGACCAAGGGCATCTTCATACTCCAGAAGCAGTTGATCTCGCAACAGCCTGGCCTGTTCCACTGCCTGGCGCACCAGCCCATCCCGACTCCGGCCACTGCTGAGGGACGCTTCATACCACTTGGCCATGGCGTCCGCAATGCCACTGGCCATGGTGCGTGCCGGTGCAGTGGCAATGAGCCGATGGTCAAAGACCAGCAACTCCGGGCAGCGATCCAGAGCCACATCGTAGATAAAGGCCCCGGCTTCGCTGTAGACGTTGGCCAGGGCGGTCCATCCGGCACAGGTGGCGGCACTGCCGGGAATGGCAATGCAAGGCAGCCCACAGCGGTGGGCCAGCAATTTTCCAGCATCCAATACCTTGCCGCCGCCAAGGGCGATCACACCGTCAGCCTGAAGCTGACGGACAGTTGCCTCCAGCCGCAGGAGATCACGATCACAACAATCGTGATGCAGCAGTAGCTGCCGGGATCCAGGAAGCTGAAGTTGTTGAGCCAGAGCCTGGCGGTGCGGGGCCACTGCCGGGGAGCGCCCTAGCAGAACCGGATGCCGTGTCAAGGCACGCAGTTGCGGCAGAGCCGCCTGGAGTGCGCCGGGGCCGCGCACCACCCGTTGCGGTGCAACGGCATGGACGGCCGCCAAGTCGATCGACCCGGCTACAGCAGGTGTGAATGGAGAGATATCTGCCATGGCAAGGATCCCGAACGAGGCGCTAGAGACTGACCGCTGAGGTCTGTTTTGTCTCAGGGAGGGGCGTATCGGCTGCGCTGCTCTGGCGACGGATGACCACTTTTTTCTGATCGTCAATATCCACCAGGGCATGATCACCCTCTTTAATGGTTCCGTTCAGGAATTCTTCCGCCAGGCTGTCTTCCAGCAGGCGCATCACAGCCCGGCGCAAGGGGCGTGCTCCGTAGGAAGGATTATATCCTTCTTCCACCAGGCGATCCCGGAAGGGCTCTGTGACGGAGAGCGTAATGTCCTTCTCTCCCATGCGCTCAAACACCTCCTTGAGCATGATTGAGGCAATTTGCTTCACTTCAGCCCGGGTGAGTTGACGGAAGACAATGACCTCGTCAAGGCGATTCAGGAACTCCGGACGGAAGTAATTTTTGAGTTCCTCGTTCACAAGGGAGCGAATCCGCGTGTAGCGCGCTTCCTCTTCATTGTCTTCGGAGAACTCGAACCCTAGACCACCGCCACCTTTTTCAATGACCTTCGAGCCAATGTTGGAGGTCATAATCACCAAAGTGTTCTTGAAATTGACCTTGCGACCTTTGGAGTCCGTCAGATGACCGTCTTCCAGAAGTTGTAGCAGCAAATTGAAGATGTCCGGATGAGCTTTCTCAATCTCGTCAAACAGAATAACCGTGTAGGGGCGCCGCCGTACGGCTTCGGTCAGTTGGCCTCCTTCATTGAAGCCCACATAGCCTGGTGGTGAGCCAATGAGCTTGCTGACGGTATGACGCTCCATATATTCGGACATGTCCACACGGATCATGGCTTCCTCGCTGCCGAAGAAGTAGGCGGCCAGCGCTTTGGTGAGTTCGGTTTTGCCCACACCGGTGGGGCCGGAAAAGATAAAGCTGGCAATGGGCCGATTGGGGTTTTTGAGCCCGACCCGGGCACGGCGAATGCCTTTTGCCACCGCTTTCACCGCCTCGTCCTGGCCAATGAGACGCTGGTGCAGGGTGCCTTCAATGTTGAGAAGTTTCACCGACTCCTTTTCCGTAAGCTTCTGCACGGGGACACCGGTCCATGAGGCCACGATGGCGGCGATATCCTCTTCGGTTACCAGAGGAGACCCGTCGGCGCCGAAGCTGGGCTCGGCATTCCCTGTGCCAGCCTCCGTGGCGGCGGCGGGCTCCGTCTCCTTGCGGTTGCCTTGAATGATGTCGCGAATCTGCTGTTTCAGGTCCACCTCCTGATCCCGCAATTGACCCGCCTTCGCGAAATCCTGATTCCGCACGGCCTCATCCTTCTGGGCCAGCACCTGACGCAATTGTCGATCCAGTTCTCGTGCGGCGGTGGGCAGCTTGGAGTTCAGCAGGCGCACCCGACTGCCAGCTTCGTCAATCAAGTCGATGGCTTTGTCCGGCAGGTAGCGGTCGCTGATATAGCGGTCCCCCAGATTGGCTGCCGCCGCCAAGGCTGCATCGGTGATCTTGAGGTTATGGTGCTGCTCATAGCGCTCCCGTAGTCCGTAGAGGATGGTGACGGTGTCCGCTACGGAGGGCTCGCCAACGGTGACCGGCTGGAAGCGGCGCTCCAGGGCGGCGTCCCGCTCGATGTGCTTGCGGTATTCATCCAGAGTGGTGGCGCCGATACATTGCAACTCACCCCGCGCCAAAGCGGGCTTGAGGATATTGGCTGCGTCAATGGCTCCCTCTGCCGCGCCAGCGCCAATGAGGGTATGCACCTCATCGATGACCAGGATCACATTTCCGGCGCTACGGATTTCCTCCATGATCTTTTTGAGGCGCTCCTCAAACTCACCGCGATATTTGGTGCCTGCCACCAGGAGGCCGATATCCAGGGTGAGCACCCTCTTGCCCTCCAGGATACCGGGAATGTCTCCACTGGCAATGCGCTGCGCCAGGCCCTCGGCAATGGCTGTTTTGCCCACACCGGGTTCACCCACCAGCACGGGGTTGTTTTTGGTGCGCCGCACCAGAATCTGAATGACGCGATCAATCTCCTGCTGGCGTCCCACCACGGGATCCAGCTTGCCGTTGCTGGCCAGTTGGGTCAGGTTACTGCCGAACTCGTCCAGGGTGGGGGTCTTGTTGCTACCTTTTCCACCGCCACTGGTGACTTCGGCAGTTTCTCCCAACATGCGGATGACCTGGGTCCGCGCCTTGGCCAGGTCCACCCCCAGGTTCTCCAGCACCCGGGCTGCCACACCTTCCCCTTCCCGGATCAATCCAAGCAGCAGGTGTTCCGTGCCGATGTAGTTATGGCCCAACTGGCGCGCTTCCTCCAGGGAGAGTTCCAGAACCCGTTTGGCGCGGGGGGTAAAGGGAATCTCGACAGCCACAAAGCCGGAGCCGCGACCGATGACCTTCTCCACCTCCACCCGTGCATCCTTGAGGGTGACCCCCATGGACTTGAGTACCTTGGCTGCTACGCCCGTTGCTTCCCCGATGAGACCCAGAAGGATCTGCTCCGTGCCAACGAAGTTGTGCCCAAGGCGGCGCGCCTCCTCCTGAGCAACCATGATGACCTTGATGGCTTTTTCCGTGAACCGCTCAAACATCCGTCGCAAGGACCTTGTGATTGCAAGCTACCAGGGCCGGGCAGCCGTTGGGGCAACCCGAGGGCGCAACGCCATGACCAGATAACCGGCCCTGCCGGGTTCCCCACGATTCGGAGTTTCGTTCACTTTTCCTGTTGCCACCATGTCTTCGCCACGCTTTTGCCCCTACGAAGGGGATGTCGATGCCCGGAGTCCCAACCGCAACCTGGCGCCCCTCACTGCAGAAATTGATTCGGAGGATCAATTGTGGGTGGGTGGTTGTCGCTTGGCCGATCTGGCAGACCACTATGGCACACCCCTCTACGTGCTGGATGAAGCCACCCTGCGGGCCGGTTGCCAGGCCTATTGCCAGGCCCTGACCCGCTACTACCCCGGCGAATCCCTTGTGCTGTATGCATCCAAAGCCCATAGCAGTCTGGCCATGGCGGCACTGATGGCCAGTGAGGGGGTGGGGTTGGATGCGGTCTCCGCCGGGGAATTGCTCACCGCCGTTGCCGGCGGCATGAATCCTCGGAACGTTGTCCTCCATGGCAACAACAAGTCCCGGGTCGAGCTGGAGCTGGCTCTGGAGCACGGCGTGACCGTGGTGCTGGACAACTGGTGGGAGCTGGATCGACTGGAGCGCCTCTGTGGCCAACGCGAGCAACGGGTGCGGCTGCTGATCCGCTTCACGCCGGGGATTGAATGCCACACCCACGAATACATTCGCACCGGCCACCTGGACAGCAAATTCGGTTTTGATCCGGAGGAGCTGGATGCCGTGCTACGGCGACTGGCCATGGCGCCATGGGCGGAGGTCACCGGGCTCCATGCCCATATCGGCTCCCAGATTTTCGAACTGCAGCCCCATGAGGACCTGGCGGCAGTCATGGTGAAGGCCCTGGGCCAGGCCCGAGCGCTGGGGCATGATCCCGGGGATCTGAACGTGGGCGGCGGTCTGGGGGTGCGTTACGTGGCCAGTGACGATCCCCCCGCCGTTGCAGCCTGGGTCCGGACCGTGAGTACTGCCGTGGTGGCTGCCTGTCGCCAGCATCGACAGCCCCTCCCCCGCCTGCTCTGTGAACCGGGCCGCTCCCTTGTGGCCACGGCAGGGCTGACGTTGTATCAGGTGGGCAGCCGCAAGGAAATCCCCGGGGTGCGCACCTACGTTGCCGTGGATGGGGGCATGAGCGACAACCCCCGGCCCATCACCTATCAATCCCGCCATACGGCCTGTCTGCCCCGGCGTTGCCGTGCCGCCGCCACGGAAACCGTCACCGTGGCGGGCAAGCACTGCGAATCCGGGGATGTGCTACTGCACAACATATCCCTGCCCCCTGTGGTTGATGGGGATCTGCTGGCGGTGTTCGCCACGGGGGCCTACAACGCCTCCATGGCCTCCAACTACAATCGCATCCCCCGACCTGCGGCGGTACTGGTGCATGGGGGTCAGGCCAATCTGGTGCAGCGCCGGGAAACCGGTCAAGACCTTTTGCGCTGGGACATTCTGCCGGAGCACCTGCGCCAATCCGATCCTGCCCCAATAAGGTAGAGCCAGTTTATTGCAGGCACGTCATGGTCTGGTGGCTCTTCAAGGCCCTTGACGTTTTCCTGGCGTGTCTCCTCGGCTTTCTGGTGCTGAACAGAACCGGAGGACGTGGAATCCGCACACAGCAGGGTTTGATCAGGGGTTACCTGCTCCTGATCCTGGCGGGCTGGCTGGCGCAGCAGCAGTTACCCTTCCTCCTCACCGGCAGGCTCATTCAAGCCATGGTACTGGTCTGTGGTCTGGCGTTGGCGTTTCTGCTGCAGTCCGATCTGCGTCGTCTTCTGGATCTGCTCGGCAGCGGCCGCTGGGGCCAACTCCTGGGGAGAGGCCGCAAGAACTTTTACGGTGAAGATGCCGCGAGCCTCATCAGTGAGGCTGCAGGACGCATGTCCCAAAGTCGACGCGGAGCCTTGATTCTTCTGGATCTGGGCAGCGACCTTCAAGACGATGATTTTCTTACCCCCGGCATTCCCATGGATGCCGTCCTCTCCATAGAGTTGCTCCTCAACATTTTTTCCGTCAACTCCCCACTTCACGACGGCGCTGCTGTGGTGCGGGGTAAACGGATTGTCTCGGCTGCGGTCATCCTGCCCCTGGCGCGGCAAAGGACCAGCCGTTTCGGCACCCGCCACCTGGCTGCAGTGGGCATTACCGAGCGTTTTGACCAATGCCTCTGTGTTGTGGTCTCGGAAGAGACCGGGACCATTTCCCTGGCACAGCGGGGACACCTGGAACGTCCCATCACCAGCAACCGCCTGAAGGAACTCCTGGGGACCGCCATGGAGAGCGTGGCCTGGGATCCCGTTGAATCCACAGCAGCCCGACGCTCGCACAACGCTTCCTGAATGCAACGCGTTACAGCCCACACTGGGGATACCGATCCGCTGATGGCGCTTCCGGACGACCTGGACTCCACGCGCCTGCCCCGGCATCTGGCGGTGATCATGGATGGCAACGGCCGCTGGGCCCAGCAACGCCGTCTCCCGCGTGTACGGGGTCACCAGATGGGGGTGCAGGCTTTGAAGCGTCTGCTGCAACTCTGTGGTCACTGGGGCATTCCAGCCCTCACCACCGGAGCT
>MWLD01000028.1:0-6157 GCA_002018045.1 Candidatus Synechococcus spongiarum LMB bulk15M
GTTGCCACCATATGCCGGCCAACTGCCAGCTTGACCAGAGAAAGATCAGCAGGTAGAGCCAGTTGAGCCAGGCGGGGCGTTTCATGGCTGGTGGGCATTCCGACCAACAGCTTGCCATGACGCCGCCGTCCCGGCGCCCCGCGACAGGTTCGTTTGCCTTGATACGCTCCATGCACTACATCTGCACAACGCGTGGACATTCAGTTGAGCCGGGTTCGTCATGTGCGACGGGCCTACGGCATTGACGAGATTGCTCTTGTCCCTGGCGGCGGCACAGTGGATCCTTCACTGGTGCAGAGCCATTGGACGTTGGGGGGCATTGAACGCCCCATGCCCATCATTGCCAGCGCCATGGACAGCGTGGTGGATGGACCCATGGCGGCGCAGTTATCCCGACTGGGCGCCCTGGGGGTCCTGAATCTGGAGGGTCTGCAAGCCCGCTACGACGATCCCGCCAGCGCCCTGGAGCGCATCGCCGCGGTGGAGGGGGACGGATTTGTGGGCTTGATGCAGGAGTTGTACAGCGCCCCGATTCGGGAGGAGCTCATTCCGGAGCGGGTGCGGGAGATCAAGGCGGCAGGGGGCATTGCCGCAGTGAGCGCCACTCCGGCGGGGGCCATGGCCTTTGGTCGTACGGTGGCCCAGGCGGGGGCGGATTTGTTCTTCGTCCAGGCCACGGTGGTCTCCACCCGTCACCAGAGCCCCCCTGGCCACAACAAGCTGGACCTCAAAGCGTTTTGCCGGGAGATGCCCGTGCCGGTGGTGCTGGGCAACTGCGTCACCTATGGGGTATGCATGGATCTCATCCACGCTGGCGCGGCGGGGGTGATGGTGGGCATCGGTCCTGGTGCGGCCTGTACTTCCCGGGGCGTGCTGGGGGTAGGCGTCCCCCAGGCCACAGCCATTGCGGACTGTGCCGCCGCACGGGACGACGTGGAGCGCAGTGGTGGCCCCTACGTGCCCGTCATTGCCGATGGGGGCATCGTGACCGGTGGGGACGTCTGCAAGTGCATCGCCTGTGGGGCCGACGGGGTGATGATCGGTTCTCCCATTGCCCGGGCGGCGGAAGCGCCAGGGCGCGGATTTCACTGGGGCATGGCTACCCCGTCGCCGGTGTTGCCCCGGGGCACCCGGATCCGGGTGGGCACCACGGGTAGCCTTGAGCGGATTCTCCGTGGTCCTGCCCGGTTGGATGACGGCACCCATAACCTGATGGGCGCCCTGCACACCTCCATGGGCACCCTGGGGGCGCGCACCATCAAGGAGATGCAGCAGGTGGAGATTGTGGTTGCCCCATCCCTGCTGAGCGAGGGGAAGGTGTACCAGAAAGCCCAGCAGCTTGGCATGGGTCGCTGAAGGGGATTGTTTTCTGCTACGCTTGGTTTTCCGAAGTCATCATCGACATGTCGAACGCCGCCCCAGTGACCGACGCTTCCTTTGAGGCAGACGTGCTCAAAAGCGACGTTCCCGTGTTGGTGGACTTCTGGGCGCCCTGGTGTGGGCCATGCCGTATGGTGGCGCCCATTATTGACGAGATCGCCACCGAGCTGGACGGGAAGATCAAGGTGGTCAAGCTCAATACGGACGAGAATCCCAACGTGGCCAGTCAGTTCGGGATTCGCAGCATCCCCACCCTGATGGTGTTCAAGGACGGTCAGCGGGTGGATACGGTGGTGGGGGCTGTCCCCAAGACCACACTGTCCAACACCATTGAAAAGCACCTCGATTGATTCTTGCGCCGCCCTGAGGGGGGAGGGGCCGTCTTCTCCCCTGGGCAACGGTTGCAGTGGTTCTTCCTCCCGTCGATCCGGCAACGACACAACCCTGTTGCGTCAGCACGTCCTGGAGTTGGCGGACCAGTTGGCGGACCACGGCCATGGGGATCTGTTGGAAGGGATCTTTCGCCACCTGATAGCCATTGGCCATGCAACCCGGGAGCAGAGCGACTGGGCGTTTCTCCATGGCGCCCTGGCTGATATCAGGGATGGGTTAAGAGTCTTCTGCTCCCACCGTGACCGCCGCAAGGTGGGGGTAGTGGGATCCGCTCGGGTGCCGCCAGACAGTGCCGTGTATCAGCAGGCTGTAGACCTGTCCCGGCAGTTGGCAGCGTCGGGCTTCGAGGTGATTACCGGGGCCGGGGAAGGGGTGATGGAAGCAGCCAACCGCGGCGCCGGACAAGGCCGTAGCTACGGCCTCAACATTCAGTTGCCCTTCGAGTTCGCTCCAAACCGCTACATCGATCCCAAGAACAAGTTGGTGGTCTTTCGCTATTTCTTCACCCGGAAGCACTTCCTGGTGCGGGAGAGCGATGCCCTGGTGGCCATGCCGGGAGGGGTGGGCACGTTGGATGAGCTGTTCGAGGCCCTCACCTTGATTCAGACCGCCAAGACCGTTCCCGTACCTGTGGTGCTACTGGCTCCTGACGGTGACGACTACTGGCAACGCTGGAAGAACTACATGGTCAAGTCTGTCGAGGAGCGGGGCATGGTGTCCCCCGCCGATGCGCAGATCTACGACCAGGTGGGCTCCGTGGACGCTGCCGTGGGTGTCATCCGCCGCTTCTATCGAAGCTTTCACAGTTGCCGCTTTCTGGGTGGTGAGCGCTTGCAGTTGCTGCTCCATGGGGCGCCCACCGATGAGCAATTGAAGGTCATGAACCATACGTTCTCCGATCTGCTCCATGCAGGGACCATTGAACCCTTCACCCACAGGAGCGAGCAGGGCGTCTACCCCGGACTGCAGTTTCAATTTGATCACCGCTGCATGGGGCGCCTCTATGGGCTGATTCGCCACATCAACGGCCTGCCCCTGTCCGGGGGCACGCGCCTGGAGCATCCCGAGCAGCGCCAATGACGACCACCACAGCTCCCCGGCTGGGCATCCTCGACTACGGCATGGGGAATCTCCACTCCGTCACCAAATCCTTGCAACGGCTTGGGGCGCACTGCCAGCGCCTCTGCAGCGGTGCCGATCTGCGCCAATGGGATCGGTCCGGTGGCAGGGCGTTGGTGTTGCCAGGGGTCGGCGCCTTTGATCCCGCCATGACACGACTGGCGGATCGTGACCTGATTCAACCCGTTCACCACTGGGTCCACCAGGATCGCCCCCTGCTGGGCATCTGTCTGGGGCTACAGCTATTGTTCAGTGGCAGCGCAGAGGGCCAACTGGCGGGGCTGAACCTGGTGCCTGGCACGGTGGAACCCCTGAAACCCACGGCTGACGAGCCCATTCCCCACATGGGCTGGCAACCACTCGTCTCTTCCGACACATCCCCCCTGTTCCCTTCACAAGAAGAGCAATGGGTGTATTTCGTGCATTCCTATGGTGTTGTGCCTGAGGATACCGCCATGGTGGCGGCCCATGTGATGGTGGCCCGGCAGCCCGTCACTGCCGCCATTGCCCGTGGTTCCCTGGTGGCCACCCAGTTCCACCCGGAAAAGTCCGGCCCCTGTGGTCAGCGGATCCTGGCCCGCTGGCTGGAGCGCCTACCTTGCTGAGGGCCGTGCCTCGGGGTAGCCATGGAGATCTGCGCCTCAGTGACGGGCGACGCCTACGGAGTCCTCCGGGCACCGTTACCCGCCCCACACCGGCGCGGGTACGGCAGTCGGTGTTTGACATGTTGCGGGAGCAGGTTGTGGGGACCCGCTGGCTGGACCTGTTCAGCGGCAGTGGCGCCATGGCCTGTGAAGCTCTCCTCCATGGCGCTGCCCATGTCACGACTGTGGAGCGCCATGGTCGTGCCGCTGCCGTGAACCGCCACAATCTGAAGCTGGTCTGCCGTCCACCCCAAACCTTTGCCCTCCACCGCCGGGACGTGCTGGCTTGGCTCCGCACCTGGAAACACGCAACAGAGCCACAACGGCCCTTTGCCTTGATCTATGCCGATCCCCCCTACAACGGGGGACTTCATGAACCCGTGGCCATGGCCGTTGCCGCCGCAGGCGTCCTGGCGCCAACAGGTCTGTTGCTGTTGGAATGCACAAGCCGTCAGCTCCCCGTAACCCTGCCCGGCTGGCAAGTGGGCAGCCGCCACCGCTATGGGGGCACCACAGTGATGCGACTCCAGCAGATCATGGAGGACCAGGGCGGCCGAGGTAACGGTTCATAACCCAACCGTGCCCTGGTGTGCGGTGTTCCATCAGCGGTAGTGAAACTCAGCCCCCGAACGTACCCCCCTGGCGGCGGTACTGGTTGTAGGCACTCAAGAAGAGGCCGAAGATCGTGATGGGCACCAAGCCCAGAACAATGCCGCAGAGCAGAGGTTCAACCATGGGAGGGGGGAGGTTGAGAGGAGTATAGGCAAGCAGAGGCAGGAGCAGGAACCATGGTGAGATTTGGTTGCCGACTGGAAGGTCTCCCACTTAATCCGACAGATTTTTACAGCCCACTCGCAATCTACACAACACGAAGCTCCGCACCGTTTTCTCCTCCTTAGGAGATGTCGTCTTGAGGGATGAAACTGCGTTGTTGAGCATCTGTGTCTATGGAGTTGACCTTGCTGGAGGCGTCGAAGGCGCCGTTGGCGCGAAGGACATCGGCGTTAAGTATGGGGGCATCGCAGATACGGTTTAGAAGGTCGTTTTGGCGCAGCTCAAGCGCAACCAAGCGACCAAGAACGTTGAGCACGTTCATCAACTCTGTTGTGTATTCGGCAAGCCAACCATGGGGCTGAATGTTGGCCAGCGGCGACAGCGGACGACGATCACCAATGATGGGACGGGAGCGATCAAGACGGCGGTAACTAAACCACTGAACGAGCACCTGCTTACCGGAAATTTCGTACTTCCACACCGAAGGCGGCACGTTGTCAATGAATCCGTCCCCAATACTCAGTCGACGGCTGGCCCCATCATAGGTAATGCGGTCGGGGAAACGATTCGCCTGAGTGGGGACGGCGCCGTCCTTCGGAATCATTGGGCGTTTATCTTGTGACATTCTTGGTAAGGCATGGGGGCGTCCTGCGTTGTGGTCAAAAAACCGCTCACCAAAGCAGTGGAGCCAGACGATTTCTTGCCCAATCCGCACGGCCTCGGCAAACAGGGAGGCATCTCCGGCGAGAGGGAAACGCAGTCCCGGCTGGACAAGGTTGGATTGGAAACGATGCGTATATCCAGGATGGGCGGCAATAGCAGCGAAGTAGGCCATCATGTCTGGTGCATCGACAGAGATTTCCAACGCCTTGGCTACCTGCTGGAGAAGACTCGTCTTGATGTTGGACTTCTGACCGTGACGGTCCGCCCAGAGAGGAAATACACGACCTCCACGTCCTTTGTAGTGATCCAGATCCGGGATGGCTGACGAGAATGTCAATGCTGGTCCTGAGGTTGGTGAATCTCTGTGCAACGCCGTCATGTAAATCTGGTGATTCGAGTGAATTTGCCAAAGTTTTGGATTCGGTTGATTAATCAGTCGCCCGTCAGGGATGATCCATTGTCGATCAAAGGAGCGGTAGCCGTATCGAACAGGTGGGATCACATCCCTTGTATCATCTGAAGCAACAGGACCACAGCGAAACTCATGACCATAAAGGCCCTGCTGTAAGCGTTTGTTAATGTGTTTATCCCCTGGGCTGCCGTTGCGACGGTGTGGATGAAACAGATTCTCTTTCTTCTCAAGATTTTCTTCCTCCTGTAGCGCCTTCCATCTCCGTTCAAGGGAGGAGCGGTCCGGAGCAATGACCCAGATCCGTCCGGGCATGACGCCGGAGCCGTCGTAGTCAAACAGGTTCTCAAGCGCGGCGAACTCAGCCCAAGCTCCAGCGGACCTGGGGAAGAACGGAGCGCGGGGATCGGCAGGACATTCCTCCCACCCATCATCGTCCAGCTTGATGGTGCTAAGGGCTTCAAACTTCTTATCACGATGTCCCCGGGGCAGGGAACGATACCGGACCCGTGCCGGGGTTGGGGAACCCCCGTCAGTGCTTCGCAGCGCCATGACGATACAGACAGGCTGTTGCACGCCTTGAAATACACGGGTTGCCACTTCCGGTTGATGCCCCTCCGGCGAGCAGTCGATGACCCAGATCTCGTCCGCGTCTTGGCGCAAGTCGGCGCGCATCTTCTGGAAGCCGGGACCACTCAGAAATCCTGCCACGGTGATGAAGGAAACAATGCCCTTCCGGTCTCGCCCATGCCCTTTGATTGATGACGGGCTGATT
>MWLD01000028.1:7386-11618 GCA_002018045.1 Candidatus Synechococcus spongiarum LMB bulk15M
AAAATAAAGACACAAGACCAAGACCGTTATCAGGAGCGGCTAGCCTCTTGCCAGCGGTCTCGATATCGCCCACCAATTGCACAACCGTTCCTTGGAGTTCACCATTGCGCCAGAGACTGAACCCGTTACCATCCGTATAGATCAGGTTGGGAAGAGTCTTAAGCTTTGCCCACTGATCCTTGTCATGTCGGTCACGAAATCGTCGTGGATCCGCTCCTTTCCCCGGCGCCTTGACCTCGATAAAACCAATCAGGGCATTGTTGTGGGTAACGGCATAATCCGGGCGCGTTTTGAGGCCGGCGAGAGATGTTTCACCAACCATGATCATGCTGTCCGGTCGCAATCCCGTGAGTTCTGCAAGCTTGCCAACGAGCACCTCCAGCGGCGCACGCAGTTGATCCTCGGATGCACCAGTGGCACCAGGATTTCCGAGCTTCGGTTTTACTTCCAACCCAAAGGTGGATATCGCCTCTTGAATTGTCATGGGCAGTGCCAAAGCATCACCGTGCCTGGGCAGCCGCAGCAGCATACCCGCACCCACATCAAACCTGGCCCCCATGAATCGACATGACCCTACCCTATGGGGGAACTGTCTTCAGGCGCCAGGACGGGGATTACCAAGGCCTCGCCTCCCAGGCAGACTCAAGGCGCTCCCCTTGTCTCTTGTTGATCATGTCAACCAGCCTTGTGGTGAATGCCGGTAGCACCAGCCATAAGCTGGCGTTGCTGGAGTTAACGGGGGAGGAGCGGTTGCCGTGCCTCTGGCAGACCCGGATCGACTGGGGCGGTGCGCAGGTTGGCGGCCTTCTGCGCTGGCGCTGGGGAGACGATCCCTGGCAGCACGACACCCTCAGCCTTGACCATGGGCGGCGGGACGCCCTGGCCGGTTGGCTGGCCGGAACGCTGCCAACTCTGATGGAACGCTTCCCCATCACTGCCGTTGGGCATCGCATTGTCCATGGCGGCGAACGGTTCCAGGAGAGCCAGTGGATTGGCCAAGGCCAACTGGCGGCCCTGCGGTCTCTCATTCCCCTGGCTCCTCTCCACAACAAGCCCGCCCTGGACACCGTTGAGCTCCTGCTCAATCTCTGCCCGCATATCCCCCATGCGGGGGTGTTCGACACGGCGTTCCACCACACCATTCCCGAAGCGGCCATCACCTATGGCCTGCCCATGGCATGGCGACAACAGGGCATTCGCCGCTATGGCTTCCACGGCATCAGCCACAACCACATGGCCCGCAGCATGGCGGCCGCCACCGCCAACCAGGATCTGCGGCTGGTGAGCCTGCACCTGGGTGGGGGCTGCTCCGCCTGCGCCGTTCGCGGCTTGCGATGCCAGGACACCTCCATGGGTTTCACACCCCTGGAGGGATTGATCATGGGCTCCCGCTGTGGCAGCGTCGATCCCGCTATTTTGCTGCACCAGTTGCGCCACGGCTGGGATCTGGACAGCCTGGAGACGGTGTTGCAGCACCAGAGCGGTCTGGCTGGCTTGAGCGGCATCTCGGAAGATATGCGCCAAGTGCGCCAGGCCGCGACCCAGGGCCACGCCCAGGCCCAGCTTGCCCTGGACGTGTTTTTTACAGCGCTGATCAGAGCTGTGGGCAGTGCGGTGGCGGTGTTGCAAGGGGTAGACGTGGTGGCCCTCAGCGGCGGCATCGGAGAACACGACCAGACCCTTCAACAGGACCTGTTGGCCCATCTGCACTGGCTGGGGGTACGCCCGGCCCGTCAGGCGCCCCAACCACCCGGCGGCCACCGTTGGCGGCTGAGTGGCGCAGGCCCGGTGGAAGTGTGGGTGGTGCAGGCCGACGAAGAAGGGGCCATTGCCCAGGAGGTGGCCAGACTGCTGGAGAACCGACCCCCGGACAACCCGTCACCTGGACACCGGATCACAGGGAAACCGAACCGAACGACGTGATGACGTTGCCAACACCATGGGCACACTCCAGGATGACAGCAGCATCTTCCCCGTTTTCCATGGTTGCCACGGTCACAGACTCGGCATTGCTTCGGCCCCGTCCCCTCGGCTCGGACGAACTGAGCCAACTGGATGCCTACTGGCGGGCTGCCAACTATCTGGCAGTGGGCATGATCTATCTCCAGGACAATCCCTTGCTGCGGGAGAAGCTTCGGCCCGAACACGTCAAGAACCGCCTCCTGGGCCATTGGGGTTCCAGCCCTGGCCAGTCCTTTATCTGGACTCATGCCAACCGGTTGATTCGCAACTACAATCTGGATTGTCTTTATATGTCCGGTCCTGGTCACGGGGCGCCGGGGGTGTTGGGTCCCTGCTATCTGGATGGTAGCTATAGCGAAGTGTTCCCCCATGTTTCCCAGGACGTTGAGGGGCTGGGGCGGTTTCTGAAGCAATTTTCTTTTCCTGGCCATATCGGCAGCCACTGCACACCGGAAACTCCAGGCTCCATCCATGAGGGCGGCGAGTTGGGCTACGTGCTCTCCCATGCCTGTGGCAGTGTGTTTGACGATCCGGAGTTGATCACCATTGCCTGTGTGGGGGATGGGGAAGCGGAGACCGGTCCCCTGGCCACCTCCTGGCACATCAACAAGTTTCTCAACCCCGTTCGCGATGGGGCCGTGCTGCCCGTTCTTCACCTGAACGGCTACAAAATCGCCAACCCCACCATCCTTGGTCGCATCAGCACGGAAGAGCTTTGCAGTCTGCTGCGGGGCTATGGCTGGACCCCCCATCTGGTGGAGGGTTCCGATCCTGCGTCCATGCACCGGACCATGGCCCGGGTGATGGAAACGGCGGTGCTGGAGATCCGTGCCTTGCAGCGGCAGGCGCGGGACGCGGGAGAACCGTTTCGTCCCCACTGGCCCATGATCGTGTTGCGCTCCCCCAAAGGATGGACAGGCCCCAAGGAAGTGGATGGCCGCCGCCTGGAAGGCTTCTGGCGTTCCCACCAGGTGCCCCTGGCCCAGGTGAAAACCGACCCGGCCCAGTTGGCGATGCTGGAGCAGTGGTTACGAAGTTACCGCCCCTGGGAGCTGTTTGACGAGCAGGGGGCGCCGGTGCAGGTGGTGCGCAGCCATGCCCCGTCGGGACTACGGCGGATGGGATCCAATCCCCGGGCCAACGGTGGTTTGCTGCGTCAGACGCTACGGTTGCCACCGCTGGAGCCCTTTGCGGTGGACGTGGAGCGGCCCGGCGCCGTCCAAGCCGCAAATACGGCTCCTCTGGGGGAATGGATTGGCGCCGTCATGAAACGCAATCCCAGGAATTACCGACTCTTTGGCCCTGATGAAACCGCCTCCAACCGCCTCCAGGCGGTGTATGCAGTAACCAGGAAGTGTTGGATGGCTGATATTCTACCCGAAGACGAGGGTGGTTCCGAGATTTCCCCCGACGGTCGGGTCGTCGAAATGCTCTCCGAGCACACGTTGGTGGGCATGATGGAGGGATATTTACTGACAGGGCGTTATGGTTTGTTCCACACCTATGAAGCCTTTGCCCATATTATTTCCTCCATGTTCAACCAACATGCCAAGTGGCTGGAGGTGTGCAAATTCCATGTGCCCTGGCGGGCTTCCATTGGCTCATGGAATTGTCTGATCTCCTCCACAGTGTGGCGTCAGGATCACAACGGCTTTACCCACCAGGACCCGGGCATGATTGATAGTGCCGGTAACAAAAACGGAGAGGTAGTGAGGGTGTATCTTCCCCCTGATGCCAATTGCCTGCTGGCGGTGGCCGAGCTGGCCTTTGCAGAAACCGACGTGGCCAACATCATTGTGTCGGACAAGCAACAACATCTACAATATTTGACGATCGAGCAAGCCCGTCGTCACGTGACCAAAGGGGCAGGTTTATGGGACTGGGCCTGCACGGATCAACAGGAGGGAAGCCTTGCCGATCCCGATGTGGTGCTGGCCTCCGCTGGAGACATTCCCACCAAGGAATGCCTGGCCGCCATTGCTATTTTACGCCAACATCTTCCTCATCTAAAAGTTCGTTATGTGAATGTGGTGAAGCTTTTCTGCCTCTCCGAAGAGCATCCCCATGGTCTCGGTAATGCGGACTTTGATAGCCTCTTCACCACGGACTGTCCGGTGATCTTTAACTTCCATGGCTATCCCTGGTTGATTCATCGTCTCACCTACCGTCGTACCAATCACCGCAACATCCATGTGCGCGGCTACAAGGAAAAAGGCAATATCAACACACCCTTGGAACTGGCCATGAACAACCAGGTTGATCGCTTCAAT
>MWLD01000084.1 GCA_002018045.1 Candidatus Synechococcus spongiarum LMB bulk15M
GCGGCCCGGAGGATCACCACATCACTGGCGCGCCGCGCGCTGTTCCACACCAGGGAGAGAATCCAGCCGGCATCCTCGGCGGGGTTTTGGGGGTGGGGCACCAGCACCGGCTCACTCACGAATCCTCGTGGCGCGGCACTCCACACCCAGCGCCGCCCTGTCTCCAAATCCAGTTTCTCAATGGCCTGCAGGGGGGCGTTGCCTGTTTCCCGCTGGGCCACGGCCATCCAGACACAACGGTGGCGGTGCCCCTGGCGCTGGGGGTGAACGGTGGGGAACTCACAACAGCGCCCACTGAGGCGGCGACGTTCCACACGGCCATGGATCATGTCAACGGTGCAGCGCTCCAGTTGACCAGGAGGCAATTGCTCAAAGGCCACATGGCGAAAATCCTCCGCGGGATCCACGACGGGGAAGTCGGCGTAGTGAATGCTGTCCACCACCAGGGTTGTGCCCTCCTCCCAGGCATTCACATGGTGAAAAACGAAGCCCTCCGTGGCCGGCAGAACAACCGGCGTCCCGGCGCCACGGGGGATGAGCCAGAATTCCCCTCGCGCCCCCGGACGGGAGCGGAGACACTGGGCCGCGCCCCGGTAACCCGTCATATAGGGCAGGGGATTGAACTCCAGGGCGTTTTTGAGGAACACCGCCCAGTTGGGCGTAAGGGCAAAGTCGTGAAGAAAGGCAAAGCCCTGTAAGCGATCTTGCCGCTGGTACAGCAGTTGTCCTTGGGGATCGAACTCCATCAGGCGGATGGTGCTGCGGGGGCCTGTCTTCAGCCCGAAATTCACCAGCCGCGGCGCTCCATGGTGGCCAGGGTCCAAGCGGGGATGGGCACTGAAGGGTTCCTGGGGCGCCAGCACACCCCCCATGGTGCTGAGGCCCTGGGTGGCCAGAGTGACGGGATCCAGAGCCGTGGGTGAGGCCGCCTCCCATAGGGCCAGCAGTTGGCCACCCCAGTCAACAACGCTGGTATTGGCAATGTTCTTGAGCCGCAGATCCAGGGCGTTGGCCAGGACACCCCCTGGTTTTCGGGTGCCAAACACACCCCGATAACGCCACTGCCCGGCGGCCTCCTCCTCCAGCCAGCCCGCTGTGCGCACAAAGCGGTTGCGCAGATAGGCGCGACCCTGCCGGAAGCCCACCGCCAGAACCATGCCGTCCCCATCGAACGGATGTTGGACCCACCGTCCACCCCGCTCCAGACGACCGGGGCCATTGCGGTAGAGGGTCCCCTGCAGAGCCGGGGGGATGGTGCCCTCAACGGTCTCCACCCAGCCCTCCACCTCGGTGGTGACGTTGCCATAGGCACTGTTCCAGTCCGTCTGGCTGTAGGTGTCCGCCGGGTTGGCCAATCTATTGGCCGGTGTGCCGGGGGCAGCCTGCTGGTCAGCAGCGGTGGCAGTCATGATAACCGACGATAGGAGTGACCCCCAGCCTGACAGAAATCACCTTCTCTCTGCAGTGCCAGGAACCTCGGATGGTCGCCATGGCGCCGTCGGTCCTGTTGGGCCGGGCGACAATGCTGTTGTGGCTGGCGCATGGGCCAGCGTGATCGTGACCGTGCTCTCCGTCGAAGCCCGGGATCTCCAGGCGGATCCGACAGGCAAGAGCCTGCTGGCCCGTGATTCCGGCTCTTTATCAGAGGTTCCCCGAGACCTGTTTGACAGGAGTTCGATACCGTCAATCGCCGCCGTGGGGCCCCATGGTAGGGATTACCAGGAGGGACAATCCAATTCATGGTACGTTCCCTTTCCTGTGACCACTTTCTGAAGGCAGGGGGTCCTTTGCTGGACGTGCGTAGCCCCGGAGAGTTTGCCCGTGGCCACATCCCTGGCGCCCACAATCTGCCCCTGTTCAGCGATGAGGAGCGGGCTGGGGTGGGGACCTTGTACAAGCATCAGGGCCGCCGCGCTGCGGTGCGCCGTGGGTTGGAGCTGGTGGGACCACGGCTGGCCGTACTGGCGGAGCAGGCTGCGGCGCTGGCAGAAGCTGACGCCAACCTGCGGGTCCACTGCTGGCGTGGCGGCCTGCGCAGTAGCAGCACCGCCTGGCTTCTGGAGACCTACGACCTGTCTTGCACCCTCCTGGAGGGTGGCTACAAGGCCTTTCGCCGCTGGCTGCGTCAGGCCCTGGCCCGGTCGCAACCCGTTGTGCTCCTCGGCGGCCACACCGGCAGCGGCAAAACGGACGTGCTCCATGCACTTCGATCCGCCGGGGCTCAGGTCCTGGATCTGGAGAGGTTGGCCCATCATCGGGGCAGCAGTTTCGGGGGAATTGGTCAGCCGCGCCAGCCCACCACGGAGCAATTTGAAAACGAGATCGCCATGGCTCTACGGGCCGTGTCCCCTCATCGCGTGCTCTGGATCGAGGCCGAGAGTGTCCAGGTGGGCTGTTGTCGAATTCCGCCCGAGTTGTTCCACCAGATGCAGCAGGCGCCGTTGGTGGAGTTGCAGCGACCGGACCATGAACGTCTGGACCACCTGTTGGCCACCTATGGCGCCATGCCCCGGCAGGAGCTTGTGGAGGCCACTCGGCGCATTGGCAAACGCCTGGGACCCCAGCGGACGCGACAAGCGGTGGATGCCATTGCGGCAGGCAATCTCCGGCTAGCCTGCCAGGTGATCCTGAGCTATTATGACCGCACCTATGCCCACGGTCTGGCGCGAAGTCCCCACACTCCGGTGCCCCTGGTGCGTGAAGGCCAATCCAGTGCCGCCCTTGCCCAACAGCTTCTGGCCATGGAGCCGACGCTTCTGGATCACAGCTTGTAGGGTGCCCCTTTTGGAAGGTTCGTCATGGCGGCCATTCAGTTTTTTCGAGGCGTTGACGAGACCGTCATTCCGGACATCCGCATGACCCGCTCCAGGGATGGGGCGACGGGTCAGGCCATTTTCGTCTTCGAGGAACCGGATGCCTTGGGTCAGGAGATGACCAGCGCTATTGCCGGCATGTTTCTTGTGGACGAGGAGGGAGAACTGGTGAGCCGGGAGGTGCGGGGACGCTTTGTCAATGGCCGGGCCAGCGCTATTGAAGCCACCTACACATGGAAGACACCGGAGGAGTTTGAGCGGTTCATGCGGTTTGCCCAGCGCTATGCCAAACGCGCCAACCTGGACTTTACCCAGAGCTAAACGGATGCCCATGGGCTTCGGGCAGTGGCTGGGCTTGCTGGTGCTTCTGGCGGGCCTGCTGCTGCTCTGGAGCCTGAAGGGGGTGTTGTTGGTGTTGTTCAGCGCCATTGTCCTGTCCGTCGCCCTGAATCTGCCCGTGCGGGCCCTGGAGCGCCATTGGGGCTGGCGGCGGTCCTGGGCGTTTCTGGCGGTTTTGTTGGGCCTGAGTGTGGCGGTGCTGATCGGCAGCGTGCTGCTGGCGCCCCCCTTTGTGAAGGAGTTCCGTGAGCTGATCGAGAAGTTGCCCCAGGCGATGAACACCCTGCTGGAGCTCATCGACGCCAACTACCGCGCTGTGATCCTCAATATCTACGGTAGCGACTCGGGCTTGCCCGAGAGCCTCGCCGAGTTGTTTCGCACCAGGACGGACGTTGGCAATGCCCTGGAGAGAAGCCTGCAAGGATTGCTGGGCCTGGTGGGAAACCTGGGCGGTGGGTTGTTGAAGGTGGTGTTTGTACTGGTCTTGGCGGTGATGCTGACCGCCCAGCCCAAGCCTTATCAGGCGTTGGCCATCCGCTTGGCGCCCAGCTTCTACCGCCGCCGCCTGAAGGTGGTGCTCGGCAACTGCGACAGCGCCCTGGGCAACTGGATGGTGGGGCTGTTGATCAGTTCCTTCTGTGTGGCGGGAATGGCCGGGATCGGCTTGGCCGTGCTGGGGGTGCAGCCCGTGGTAGCCAATGCCCTGTTGGCTGGTCTGCTGAACGTGATTCCCAATATCGGCCCCACCATCAGCACCGTTTTTCCCGGTTCCGTGGCACTGCTGGATTCCCCATGGCGTGCCCTGGCCGTAGTGGTTCTTTACCTGGGCATTCAGAACGTGGAGAGTTACCTGATTACCCCTGTTGTGATGCACAATCAGGTGAAGCTTTTGCCTGGCTTGGCCCTGTTGTCCCAGTTTGTGTTTGCGGTCCTTCTCGGTCCGCTGGGGTTGCTCATGGCCTTGCCGTTGGTGGTGGTGGCGCAGGTACTGGTCCGTGAGGTGTTGATTCACGATGTGATGGACCGCTGGCTGCTCGGCAGCGCAGTTGGCGCGGCCACAGCAAGGGAAGCGCCAGAAGATTGAGTACAGCCAAGGGTTGTGCCTTGAGGCTATAGCCCATGGCGGTCCAGGTGAAATGATCCAGCAACAGGCCCAGTTCATCCCCCAACTGCAGCAGCGCCAGAAGGGTCATCAAGACAAGCACCAGACGTTGCAGACCACGCAATGGGGATTTCAGGGGAATGACGACAACGTGACGTTAGGGACGAGAGGGAGAGGGTGCTTCTGTGTCTTTCTTGAGCAAGCCCAGCAACAGCGGCGCCACAAACAGGGAAGAATAGGTTCCCACCCCGATCCCGAAGGCCAGGGCAACGGCAAACCAGCGCAACTCCCCTCCACTGAACAGGGCCAAGGCAAGGATGGGCAGTTCCGTGGTGACGGACGTGTTGAGGGAGCGCACCAGGCTGGCGGCAATGGAGCGATCAATGCGGGCAATGACGCCGAGTTGCGGCTGGAGGCGATCAGCTTCCCGGATACGGTCGAACACCACCACGGTGTCATTGACGGAATAGCCCGCCAGGGTCAGCAGGGCCACGGCAAAGAGGCTGCCCACCTCCACGTCGAACAATTGCCCCAACCAGGCAAAGAGCCCCGCCACAATCACCACGTCATGCACCAGGGCTCCCAGGGCCAGGACGGCATTGAGGGGGGAAAAGCGGATGGCAATATAGAGAGCCACCCCCAGAAACGCCGCGCCCAGAGCCCGGAGGGCGGACTTCAACAACTGGTCTCCAAGGGATGGTCCAATGGTGTCCACCTGGGTGCTCTCCCCTCGAAAGGGGCCGAGGGATTCGGCCATGGCCAGACGATCCTCGATGGCTTGTGCCTGGGCAACGGTTAAGGACGTGGAACGCAGCAGAACGCCCTCGCCGCTATCCAGAAGCTGGAGGTTGAAGCTGGAGGCGGCTGGTGCGGACTGCCGGTCTCCCGCCGGCTCCAACTGCAAGTCCGCCAGGACAGAGCGCACCACCGGCAACTGGAGACGCTCGTCGATTGCGCACGGTCCGGGATCATGGCAGGCCAACTCCATCCGGATGCTGGTTCCACCACGGAAGTCCAACCCGGCCCGAAGGGGAGCGCCAATCTGAGGGTCCCGACTATTGACCAGGAAGCCCAACAAGGAGACCACCACCATCACAGCCGAGAGCAGCAGCAGCAGCCTGCGGTAACGGTTCGCCTGGAACCTGGCGAAGGCCCCCTGGGGATCGGCAGCTTCAGTGACTGGTGCCGGCGGGATCCCGGGTGGGGTGGGAACGGTCTGGCTGGAGGTCATTGCACAGGCTGGAAGTACTTGATCTGGCGAAGGGTTGGATACAGGAAGAGACCGGTTTTCAGGAGCGTCTTGCTACAGACCAGACTCGTGAACAGGCTGAGACCCACGCCAATGCCCAAGGTGATGGCAAAACCACGCACCAGGCCACTACCCAGATAGCCCAAGGCCAAACAACCGATCAGGGTGGTGACGCTGCCATCGAAGATGGAGTTGAACGCTCGGCTGAAGCCGGTCTCCACAGCTTGGTAGAGCTTGCGGCCGGAGCGCAACTCCTCCCGGATGCGCTCGAAGATGAGCACGTTTGCATCAACGGCCATGCCAAAACTCAAGACCAGGCCCGCAATACCCGGTAGGGTCAACACCACCGGAACCAAGGCATAGACGGCCAGATTGAAGAGGGCGTAGATGGCCAGGGCCGCAACCGCCACCAGGCCGGGTAGCCGATAGATCACCACCATCAGTCCACTCACCAGCGCCAGTCCCACCAGTGCGGCTCTCAAGCTACGGCGCACGTTGTCGGACCCCAGTGTGGCGCCCACACTGCGCTGTTCCACAATCTCGGTGTCGTAGGGCAAGGAGCCTCCGCGAAGCTGTACCTCCAACTCACGGGCCTGTTCCAGGGTGAAGGTGCCGGTAATGCGGGCGCCGCCTCCCGTGATGCCGTTCTCACGAAACTCCGACCCCACGGTGGCTTCACTGATGGAGCGACCGTCCAGAAGAATGGCCAACCGCAGATCGGGAGCGGCGGCCACCTCCTTGGTGAGATCTGCAAAGGCCCGGGCGCCGTCGGAAGAAAAGGTGAGGTTGAGCTCGTAGTACTCCCCCTGAGATTCAAGGTTAGGCCCGGCCACCACTTGCACCAGATCGTCACCGGTGAGGGGACGCAGGTCGAACAACTGGCCAACGTCCTGCTCCAACTGGTCAAAGGCTGCTTGAGACACTTCCAGCTCCTCCCGAACAGCGCTGATCTGCTCGGAGTCGCTTCGACTTCGCAGCAACTGCTCCAGTTGCTGCTGGCCACGGAGGACCGCAATGTTTGCATTCCGGCGTTGCTGCAACAACGTTGCGTAGCGGTCAACTTCAGCGGGGCGCAACACACCGAACTGGAGAATTGCCTTTTCGGTGATCTGGCTGGCCACCTGCTGCAGGGTGTTGTCCACGACAGCCTCGGCCTCTGTATCGCCCTCCCGGGAGGGCTGGGCCGTGGGCAACTGCACCACCACGCGATCGGATCCCACGGTGTGAATCCGGGTTTGGGCAAGCCCCAGGCCGTCAATGCGACGCTGGATTACGTTCTTCACCCCATCCAGGTCGGCGGCGGTGATGACCACTTCGGGATCGGAACTCGACACCCGGGCACTGAGTTGATGCCCTCCCCGTAGATCCAGCCCTAACCGGAGAGATTGATTGCTCAGCAAGACCGCAGCGGCCAGGATCATGGCCAGGACCACGGGGAACCATCCTTGACGGACCATTGTTAGATGTGACCTCGAATCAGTTGCTGACAGGTTTCCACAATCTGGTGGGGCTGGATGATGGTGTGATTTTCCAAGGTTCCGTTGTAGGGCGTGGGAATGTCCTGGGAGGAAAGGCGAACCGGACGGGCATCCAGCTCGTCGAAACAACGCTCACTGATCAGAGCAACCAGTTCGGCGCCGATGCCGCCGGTTTTCATGCACTCCTCCACGATGACCACCCGGTGGGTCTTGCGGATGGACGCGGTGATGGTGTCCAGGTCAAAGGGTTTGAGGCTGATCAGGTCGATGAGCTCCGGGTCGTGACCCGATGACGCGAGTTGCTCCACAGCCCGCACACAGTGATGGCGCATGCGGGAATAGGTCAGCAAGGTAACATCCTTGCCCTCCCGCACCAGCTCTGCCTGGTCCAGGGCACAGGTGTAGGACCCTTCCGGCAGTTCTTCGCTCAGGTTATAGAGCAGCACATGCTCGAAAAACAGCACCGGGTTGTCGTCACGGATGGCGGCCTTGAGCAAGCCCTTTGCATTGGTGGGGGTGCTGCAGGCCACGATCTTGATGCCGGGCACGGCGTGGAAATAGGCCTCCAGGCGCTGACTGTGTTCTGCCCCCAGTTGCCGTCCCACACCCCCTGGTCCCCGCACCACCACGGGAATGGTGTAGTTGCCGCCGCTCGTATAGCGCAACATTCCCATGTTGTTGGAAATCTGATTGAAGGCGAGGAGCAAAAAGCCCATGTTCATGCCCTCCACGATGGGCCGTAGACCCGTCATGGCTGCACCCACCGCCATGCCGGTGAAGCTGTTCTCCGCGATGGGGGTATCGAGAAGCCGCAACTCCCCGTACTTCTTATGTAGATCTTTGGTGACCTTGTAGGAGCCGCCGTAGTGACCCACGTCTTCCCCGATAACCAGCACATGGGGATCGCGCTCCATCTCCTCGTCGATGGCTTCGCGGAGAGCGTTGAAAAGAAGGGTTTCTGCCACAGACCCGGATGTGCCCGCCTGCGGCAGGCGCTGAAAGAAAGTCCCCAGACCTTAACCCAGGCTGGGGAGCGCCGACGTCCCGGCGGGGCTCAGCCGCCCGCAGCAAAGCTGGTGAGCAGCAGGACGGACAACATCAGTCCAGGGCTCAGGAGCAAGGCCAACAGGCCCAGGTCGTGGGGTGTCATGGCAAAATCCGATCCTTGCCGGAGTTTAGCTGCCGTTACGGGGCAGCAGTGTGCGCACCAGCAGTAGGGACAGCCCCACGCCAATGAGGCTGAAGCTGAAGACCGCCAGGAAGCTTGTGCCAATGAGAATGGTCTTGAGGGCTACGGCAATGCTCTGGGCAACGGGCTTGCTGTAGTGCGGTGGATGGAGGGTGAAGTGGACCACCAGCCTCCGGGCCACCCCCCAGGAGAGCACGGCGAACAGGCCACTGCTCAAGGCGCCCGCCAGATAGCGGAAGGGTCCGTGTCGGGGTTGTGACGGACGGGGAGGGGCAGGCTGCGTTGTGGAGGCAGTGGGTCTGGTCATGGCAGGACCTCAGCAGAAACGAACCCCATCTTCGCGGAGACCACAGACCCAGGCTTCGATTTCATTGGCCTTGAGGCGGCTGGCCAGGCTGCGGTGGGCCGCTTCGGCCCCTTCCATAGTGGCGAAAAGAGCAAACACACTGGGACCGGAGCCTGTCATCGACACCCCACAACAGTCCGGGGCCTGACGCAGTAACTCCAGGTTCTGTAGCACGGCAGGGATCTGGGCAGTGACCACGTCTTCCATTTGATTGCACAGCAGATGCCCCGCCGTGGTGAGGTCCCCCCGATTGAGGGCCGCCACCATTTCACTGCGGCGCAAGGCCTGGCGAGAGCAGCAGAAGGCCTGCTCCCCCTTGAGATAACCCTGGGCCAGCTCTTCCCGACAGATGCCATAGGCCCAGGCCGTGGGCACGGATACATCCAGCCGTTTACCGAGCAACACCGCTCCTCCCGGGGGCTTGGCCACAGGCTCCAACCGCTCGCCCCGTCCAAAGCACAGTTGGGTTCCGCCTGCAATAAAAAAGGGCACGTCGGAGCCCAACTGGCCTCCATACACTTTCAGTTCTTCCGTGGACAGTCCCAACGCCCAGAGTTGGTTCAAGCCCATGAGTGTCGCTGCCGCATTGCTGGAGCCACCGCCTAGACCCGCCTTGAGGGGAATGCGCTTGTGCAGGTGAATCCGTGCCCCCAGTTGCCGTTCAGGGAACGCCTCCCGCAGCATCTGCGCCGCCTGCATCACCAGGTTGGTGTGGTTGTTGGCCAGATCGTTGATCCCTTCACAGTGGAGCTGCAAGCCGCTGTGAAGCTCCAGCACCAGGTCATCGCAGAAATCGATGGCCTGCATCACCATGGCCAACTCATGGAAGCCGTCATCCCTCAGGCCCAGCAAGGCCAGGTGCAGGTTCACTTTGGCTGGAGATTCCAGGTGCAGGCAGGTCATGGAAGGGGAATCGCCAGCGCTTGGCTCAAGGCTACCCACTGATCGGGGTCGAGATCCTGGGGACGCTGGCTCAGGTCCACGGCGGCCTGCTGGGCGGCCTGCTCCAGGCTGGGCATTGACCAGCAGATGCCACCTAACGTATTGCGGAGCATCTTGCGGCGTCCCCCGTAGGCCACCCGCAGCAGCCGCTCCAGCAGAGGAGCCTGCTCCGGCACGTAACGGCGCTGGTCCGGCCCATAGGGCGTGAGTGCCACCACTGCGGACGTGACATCCGGGGGAGGGGAAAAACAGGCTGGAGGCACAGTGCATACGATTCGCGCCTCTGCCAGGAGCTGCATCCGGATACTCAGGGCTCCACAGGCAGGACTGCCGGGCGGGGCCGTGATGCGATCCGCCACCTGCTTCTGCAACAGGAGAACCAACCGTTGAAAACGGGGCTGGCGCGGCTGGACCAAGCTGCCCACGAGCTGCTGCAACAGGGGACCGGTGATGTTGTAAGGGATATTGGCCACCACCTTGTTGGGGTTGCAGGTCAAGGGCTGGCGCAACAGATCCAGGGCATCGCCATGGAGCAGCGAGAACCGCCCATCTGCCCCGAAGCGCTGCTGCAACCCGGTGATGAGCTGGTGATCCAGTTCCACGGCCACGATGGCGGCGGCCGGGGTAGCCAGCAAGTGGTCTGTCAGTGCTCCCCGTCCGGGGCCAATCTCCAGCAGACGGTCTTCCGGGTGAACCTGGGCGGCAGCCACAATCCGTCGCAGCACCCGCTGATCACGCAACCAGTGCTGGCCTAGGCGTTTCCGAGGCCGTGGTCCGTGGAAGCTCATGTCCCCTGCCGTGGTGCGCTTCACGGCCATAGCACACAAAAGCTGGGGGCAGCCTAGTCGCCCCGGGGGTGGGGACGTTCCGTCATGGAGTCTCCAAGCCCGGTCCAGAAGATTCGATTATCCACTACCACTGCCAGGGCCAGGGCCACTTCGCAATGGCTCCACTGGGGCGACGCCTGCAGCCAGAGGCCAAAAGCCCGTTGCAAGCGCTGCTGTTGCCGCCAACCGAGACAGTTACCAGGACCGTCCACAAAGGCCAGTCCGGCCCCATTGCGACACTTCACCTCCACGATCAACAGCCGTTCGTCCTGGTGCAGCAGCAAGTCCATCTCCCCATGGCGGCAGCGCCAGCGACGTTCCAGAACCTCCCAACCCTGCGCCATCAGCACGGTTGCAACCCGCTGCTCCGCGGCCAATCCACGCTCCGCAGCAAATCCCATGTTTTTTACAGACACTGCCCTCAGGTTTCCCCTGCTTCGTCAACCCGTGACCGGATCTCGATCTCGAAACCTGCCAAGGTTGAAGAACCGGAGTCGCAGGGTTGCCGCCCTCGTCCGGTATTAGGCCAGAGCAGCCTTGGCTCGCATCAAGTTGGCAAATCCAAGCAGCAGTGCCAGGTGATTCCGGTTCTTGGCCAAGCCTCGGTAATGCATCTTCCGCTAGCCAAACATCCTCTTGACATAGAAGAAGACATGCCCCGCCTTTGCCCTCACACTGGCCTTGCACCTCTCCATCAGCTCATCCACTCCTCCTTTGGGTAAGGTCTTCCGTTCCCATGGTCTCAAGGCAATGTGCCATGAGACTTGACGTTCTCTGTGCTCTTCTCTCTTCTCAATGCCTTCATATCCCGCATCAGCCCAGACCCGGTCTTCTTCCCCATGCAGTAACTCCTCCGAAGCTGTCAGGTCATGCATCTTGGCAGCAGTGGTGGACATGCTGTGTACCAGATCACTTTCATCGTCCACACCAACGTGGAGATTCATGCCCAAGTGCCACCGCTTCGTTGTTGGAAGCGTTATTGAAAGCGGCAGTATTAAATTCAGATTCAGGGCGATTAGGAGATTAACCATCGTAGAAAACATCTTTTCTGGAGATTCTCTAATATTATATTGAAATTCAAATTCTCCTGGATATTTTGGCAAATGCTTTTCTGACACATGGATATGCGTCCCATGAATACTTTTTCTGTCCCATATCTACTAAAGACTTAAACCCCCTATGAACACTGGCTTGAGACAGTTGTGTGACTGACTTGCCTTGAAGGTATAACTGC
>MWLD01000071.1 GCA_002018045.1 Candidatus Synechococcus spongiarum LMB bulk15M
GGGGACAGCCAGCCAACGGATCGGCGTGGGGTCAGTCAACCGTCCGGATTCCATTACGTTCATCCGCTTGACGCTCCAGCGCTGTGACGAGACCCTCCAACCCCAGTTGGTAGCTCAGGCCTCCGAAACCACAAACCACGCCGATTGCCCGGTCCGCCAGCAATGACCGATGCCGAAAAGGCTCCCGCCCATGGGTGTTGCTCAGGTGAACCTCCACAAAGGGAAGCGCCGTGGCCAGCAAAGCATCTCTCAGGGCAATGGAGGTGTGGGTGTAGGCACCGGCATTGATCAGGACACCATCAACCTGTTGAGAGGCCGCCGCCTGAATGGTGTCCACCAGGACCCCTTCGTGGTTGCTCTGCACACAATTGAGCCGGATACCCCTCTGCCCGGCCCGAGACAACAACTGCGCATCAATCTCTGCAAGGGAAACGCGCCCGTAGACACTGGGCTCACGGGTTCCCAACAGATTCAGGTTGGGCCCATGGATAACCAAGATCTTCACAGCCCCGGAGATGCTATGCCCATTCTAATCGCACCACCCTGACCTGATATGCTCTTGCCAGTGGTACGGGTCGGTGCCCGAGTGGTTAATGGGGGCGGACTGTAAATCCGCTGGCTCTGCCTACGTTGGTTCAAATCCAACCCGGCCCATTTGCCCTTGTAGCTCAGCGGTAGAGCACTCCCTTGGTAAGGGAGAGGTCACGAGTTCAAGTCTCGTCAAGGGCTTTTCTGCGTTCTCCGTCTTCCTGTGCTCTTACGCCGCTGGAGACACACACCATCTCTCGAACGATCCGTCAAGGGTTTTTCCGGAAACGGCGCTTGAGACAGGCTCGGATCTGGCAGAACCCCTTCAGTGCCTTGGTCGTCCTTGTGGTTGCCGGCGCCGTTGCCTATCGACTGGCGGAGCCCAGCCACAACTGGTCGGACGCCTTCTGGATGACCATTATCACCCTCACTACGGTGGGCTACGGGGAAGTCCACCCCTTGGGCAGTGGGGGGCGCCTGGTCACCGTTCTCCTGCTGCTGGGGGGCGTCTTTATCGTTCAGTGGGCAATCCAGCGCTTTCTCCAACTGAGCAACACCGGCTATTTCCAGCGCCTTCGCCTTCGCCGTGAACAAGCCATGCTTGATGCAGTCTGCGATCACGTGATCATCTGCGGCTACGGCCGCATGGGCCAGGAAGTTGCGTCCTGCATGGCCAGGGAGGAGGTGCCGGTGCTGGTGATCGACCATCAGGCCCAACGTACGGCCCGGGCCATGGAGCAAGGCTTCTATGGCATCACCGGCGACGCCAGCCTTGACGACGTGCTCCGCAAGGCCGGGTTGGAGCGGGCCCGTAGCCTTGTGGCCGTGCTGGGCACGGATGCGGACAACGTTTATGTGGCGCTCAGCGCAAAAGCGTTAGCCCCTCGGGTCCAGATCATCGCCCGTGCCGAGAGCCAGGAAGCCGCCAGCAAGCTGCGCCGCGCGGGCGCCAACGATGTGGTATCCCCGTTTGTTGCCGGCGGTCGTGTCCTGGCTGCAAAGGCCCTGCACCCGGAAGCCGTGAGCTTTATGGAGGTGCTTGCAGGAACCAGATATCAGATTGAGCGCATTCAACTCACCACGAGCCAGGAGGAATTCAGCCGATTGCCCGGGCGCAGCCTGGCCGAGGTTCAACTGGGGGCGCGCAGCGGAGTCCTGGTGCTGGCCATCAACTCCTCCCGCGGTGTGCAGGTGAATCCAGGTGGCCAGGCTGTTCTCCACCCGGGTGACCAGTTGATTCTGCTGGGTTCGGCCCGTCAGCGTCGTGCCGCCGAAGCGCTGCTGGGCTTGGCGGCTGCCCGTGTTGAGGTCCTGGAGGATCCCATGGATCTCCATGACGAGTCCATTCAGTCCCTTTCATGATTTACTCCTCGAAAATATCCTGTCAACGTCTTCAGTAGGGGCCAAACTCCTGACTGCCAATGGTGAAGAGGGGACTATTTTTCTTGAACCAGAGCCAATCACGCAACGGTGGCGTCTCGGCAAGCTCCCGCCGACTCAGACCCAGACCAATTTTGTCCGACGCCTGTTGGAGCAAATCAAGCATGGCCTCCTGGTCTGGCGCCTTGGCCAAGGCTTCGTTCCAGCGCTTATGGCCCTGAATGCCTTTAACCAGGGCTCTCACCTTCCGGGAGGAAGAATACCGGCTGTAGGAGTCGGGCTGCGGCATGGTGAGAAGCTGAAGGCTTCAAACGTTAGCAGGTGCGCCACCACGGCCAGGACATCGGAAGATCCTTCCCACTGGATTAGACGTCTATTATTAATAATCTGGCCTTGACGATTCATCTCACAACGGATCACTATTGGCCGTTAATTTATTATCAGTCACGATAAAATGTATCAAAGAAATCATTATCCATATAATGGTTTGAGGCCAGGATGCCTATGGGGCAACCAACTGGCAGTGGTTTCCGGGGCGTCCGATTACGTCTCTGGTCAGGTGGGCCAGGACAACTACGAAACCGGACGCACCCTTGCCGCCAGGCTTGGCTCCCACTCCGGTTCGACGGCGAGCAGGGCGGCAACGCCGTTCCGGTTCCACTTCCGGCAGAGCGACAGGCGGAACCGGAGAACTACCGGTTCCTCGCCCATATCTTGCAGGACGTTTGTCCTGTCCTGCAAGGATCCAGCATTTCCGCTGCTGGTCCTTCCCACAAGCATGGACGGGACTCCGGTCTTTTCCTAGAGTCAAGTCTCCTGCCCCCACCCGTTTGGCCACCCATCCTGCAAATCGGATTCCCGGGAAGCAACCGCGCTGGAGCCAGCGATTTGAAGGCGTCTTGCACCCGTTCATTGTCCGGTTCAATGCCTCCATCCGCTTCGACTTCACCTTGCTGCAAGAGGATTTGGATGGATCCGTCGCCCACGGTCGCATGTTGGCGGCTTGTGGGGTGATCACGGCTGCAGAGGCTGGGCAGATTGTGGACGGTTTGGAGACCATTCGCCGTGAAGCGGCGGCTGGAACGTTTCGTCCGGGAGTTGATACTGAAGACATCCACTTTGCCGTAGAGCGGCGGCTGATTGAACTGGTGGGAGACGTGGGTAAAAAGCTCCACACCGGCCGCTCCCGCAACGATCAGGTGGGCACGGACCTGCGCCTCTGGCTGCGGGGCCGGATTGACGAACTGGAGATCCTGCTGCGTCGCTACGGCCAAACCCTGCTCCGCCTGGCGGAGGACCACGTAGACACCATGATTCCCGGGTACACGCACCTGCAGCGGGCCCAACCCCTCTCCCTGGCCCACCACCTCCTGGCCTATGTGGAGATGACCCAACGGGATCGCCAACGCCTGGCCCAGGTGCGGCAGCGGGTGAACGTCTCTCCCCTGGGTGCTGCGGCCCTGGCGGGCACACCCGTTCCTATTGATCGTCGCCGGACGGCAGCGGCCCTGGGCTTCGCAGATATTTACCGCAACAGTCTGGATGCAGTGAGTGATCGGGATTTTGCAGTTGAATTCCTGGCTGCGGCCAGTTTGATGATGGTTCACCTCAGCCGCCTCAGTGAAGAGGTGATCCTCTGGGCCAGCCAGGAATTTGCCTTCGTCAGCCTCACGGATCGCTGTGCTACGGGCAGTAGCTTGATGCCCCAGAAGAAAAACCCCGACGTACCGGAGTTGGTGCGCGGTAAGACCGGTCGGGTATTTGGTCATTTGCAAGCCCTCCTGACCGTGATGAAAGGGCTACCCCTGGCCTATAATAAAGATCTGCAGGAAGACAAAGAGGGGCTGTTCGACGCAGTGCAGACCACCAGGGATTGTCTGGAGGCCATGATCATCCTCTTGGAAGAAGGCCTCCGTTTCCAGCCCCGGCGCCTAGCGGAGGCCGTTGGCAGTGATTTTGCCAACGCCACCGATGTGGCCGACTATCTGGTGGCCAGAGGCGTGCCCTTCCGCGAGGCCTATGGACTGGTGGGTGGCCTGGTAAAAGCTTGTCTTCAGGAAGGCGTCCTGCTGCAGGACGTGCCCCTGGAGCGTTGGCAACAGGTCCACCCGGCCTTTGCAGAGGATATCTTCACCGTCTTGCAGCCCCGACAGGTTGTGGCGGCTCGGTTGAGTGAAGGGGGGACAGGATTTGTGCGGGTGCGAGAAGCTCTGGAGCAGGCCAAGACTGCCTTTGCCGACTAGGGTCGAAAAACGGAACCTGCTCTTTGCCTAAACTGGCGGTTGCACACCCCCTCCACCCTCCATGTGGCGAGAACCACAGCCCAGCCCTGTCCTGGATGGGGCTGCCACACCACAGCCCGCTCTGGTGACCATGGTGGAAGCCGACAGCATTGCCGCAGAACTTGGTGTCCAACCAGGGGACAAGATTCTGCGCATCAACGGTGTCGCCCCCCGTGACTTGATCGACTACCGTATGTTGATTGGTGAAGAGGAATTGAGACTTGAAGTATTGGATACGGCGGGGCAACATCATTGCATCTCTTTCGAGAAAGATATGGATGCGGATCTGGGTTTGGAATTCAGCGAGGCTTTATTTGACGGTTTACGACAATGTAATAACCGTTGCCCATTTTGTTTTATCGACCAGCAACCAACGGGTAAGCGTTCTACATTATACCTTAAAGATGACGACTATCGCCTCAGTTTTCTCTATGGCTCCTATCTCACCCTCACCAACCTGACCCCGGCAGACTGGCAACGCATTGAAACCCAGCGCCTCTCGCCGTTATACGTGTCTGTCCATGCAACAGATCCGGAGCTACGCTGTCGCCTTCTGCGCAACAAGCGGGCTGGTCTTCTCCTTCAGCAGTTGGAATGGTTTGCCCGGCGACGCTTACAAATCCATGCTCAGGTGGTAGTTTGCCCTGGCCTCAATGATGGCCTTCAGTTACAACGCACCTTACGCGATTTGGCCCGATGGGGAGTTGGAGACTGGCCAACGGTGCTCTCCACCGCTGTTGTGCCGGTGGGCCTGACGCGGTTCCGTCCCGACGACACGATGGACCTGACACCGGTAACCCCCCGTCTGGCCCGCCAGGTCATTGGCCAGGTGGAGGCTCTGCAACAGGAGTTTTATTTCCAACTGGGGAACCGCTTTGCCTGGCTGGCAGACGAGTGGTACCTCATGGCTGCCCATCCTCTACCGCCACGGTCCACCTATGGGGACTGGCCGCAGCAGGCCAACGGGGTGGGGAGTATTCGCGCCTTCCTGGAGGCGCTGGATCAGGCGACAACCCGACTCCCCGAAGCCTTGCCAGCACCCCGGCGTTGCAGTTGGGTGGTAGGTAGTCTTGTGGGTCCGGCATTGCGGCCGGTGGCTGAACGCCTCCGAAGTATTCCGGGTCTGGAGTTGCTGCTCTATTCCCTGCCCAGCCCTTATTGGGGTCAGGACCTGGTGGTTACCGGCCTCCTGACGGGATCCGACCTGGTGGACGGGCTGGCGGGCCAGGATCTGGGGGATCAACTGTTGTTGCCCAGCGTCATGCTCCGTCAGGGCTCTCCTCTGTTCCTGGATGACCTGACCGTCAACCAGGTGGCCGCCGGATTGGGAGTTCCCGTCCTCCCTGTTGCCGATGCCCAGGCCCTGGTGGCCGCCTGCCTGGGGTGAATCAGTCTGCACCTCTCCAGGGCAGGAAAGACTCAGAATAAGAAATACCGCTGTGCCATGGGCAACACCCGGGCTGGCTCACAGGTCAGCAATTCCCCATCGGCGAACACCTCGTAGGTTTGGGGATCCACCTGGATGGCAGGGGTGGCGGTGTTCATCTTCATGGCGGCTTTGCCGATACCCCCACGGGTGTTGCACACGGGAACACATGGTGTTCGCAAGCCCAGACGGTGGGGTAGATCGGCGTCCACGGCGGCCTGGGAGACGAAGGTGAGACAACTGGGGGCCATGGCGGCGCCGAAGCCGGCAAACATGGGGCGCCCGTGGACCGGTTCCGGAGTGGGAATGGAGGCGTTGGGATCCCCCATCTGTGCCCAGACAATGGAGCCGCCCTTGAGTACGAGTTCAGGTTTTACAGCGAAGAAACCGGGTTTCCAGAGGCAAAGATCCGCCAGCTTGCCCACCTCCACGGAACCCACCTGGCTATCAATGCCGTGGGCAATGGCAGGGTTGATGGTCACCTTGGCCATATAGCGGCGGATGCGGTGGTTGTCGTTGCGGTCGCTGTCTTCCGCCAGCGCACCCCGTTGCACCTTCATTTTGTGGGCCGTTTGGAAGGTGCGGGTGATCACCTCCCCCACCCGTCCCATGGCCTGGGAATCGCTGGCAACGATGCTGAATGCCCCCAGATCGTGGAGAACGTCCTCGGCAGCAATGGTCTCTCGGCGAATACGGGATTCGGCAAAGGCCACGTCTTCGGGAATGCTGCGGTCCAGGTGGTGGCAGACCATCAGCATGTCCAGGTGTTCCTCCAGGGTGTTGGCGGTGTAGGGCCGGGTGGGGTTGGTGGAGGAGGGCAATACGTTGGCCTCGCCACAAATGCGGATGATGTCCGGCGCATGGCCACCCCCGGCGCCTTCCGTATGGAAGGTGTGAATGGTGCGTCCGGCAATGGCGGCGATGGTGTCTTCCACGTGACCGGCTTCATTGAGGGTGTCCGTATGGATACACACCTGCACATCCAGACGGTCCGCCACCGTCAGGCAGCAGTCAATGGCGGCCGGGGTGGTTCCCCAATCCTCATGGAGCTTGAGGCCACAGGCGCCAGCGCGCACCTGTTCCGCCAAGGCCTCGGGCACACTGGCATTCCCCTTCCCGAAAAATCCCAGATTCACGGGTAGCCCCTCGGCAGCTTGCAGCATCCGGGCCAGATGAAAGGCGCCCGGTGTGCAGGTGGTGGCATTGGTGCCCGTGGCGGGTCCGGTGCCGCCCCCCAGCATGGTGGTCACTCCGCTGGCCAGGGCGACCTCCACCTGCTGAGGGCAAATGAAATGAATGTGGCTGTCAATGGCGCCGGCGGTCAGGATCTGCCCCTCCCCGGCAACGATCTCCGTGCCCGGACCAATCACCACCTCCACGCCATCCTGAATGTCGGGGTTGCCTGCTTTGCCGATGGCGGCAATCCTGCCGTCCCGCAGTCCCACGTCCGCCTTGACGACGCCCCACCAATCCAGGATCAAGGCATTGGTGACGACCGTGTCCATGGCCCCTTCCCCACGACTGACCTGGCTCTGGCCCATGCCGTCCCGAATCACCTTGCCGCCGCCGAATTTCACCTCCTCTCCATAGACACAACAATCCTTTTCCACTTCCAGGATCAAGTCCGTATCGGCCAACCGCAATCGGTCCCCCACAGTGGGACCGTAGGTTTCTGCATAGGTGCGGCGATCCAGAGGGTAGGCCATGGTGGAAAGGAGGAAGGAGGAAGCGGAGAGTGGTGCGGGTGGGACTTAATCGAGGCAACCGTTGATGCGGCCGTTGAAGCCCACGACGCGGCGCCGACCCGCCAGGGGAATCAGCCTTACCAGCCGCTCATCCCCCGGCTCGAAGCGCATGGCGGTCCCTGCTGGAAGATCCAGGCGCATGCCCCGGCAGGATTCCCGGTCGAACTTCAGGACGCTGTTCACCTCGTAGAAGTGGAAGTGGGATCCCACCTGAACGGGGCGGTCCCCCGGATTGGCCACCCGCACGTCGTGGGTAGACCGGTCTGCATTGAGCAGGATGGCGCCGGGTTCAGGCAGCAGTTCTCCGGGAATCATCGGGGGCGTGGTCGGGGTGACGGACGGACGGGTATGGCGCGGGCTTAGCGGATGGGCTCGTGGAGGGTTACCAGTTTGGTGCCGTCGGGGAAGGTGGCTTCCATTTGCACCTCCTTGATCAGTTCCGGCACCCCCTCCATCACCTGATCCCGTCCCAGCCATGTGGTGCCTTCCTCCATGACCGTGGCCACGGTTTTGCCATCCCGCGCCGCCTCCAGGATGCAGAAGCCGAGCCATGCCACAGCTTCGGGATGGTTCAGCCGTAGACCACGCTTGAGACGCCGCTCCGCCAATAACGCTGCGGTGACGGTGAGCAGCTTGTCTTTCTCCTGGGGGGTGAGGTGCATGATCAGCAGGGGGCAATGCCATCCGAAGCCATTGTGCCGGGCGGTAAGAGGACGTCCTGCAATGGCCAGACACGGGGCAGAACGGGGAGCGGTTCACCTCGCCATCGGTGGATCAAAGCCCAGATGCGCACAAACCAGCAGCGGGCCGCCTGGGTGGAATCCCCCCGGTAGCGGCAGCAGAGGAGATCTCCTCCATCATCGGGAATCATCCCCGCCTCCATCTCGCCGGAGAGGCCCGCGCGGGCTTGGCGACAGGCGTCCACGGCCGCGGCATCCAGCCGCAACCCACCCACCCAGTTCAACGTCCCCACCACCGCCTGCCCCGCCAAACCATGGAGCCGTTGCAGGGATGCGCCATGGAGAGCCATGGGGTCCCCCAGGAGGAGGCGCTGTCCACGCCACAGTTCCAGCCGAGAGCGCCAGCAGCCCCGCGCAAGGGTCTCATCCGCCGCCGTGCGCCCCAGCCGCACCACCTCCGCCCCCAGCCAGGCGCCGGATCCCCTCAACTCCACCCGCTGCTTCTGCTCCAGCAAACCGTCGGCAAACACCACCGTCTCCTGGGGAAACCAACTGAGCCATGCCCCGTCTTCCACCCGGCAGGTGAGCTGTTGTCGGGCCCAGGCACCCTCCGGCTGGAGGCGGGAGCGCCCCACGCTGCCATAGACTTTCTGCGCCGCCACACTGGTGAGTCGTGCCCGGCTCCGGGGCGCTAGTTGGCAGTTGATGTGCAGCACGTCACCCCCCACCAGCCCACCAGCGGTGTGGAGAAGAGACAATTCACAGGTGCTGCCGTGGTCAACGGCACGGGACAGCTTCAAGGGCGCCGTGCAGCCGCCTTGATGAATCGTCCGCCCACCGGAGCGATAAAACCGGACGGAGGCGCTGCCCTGCCAGCATTGCCGACTCGCACTCACGATTTTGTCTTCTACTCGACAGACCTTGAATCGTTGCAGCTCGGCGAGGGGTATCCTGTCGCCATTGCTACAGGCGGCGCCGACCCAATCCTTGATCTCGATTCAGAGGTCATGGTGGGTCAGGAACCAGTGGCTGGCCAAGTGGGGAACTCCCGCGTCATGGAGTGCCCGGTCGCGGATCCGGCAGCTATCGCAACGGCCACAGGGCTCCTCCTCGTTGCTATAGCAACTCCAGGTGGCGGCAATGGGCACATCCAGAGCCAAGGCTTGTTCAACGATCTCCCGCTTGTCGAGCCGGAGCAGGGGAGCCCAGAGCTTGGCGCCCTGCCCCATGCGACCGGCTTTGGTGGCCAGGTCCGCCAGGATCTGGTATTGGGCCAGGTAATCACCGCGACAGTCCGGATAGCCGGAGTAATCCACTGCATTGACCCCCAGCACCAACCGATGGGCGCCCCTGGCCTCAGCCAGGCTCAGGCCCAACGCAATCAACACCGTGTTGCGCCCCGGCACGTATGTGGTGGGGATGACATGAGGCTGCACCCCATCCCGGGGCAGATGCTGCTGAAGATCCGTAAGCGCCGAACCACCCCAGGCGGCCAGGTTGACCCGTAACTGCTGGTGTTCCACCAGACCCAACCCGGTGGCCAGGTCGGAGGCCGCTTGCAGCTCGCGGCGGTGGCGCTGGCCGTAGTCCATGGAGAGACCAATCACCCGATCCCCCTCTGCCAAGGCCATGGCCGCTGCGGTCGCGGAATCCAGGCCACCGGAGAGCAGCGCAACAGCGACGGGCGGATTGCTACTCATCGGGCGGTGTGGGTCGGGTCCGGATGCTCGGCACGGCCATCTCAAGCGGGGAGAGAAGGAATCAACCGACGTTGCTCAAGGGCATTCAACACCTGGTCGATCCCCTCCTGCAAGGAGAGGTCACCGGTCCGGATGACCAGCTCGGGGCTTCGAGGAGGCTCGTAGGGAGAATCCAGCCCGGTGAAGTGCTTGATCCGACCGGCGCGGGCATTGGCATACAGGCCTTTGGGATCCCGCTGCTCGCATGTGGCCAGGTCGGCGGCGCAGTAGATCTCCAGGAAGTCGCCAGGGGGCACCAGGGACCTGGCCCGATCCCGATCCGTTTGAAAGGGGGAGACAAAAGCCGTCAAGGTGATGATCCCTGCATCCAGAAACAACTTGGCCACCTCGCCGATGCGACGGATGTTCTCCACACGGTCGGCATCGGTAAAGCCCAGATCACGGCAGAGGCCATGGCGCACGTTGTCCCCATCCAGAACGTAACCGGCAACACCACGGCGGTGCAGTTCACCATTGACCCCATTGGCCATGGTGCTCTTCCCGGAGCCGGAAAGACCCGTAAACCAGAGGATGACACTGCCGTGTCCCCGTAAGGTCGCCCGATCCTGGCGGGATACGGTGGCTTGATGCCAAACGATGTTGTTGTCGGTGGGTGTGGGTGTGGTCACGAAAGAGACACCGGCCTGGTTTCCATTGTCTACGGCAGCCATGCTGCCGACGGCGGGTGTGCTTTAGCCGCCGGAACGCCTGGATCGATATCCGCGCATGGCGAGTTGCTCCAGCACCGCCGTCACACGATCACCTTGCAGGACAATGGTGTCTCCCTGCACGGTTCCTCCTGTGCCTGTGGCGACTTTCAGGGCTTTGGCCAGGGCATTCAACTGCTCGGTGGGCAACGCCAATCCCGTGATGATGGTGACGGTCTTACCACCGCGCCCACGACTGCTGCGTTGCACCTTGACGTGCTGCTGGCCCGGCGGCTGCGGCGCAGGAGACCGCTGCTGGAGTCGAGGCGTCCGATCCGGCGTGAATTCTTGCCAACTTCGGTTGCGGGTCATTGGGTTCGTTCCCTAGTCGTCCAGAATTTCAGCCTGCACGTCAATGGGGTCGTTCTTGCCCCCACTGCCCTGCGTGGACCCCGCAAAGCTGTAGCCACAGGCAGGGCAGGAGGAGGTGTTCATGGTGGGAATGCCGCAAGCGGGGCATTGCTTGACCTGCGCCTGTAGACGACGCCACCATAGCCAGGCCGCCAAGCCTGCCACACCGGCCAGCAGAGGAAGCAACAGAAAGAGCAGGGATAGCCCCCGGGCTACGCCGAAGAGCAGCCGCAGAGTGGGACCCGGCAGCAGGATCAGTGCAACCAGGGCACCGATGAGAAGCCAGGGCGGTCGGCGT
>MWLD01000047.1 GCA_002018045.1 Candidatus Synechococcus spongiarum LMB bulk15M
CTCTTGTGGCGGTGGCCATGGACATCAACCGAAGGATGACGATGGGGGAGTGGGGACTCCTGTTCACCCTGTCCGTTCTCTGGGGCGGCTCCTTCTTCTTCAACGGCGTTGCCGTTCGCCAACTGCCCACCTTGACCATCGTGGCGGCACGGATTGCCATGGCTGCGGTCATTCTGTGGGGTGTGGTGCTGCTGGGGCAGCGCCGCCGGATTCCCCATGGCTGGCGCCTCTGGGGATCTTTCCTGGTGATGGGTCTCCTCAACAACGCCATCCCGTTCTCCCTCATTGTCTGGGGACAGTCCCGGATCACCTCGGGGGTTGCCTCCATCCTCAATGCAGCCACCCCACTGCTGACCGTTGTCGTGGCCCATGTCGTGACAGCAGACGAGAAGATGACCGCCCCTCGTCTCACGGGGATCGTGCTGGGGATGGCGGGTGTGGCGGTGGTGATGGGTGCAGACGCGCTCTCGTCCCTCGGGGTCCGGACGGTTGCCCAACTGGCTTGTCTCGCGGCTGCCCTGTCCTATGCCGTTGCCGGGGTCTTTGGCCGGCGGTTCAGGACCATGGGGGTGTCTCCTTTGATGACTGCCGCCGGGCAAGTCACCGCCTCCAGTGTGATCCTCCTCCCCGTGACGCTGATTGTGGATCGGCCATGGCAGTTGCCCGTTCCAGGCTTTGATACCGTCCTTGCCTGCCTGGGGTTGGCGGTTCTGTCCACAGCACTTGCCTACGTCCTCTACTTCCGCATTCTGGCAACCGCCGGCGCCACCAATCTCCTCCTGGTCACGCTTCTGGTTCCTGTTAGCGCCATTCTCCTGGGTGTTGTTGTCTTGCAGGAAGCCTTGCTGGCCAACCACCTGATTGGCATGGCGCTCATCGGGCTTGGCTTGGCCACAATGGATGGCCGCCCCCTGCAAGCCGTGAGAACCGCCACCGCCTGCAACCTTCGGACAAAAACCTGGCTCGGGTGAGCAGTTGCGTTCCAGGCAGCCGGTCGTTGGTTCAAGTCCAGGAGGAGGCGTATGAAATGAGCTAGCTTCAGCACATTTGAGCCGAAGACATGCCATCCATGATCCAGAGACGTCTCCGGGAATTATGGGGTCAGTTGCAGGGCAAAAAACCCCATTTTCCACATTTTCTCTCTGAGGTCCGGCTGGAAGGGATAAGGGGCATCAAGGACTTGAAGGCAAGATTCGACTATCCGGTGAGCGTCATTGCTGGTGGCAACGCCAGTGGGAAATCGACCGTACTGTTCGCAGCGGCCTGCGCCTATAAGGTAACCGGGGCTGGCGTTAAGGACTTCGTGCCATCCACCCTGTTCCCTGATTACCGCCCCAAGAGTGGGGGACGTGAGGACCACAGAGACAAAGTCACGCTCACTTTCGAGTATGAAACACCGGAAGGCCATCGCTCCATGCTGTGGCGGCGCTCGAAGGGCTGGAATCGGAGCTTTGGCGGACGCAAGAATGCCAGCCAGCCGGAGCGGGCAGTCTATCTGCGCACACTCAGCAATCTCAGCAACCCGTCCGAAGTGCGGGGTGTCCTCAGCATGTCGCGCTCAGCGCAAGCGCCCAAGGAAACAGCTCTGACGGCATACCAGATAGAGCTTGCGCATCAGATGCTGCCGTTTCGGTACTCCGAAGTTGTCAATCTGTCCAGCGGGAACAAGGTTCTTCTCTTTGCTGCCCAGAAGTGTGGCGGCTTCTACTCGGAGTTACACATGTCTGCCGGTGAGCGGGCCATCCTGCGCCTATCTCAGGAAATCGCCCAACTCAAGGGGGCACTCATCCTCATCGACGAGTTGGAGGCGGGGCTGCATCCTTGGGTACAGCAGCTTCTCATGGCGCAATTGCAGGACTTGGCATTGCGCAACGACTTGCAGGTGATCGTCACGACCCACAGCCCGGTCGTGCTGGACTCGGTGCCAGAAAACGGCCGCATTTTCCTCCACCGTAACGAGGCGACCGGTGAAGTAGCGGTTCGACTTGCCTATCGCGACATTATCCAGAATGCGCTTTACGGACGATCAGGAGGTGCCCTCAATCTCCTCTGCGAGGACAAGGCTGCTGAAGGTCTACTGAAAGGTGTGCTGGACGTTCTTCTACCTGAGTTGGAGATCAGCACGGAGTCGGTTCATATTGGCCGCGACACAGGGGCGGACGAGTTCTCGTCCCATGCCGCCGCATTTCGAAAGTTCGGCCAGATCAAGAGCTTTGTTTTTGTTCTCGACGGCGACAAGCGCGACAGCCCTGCGGAGGAAAGGTTGCGGGAGCACGCGCGAAGCGATTCCGTGTTCTTTCTTCCCGGTGAGGCGCCGGAGGCCTGGGTGTGGCAGGCATTGAAGCAGTTCCCCGCTGATGCAGCAAAAGGACTGGGCTGCGGGAAAGACGAACTCACAACGAAGTTAAGCCAATTGGACTCCCTCTACGACTTGGCGTCGGGCCGGCGAGACGAGATCCCCAAGACCAAGCTGCGCCGACTTGCTGAAGCAGTGAGCCGAACTGAACCGGAGATCGCCCGCATGGTCGGACGGCAGGAGGCAGGAAACAAGCAGAGCGATATTCAGCCGCTGGTGGAAAATCTGAAGAGCGCACTGCAGCGGTGGCGCGATGTTGATTTGGCCTCGCCCTGATGAGCACTTCAGTAGATCAAAACCTCCCACGAACGCTTCAGGACAGAAGACGTTTGATGTCCGCAGCGACACTGCGCACGGCCCGCCCACGACTGCCGAATTTCAGTTTCCAACTGGTGGGGAGTTCCCCATAAGTGCATCCTGCCGCCCGGATCCAGAAGATGTCCCCGTAGCCCTTGGCAGTGCCCCGAGGCCGTTCCAGAATTTCGCCGCGACACTCTCCCTCCGTTTCCAGGAGAATCTCTCCAAGGGGGTTGGCCAGAGCCAAGGCGCTGACCAATGCGGCAGTGCGGTAGAGCGTGCCCTTCAATTCCGCCAGCAGCCGCGCTTGACGGCTTGCTGCATCGGGTCCGTAGCGGGCTGAATAGACGCCGGGAGCGCCATGGAGGGCATCCACCACCAGCCCCGAGTCGTCAGCCAGACTCCATTCTCCGGTGAGTCGGGCCACGGTTGCGGCTTTCAGGCGAGCGTTTTCGGCAAAGCTGGAACCCGTCTCTTCCACCACCAGCCCCTCGGGTTGAACCGCCAGCCGAATGTCCACAGGGGTGAGCATGGCAGTGATTTCCCCTATCTTGCCGGCATTGCCGCTGGCGATCACCAATAGGGGCGGAGAGGAGGACGACACCTGAAACTCGTAACACACTCCCCATTGTTGGTGATGCCCGGACCAGGAGCCGCTACCTTGGCTGAAGGTATGACGCAGTTCCGGGTTGGTCGACACTGCACTGGCGTTACAGAACATCCTGACCCCGCCCGTTCTCTTTTTTTTCCTGGGGATGCTGGCTGTTCTTCTGGGGTCCGATCTGGAGATTCCAGCCCCGTTGCCCAAGCTGTTCTCCTTGTATCTCCTGCTGGCCATCGGCTTTACCGGGGGTGTGCAACTGGAACGCAGCGGTCTGTCCCTCACGGTGCTCCTGAGTGTGGGCGCCGCGGTGTTCATGGCCTCGGTGATCCCCCTCTACAGCTTCCTCATTCTGCGCACCCGCCTGGACGTCTACAACTCTGCGGCCATTGCCGCAGCCTACGGCTCCACCAGCGCAGTGACCTACATCACGGCGGAATCCTTTCTGCGGGTGCTGGAGTTGCCGTACGACGGCTTCATGGTGGCGGCCCTGGCCTTGATGGAATCACCGGCCATCATCGTTGGCCTGCTCCTGGTGCGCCTCCTGGGTCGCTCATCCCGGAAGCCGGGCCAGGAAAAGGTGGGTCCGGGGGCCGTGCTCCACGAGGCGTTTCTGAACAGTTCCGTGTTCCTCCTCATCGGTAGCCTGCTGGTGGGGTTTCTGGTGGCCCAGCAGGGTCCTACAGGTGTGCAAAAGCTGGAGATCTTCACCGACAAGCTCTTCTATGGCGTGCTTACGTTTTTCCTCCTGGACATGGGACTGGTGGCGGCCCGTCGTCTCAACGAACTGCGCCGAGCCGGACCCTTTCTCATCGGATTTGCCGTGCTGATGCCCTTGGTCAACGCCTTCCTGGCCATTGGCCTGGCGGCCGTGTTGGGGATGAGCCAGGGCACGGCGCTGCTGTTTGCCGTACTCTGCGCCGGTTCGTCCTATATCGCCGTGCCGGCCGCCATGCGGATGACCGTTCCGGAAGCCAACCCCAGTCTGTACATCTCCACGGGTTTGGGGCTCACGTTCCCTTTCAACATCATTGTTGGAATTCCCTTGTATCTCCAGGTCATCAAGACCGTGATCCCTGCCGGCTAAGCCATGAACCGTGTTGACGTGATTCTCAGCGAGCGTGAACTGGAGCGCCTGGTCAACGTGATTGACAGTTGCGGCACACCCGGCTATTCCGTGGCGCGCCACGTCACGGGCCGAGGCGCCCATGGACTGGTGGCCAGCGAAGCACTTGAAGTCACCGGGTTGGGAACCAACGTTCATGTGATCATCTTCTGCGAAGAACCCGTGACCGAAGCACTGCGCACTGCACTGCGACCACTGCTGGCCTACTACGGTGGCGTGGCCTTTGTCTCCACCTGTGAGCCCGTTTGAGCCACTGGCGCCAGTGACCAGGGGAAGCACCGCGTCTCCCCGGACCGTGGCCCTGGTTGTTCCCCACGTGGCTCCTTCACCGTCACCCCGGGCCAGGGCCTTGCGGTTGGGCGTGCTGGCTTCCGGCCATGGCTCGAACTTTGCGGCCCTGGTCCGGGCCTCACGCCATGGTGCGCTGCACGCAGAGGTGGTGGGGCTGGTGGTGAACACACCCCGTTGCAAGGCCCTGACCAGAGCCGAGCGCCTGGATGTTGCGGCCACGGTGATGGATCACCGTCGTTACAACAGCCGGGAAGCCCTGGACCGTGCCCTCGTGGACCATTTCCGCACCCTTCGGGTGGATGTGCTGGTCATGGCGGGATGGATGCGCATTGTCTCGCCTGTACTCTGCCAGGCCTACGACAAGCGACTGGTCAACATTCACCCCTCACTGTTGCCCGCCTTCCGGGGACTGAACGCCATGGAGCGGGCTTTGGCTGCCGGTGTTCGCATTACCGGATGCACAGCCCATCTGGTGGTGCCGGAAGTCGATGCAGGCCCCATTCTGATCCAGGCGGCCGTGCCGGTCTATCCCAACGACACCATGGCTACCCTGGCCCCCAGAATCCACGCCCAGGAGCATCGCATTCTGCCCGTTGCCGTGGCCATGGCTGGCCGGAACCTGTTGAACGAGCGTCCCTGAAGTGTCAGGATGCATGTCAGGGATAAAAGGGTTCCAGCGGCAGGCCCGTGGAATCGGGCAACCCCAGCATGATGTTGAGGCATTGCACCGCCTGGCCTGCTTGCCCCTTAAGCAGGTTGTCCAGTGCCGCCATGACAATCACCTGGCCTGTGTGGGGATTGGTGGCCACGGAGAGGAGGGCGCGGTTGGTCTGGCGCACCCACTTGGTGGAGGGATACACCCCCACCGGCAGCACGTCCACACAGGGGTGGTCCCGGTAGGTGTCAAGGAAGTGGCTTGTGAGTTGGGCCGCCGAGCAGTCTGGTGCGTGCAGTTGGCCGTACACCGTTGCCAACAGCCCCCGCACCATGGGCAGCAGGTGGGGGGTGAACTGGAGGCGAACGGGAAGGCTTCTCCCCAGGGTTGTGGCCTGAATTTCAATCTCCCTGGTATGGCGATGCCCCTCAACCCCGTAGGGAGCAACAGCTTCCCCGGCCTCCGCCAACAAAAGGTGCTGCCGCGCCTCACGGCCACCTCCGGACGTGCCGGTCTTGGCATCGATAACGATGCCCTCCGACAGGATCAAACCCTCTTGCAACAGGGGTAACAGAGCCAGGAGGCTGGTGGTGGGGAAGCAACCGGGGCAGGCCACCAGGCGAGCGGTGGCGATGGCCCGGTGGTTAAACTCCGGCAAGCCGTAGACCGCCTCTGCGCAGAGGCCGGCATCAGTGCGCTCCACTGCCCCACCATGGCCGCCATAGATTTGTCGCCAATCCTCCAGGTGAGCAAACCGATAGTCCGCCGACAGATCCACCACCCGCAGACCACGCTCCAGCAGTGCAGGCGCCAGTGTGCCGGCCCGTCCGTTGGGCAGGCTCAGCACCACCAGGTCGGCAGCGGCAGCGATAACGTCGGGATCCGGTTGGGCCACATGTAGATCCGGTCCTGTATCAAGGAAAGGGGCCAGTTCTCGCCAGTGGCTGCCCACCGAGCCATGACCCCCCAGAAACGTGACCCGCAGACGGGGATGAGTATGGAGCAATCGCACAGTCTGGAGTCCTCCATAGCCGGAGGCACCAATCACGGCAACACGATGAGGGGACAAAGTAGACACCGTTCAGAGAAAAATGGCTCGCGAACGCCATGAAATCAGCCTAAAGCAGCTATCTGCCGTTCCTTGCTTTCCATGACCTTCAGCACCGTTCCCGAGGCCCTTGATGCGCTACGCAATGGAGATTGCATTGTGGTGGTGGACGATGAGAACCGTGAGAACGAGGGAGATCTGATCTGTGCCGCCCAATTCACCACCCCCAGACAGGTGAACTTCATGGCCAGCGAGGCCCGAGGGCTCATCTGCCTGGCCATGGAGGCCGAGCAACTGGACGAGTTGGATGTACCCCTGATGGTGGATTGCAACACCGATAGCAACCAGACCGCCTTCACGGTGAGCATCGATGCAGCACCGGAGCATGGCGTCTCCACCGGGATTTCGGCAGAGGACCGTGCCCGCACCATTCAAGTGGCCATTGGACCCGGTACCCGCCCCCGTGATCTCCGCCGTCCAGGCCATATTTTCCCGCTGCGCGCCCGGGGGGGAGGCGTCCTGAAACGTGCTGGCCATACGGAAGCCGCAGTGGATCTGGCCCGTCTGGCAGGTCTTTATCCCGCAGGGGTGATCTGTGAAATCCAGAATCCGGACGGCTCCATGGCGCGCCTGTCGGAATTACGAATCTACGCCCGGCGCCATGGGTTATGCCTGGTGAGCATCGCCGACATCATTCGCTATCGGCTCCACAACGAACGCTTTGTCACCCGTGTGACCACTGCGCGTTTGCCCAGCCGTTTTGGCAGCTTTCAGGCCATCGGCTTCCACAACCGGCTGGATGGCCGTGACCATTTGGCCATTGTTCGCGGGCCGGTGGAGCGTCTGGGGGATGGTCCTGTGCTGACGCGAATCCATTCGGAATGCCTCACCGGCGATGCCCTGGGCTCCCTGCGTTGCGACTGCCGGGATCAATTGGAAGCCGCCCTGAAGATGATCGAGGCGGAGGAGCGTGGTCTGGTTGTCTATCTTCGCCAGGAAGGCCGTGGTATCGGCCTCATCAACAAGCTGCGCGCCTATAGCTTGCAGGATCTGGGTCTGGATACGGTTGAGGCCAACGAACGACTGGGCTTTGACGCAGATTTGCGGGACTACGGCATCGGCGCCCAGATTCTATATGACCTGGGCATCCATCAACTGCGACTGATCACCAACAATCCCCGTAAGGTGGCAGGCCTGGGAGGCTATGGCCTGGAAATCAGCGAACGGGTTCCCCTGGTGATGGAGCCCGGCCGGCACAACCTCCGCTACCTGAATACAAAAGCCCGGAAGCTGGGCCACCTGCTCCAGGGTGTTCATGCGGTGTTGGGATTGGACTATGGGCAGCAGAGTTCCGCTCAGGAGCGGGGCCAACTGCTGGAGCGGATCCGGACCATGGCCCAGGCGGCTGGCGCTGTGACCACCGAGGACGTACAGACCCGCACCAGGGCCCTGCTTTGTAACCCTGACCTCACGGTCCGCCTGGCCCCCACGGCCAGGGCCGTCCTGGGGCCGTTGCTGCAAGACATGGTGCCCCGACTGGCGGCCCAGGTGTCGTTGCAGCGGCTGCAACTGCTGGTCAGTCCCGATCAGCAGCAGAGTGGTCATCCCCGTGTTGACGTGCCGGTGCTGGAGCAGCCCTGGGGAGATTGGTCGGCTTTGACGAAGGTGGACGATGGCGCCCACTGCCTGCTCTGTTGGAGCCAACCCGGCCCCGATGTGCCGGGCCCGACGTGAAGTATCCTGGACGGGACCGGAATGGAGATCGGCATGACGGCGGCAGAAGCCTCCAGGGAGTTGAGCGTTGCCGTGATTGGAGGCAGCGGCCTCTATGCCATGGAAGGGTTGGAGGTGATACGTGAGCATCGGATCGAGACACCTTTTGGTCTCCCTTCGGATCTCCTGACGGAAGGGCGTCTGAACGGGACACCGGTGGTGTTCATGGCCCGCCATGGCCGTCACCACCATCTCCTGCCCACCGAAGTGCCGTACCGGGCCAACATCTGGGCCTTACGCTCCCTGGGGGTGCGCTACCTCGTTGGTTGTTGTGCGGTGGGATCGTTGCAAGAGTCCATCGGCGTCCTGGATGCGGTGGTTCCCGATCAATTCATTGACCGCACCGTCAACCGTCAAGCCAGCTTTTTCGGGGAAGGCTGCGTTGCCCACGTTGGCTTTGCCGACCCCTTCTGCCCTGTGCTCTCCCAACGGCTTCACCAGGCAGCCGTCCGGACCATGACATCCGGCCCCACTGCCCATGGCCATGGAACCTATGTCTGTATTGAAGGGCCGGCCTTTTCCACCCGTGCGGAATCCGAGCTCTACCGCAGTTGGCAAGGGCATGTGATCGGCATGACCAGCCTCACGGAAGCCAAGCTGGCCCGGGAAGCCGAAATCGCCTATGCCTGTCTGGCCATGGTGACGGATTACGACTGCTGGCATGAAGACCATGACACTGTGAGCGTCGAGATGGTCATTGCCAATCTTCGGGCCAACGCCACAACCATCCAGACCATCCTTGGGACCTGCTTGCCATCCTTGGCGGCGGAGCAGCCGGAGAGCCCTGCCCACAACGCTCTGGCCACGGCATTGCTCACTGCTCCCGATCAAGTGCCTGGCCCTGCGCGCCAGCGGCTGGATCTGTTCACCCAGCCCTACTGGGGACCCTATCAGCCCTAGGGATCCCTGAAGGCAGTCCCGCAGAACTTCAAAGCAGACGCTCCAGCTTCTGCCGCAGGTCGTTCAAGTCGGAATCCGGGTCCGGTTCGGAATCCGGGTCGGACGCGCCATGACGCGGGGTGGTCTCAGCCCGAGTGGTGTCCGATGCCGATTCCGAACATTGTGGTTCCGGCTGCCGATGCCAGTTCTCTACATCCAGATTGCGTTGCGGAGGCAGGAGAAGCAGCCGGTCCTCTTCGGACCGGGGCCGAAAACCCTTGGGGACAATCCGGGCTTCATAACCGTTGGAGCGACAGAAGTGCTCCACCTCTTCACGGGCAATGCTCTCCACGGTTGGACTGGGGAAGTCCTGAGCTTCCAGAAGTCCGGCATAGCGCTCGGCATCATCCGCATCTTCAAACAGCAACACAACGGTCTTGCCCTTGAGGTCAAGGGAGTGGAAAGGTGA
>MWLD01000043.1 GCA_002018045.1 Candidatus Synechococcus spongiarum LMB bulk15M
GGTCTCCACGTGATCGGTACCGAACGGCATGAGTCGCGGCGTGTAGACAACCAACTGCGAGGCCGCTCCGGGCGTCAGGGTGACCCGGGGAGTAGCCGTTTCTTCCTGTCTCTGGAGGACAGCTTGTTGCGCATTTTTGGTGGGGATCGGGTGGCCAGGGTGATGGATGCCTTCCGCGTTGATGAGGACATGCCCATTGAATCCGGCTTGCTAACCCGCTCCCTGGAATCTGCCCAGAAGAAAGTGGAAACCTATTACTTTGATATTCGTAAACAAGTCTTTGATTACGATCAGGTGATGAACAACCAGCGGCGTGCTATTTATGCGGAGCGGCGCCGTGTCTTGAAAGGAGACCAACTGAAACAACAGGTGTTGAGTTATGGAGAGCGTACCATGGAAGACATTGTTGCTGCCTATGTGGACCCTGAGCTCCCCCCTGAAGAATGGTCGCTGGATCGGCTGGCGGGCAAAGTGAAAGAATTTGTGCATCTACTCGGCGACCTGCAACCTCAGGATCTCTCTGGCCTCAAAGTTGAGGAACTCAAATCTTTTCTTTGCGAACAGCTAGGTAGTGCCTACGACATCAAAGAGGCTCAGGTCAACGAAATCCAGCCTGGCTTAATGCGTCAGGCTGAGCGATTCTTTATCCTGCAACAGATTGATACCCTCTGGCGTGAACATTTACAGAGTATGGATGCTCTACGAGAGTCGGTGAACTTACGGGGATATGGCCAGAAGGATCCCCTGATGGAGTATAAAAATGAGGGCTATATCATGTTTTTGGAAATGATGACCCAAATGCGCCGCAACGTTATCTATTCCATGTTCATGTTTCAACCCCGGCCACCAGCGGTCTCCACACCCTCCAGCCGAGAGGTCATCGTCTGAGGCGCAATCGTCCCCGGTGGATCGGGATCAAGACCCACCGCCCTGTTCACCACCCTCACCAGAATCCTGGCCACTGAAGAACTCGATGATCTCCCGGTCCTGCAGGTTTTGAGCCTGTCCTCCACAGCGGGGACGGAGTGGCCTTCCAGCCGCCACGTCCCGCAGGCACTCCTGCAGGGCAACCACCTCCCCCTCCAAGGCGTCGATCCGGTCCATGAGGTTGCGGATGATGCGGGCTTCCGCATCCGGCAACTGGGAATGGGCCAAGGGATCCACGCGCACCCCGGAGCGGTGAATGACCCGACCCGGTACACCCACCACCGTGCAGTGATGAGGCACGTCTTTCACCACAACCGAGCCAGCGCCGACACGCGTGTTGGCGCCAATGGTGATGCCCCCCAGCACCTTCGCGCCAGCGCCCACAACCACGTTGCGATCAAGTGTGGGATGACGTTTGCCGGTCTCCTTGCCAGTCCCACCGAGGGTCACCCCCTGGTAGAGGGTGCAGCCCTTGCCGATCTCCGTGGTCTCGCCAATCACAACGCCCATGCCGTGATCGATGAACACCCCGGCAGCAATACGGGCGCCAGGGTGAATCTCCACGCCGGTCAGGAGACGCCCGATATGGGAAACGAGACGCGGTAGCAACGGTAGCCCCAGGCGCCAGAGCCTATGGCTGAAGCGATGAAGCACCAAAGCGTGGAAGCCTGGGTAACAGGTCAGAGACTCCAGCCAGTCCCGGGCTGCCGGGTCGCGCTCCCGAATCATCCGGAAGTCAGCCAAAAGCGTGCGCATGACCATGGGGTGGATTCAACATCTATCCTGACAGCTCGATATCCGGCTTGTGCAGAACGGCGGGACTCAAGCAACGCGACAGCCAAGGCCCATCTCCTTGCTCAGCACGTCCACCGTTTCCGGGCGCAGGTAGTGGTCAACGCAGTAAAGATTCGGCACCCGCACCATCCGGGAACGGTGTTGACGGATGGTGGCCTCCACCACGGGATGGCTGGGTTGGTCGCACAGGACCGTGCCGGAGGCTCGACAAAGGCTCAGCAGCATCTTCTGCCCTGTATGGGGGTTGCCCATGTCCACCACAGCGGTCATAACCAGTAACTCTTGCCCGCGCTGGGCTTGGAGAATCAGTTCTGCGGCACGGAGGATCCCGGAACTGATGCTCACCATGCCCACGCAGCTATCCGTACGGAGTTGGGCAATCACGTTGAGTTCACGGTCGAAGGAGTTGAGTTCCAGGGCCAGGCAAAGCATGTTGTGGGTTCTGGCCACGTCCTCTACCGGCTTCAGGAAATAGTGACTGGTCACCACCGTTGCCTTCTTGTCGTGCCGGACAAGGGCCGCCAGGCGACGGTCCAGGGATTCCAGGGGAACCGCAGCCACCGGAACCGGTAGCGTCGCCAACTCCCTGGCCATGAGCTGTGCAGCCCCCAGATCGTCTTGCGGTGTACTCACCAGCACCTGGGTGCTGCAACTGATGCGCCAGTTGATTTCCGTGGTGAGTTGGTGCAGGGTCTCTTGCAGGGTCAGTCCACCACGGAGCAGGGTATTGATGCAGTGTCCCACCTCCTGAGCACGGCCTTGGCCAGCACTGACGTCAGCAACACTGCGGGGGTCGGATGTTCTGCTCGAGTTGGCAGGGGTTTGACCGCGCACGTACACCCCTGAGCCGGCCACTGCCTCGACGATGCCATGGGCCTCCAGTTGCCGATAGACCTTACTGACCGTGTTGCGATGCAGGTTGGTCTGCATGGCCAACTGCCGCGTACTGGGTAGGCGCTGCCCTGGGCGATAAAATCGGGACGCAATGGCGAAGGACAGTTGGCCGTAGAGTTGCGAAGAAGCCGACACCGAGCTGCAGGCCTGGACCTGGAAGCGCATGTGGACAGTTGGTAATTGTCACAAGCCTACGGCATTGCCCCATCCCGCGCCACAACGGCTGGATTGGAGTTCACAGGACGGCGAGGATGGGACCGAAGACGGTCCCCGTTGGCCGACACCGGACCACTCTTGACGCCTGGGTTGCTGCTGCCTGGCCGTGTGGCCTGGTCGGCTTTCACAAGTGGCGTACGGCGCGGGGTCAGAAACATGATCATGTTGCGCCCCTCCCGCTTGGGCGTCTGCTGGACTTCGGCCTGCTCTTCCAAATCACCGGCCAGGCGGAAAAGCAGCTTTTCCGCCAAGCCGACATGCTGGATCTCCCTGCCACGGAAGATGACTGTGCATTTCACCTTGTCACCCGCCTTGAGGAACCGGCTGGCCTGCTTGATGCGCACGTCGTAGTCGTGCTGATCAATCTTGTAGCGCATTTTCACCTCCTTCACCTCGGTCTGGTGGGACTTCTTCTTGGCTTCCTTGGCCTTCTTTTCCTGCTCGAACTTGAATTTTCCATAGTCCATCACCCGGCAGACGGGCGGACTGGCCTTCTCGCTCACCAGCACCAGGTCCAACTCTCGATCCTGAGAAACCTTCAATGCGTCATCCCGGCTGATGACGCCCAACTGGGTTCCGTCCGCATCCACAACCCGCAGCAAGGGATAGGTGATCCGCTCGTTGATGTTGGGAAGCTCGCGGACCGGGAGGCGGCGATCAAAGCGGGGACGAGGGGCCAAATTCGCAGTAGTGGGTGAAGTGAGGGTCCAAGGGAGACCCTGAATCGGATTTCATCCTAAGCCGAGGTGGGTGCGCTGTCGGTCGGTTTCCTCACCAAATCGACAATGTTTTGTCGCAGATCCCGGGGAATGGTTTGCCAACCCTGTGCCTGGGCGCTGGTGAGCCAGTGGGGCTGATGCTGGTGACGAAACCAGGTGAACTGCCGCTTGGCATAGTGACGAGTACGGCGGTTGATAGCAGCCACAGCCTGCTGACGGTCCATGCGCCCAGTCAGCAACTGGCAGGCCTCCCGGTAGCCCATGGTCTGCAGCAGCGGCAGCTCCACACCGAAGCGCTCCATGAGACGCTGCGTTTCTTCCAGCAGGCCGCCAGCAACCATGGCCGCGGTGCGCTGGTGAATGCGTTGGCGTAGATCCTCCGGCGCCAGGCCGATTTCCAGAACGGGATAGGCGGGAGGGTGGCGGCTTTGCTGCAGGGAATGGGCACAGCCGGTGCCGTAGATCACTTCCAACGCCCTTTGGGTGCGTACCTTGTCGTTGGGATGAATGCTGCGGGCGGCCACAGGATCGGCACAGCGCAGCAGACCATGGCAGTGGGGCTGACCCAGGGCGGTCAGTTGGCGTCGCAACACCGGCTGGGGCGGCAGCGCCGGTGGGCGCAGTCCCTGGGTGACGGCCGCCAGGTAGAGCCCGCTTCCTCCCACCAGCAGCGGGGTCGTTCCGCGCCTGTGAAACCGCAGGATGCACTGCTGGGCCAGGACCTGGAACTCCCGAACCGTTACGGGTCGGTCGGGGTCCCGCAGATCCAGCAGATAATGGGGAGCCAGGCGCTGCTGCTCCGGGGTGGCCTTGGCGGTGCCCACGTCCATCCCCCGATACACTTGGCGGGAGTCCGCATTGAGGATGGGGAGGTTGAGGTGACAGGCCATGTCCAGAGCCAGGGCGGACTTGCCGCTGGCTGTGGGGCCAAGGATGACGATGAGGCCCGGTTGCTTGTGGTCCATGGGGAAGCTCCACGATCCCGAGACGCCATCGTCGGATCAGCGGATCCCGATGCTAGGATGGGCAGAGATTGGGTTCCGGAAGCACTTTTGCACCATTTACAGGGATTTTCGAGTCCGTCCTGGTCCAACAACGTCAAGGACCTTTTCGACCGTGGTGAACCGGGGGCCAATGGTTGAGACCAGCAAGGTTCAGGCGGACTACGGCGCGGCGCAAATCCAGGTTCTTGAAGGGCTGGAACCTGTGCGCAAACGTCCGGGAATGTACATCGGCAGCACCGGTCCCCGGGGTCTTCACCATCTCGTCTACGAGGTGGTGGATAATGCCGTGGACGAGGCCTTGGCAGGACATTGCACGGAAATCCGTGTGCATCTCCATGGCGATGGCTCTGTCGAGGTGAGGGACAACGGTCGCGGCATTCCCACCGATATCCATCCCCGTACGGGCAAGTCTGCGCTTGAGACCGTGCTGACCGTCCTCCATGCCGGCGGGAAGTTTGGCGGGGGTGGCTATAAGGTCTCCGGTGGTCTCCATGGGGTAGGGGTGTCCGTGGTGAATGCCCTGAGCGCCTGGGTGGAGGTGACGGTCTACCGACAGGATCAGGAGCACCGTCAGCGTTTTGAAAAGGGTGTGGCGCAGGGGCCTCTACAGAGACGCTCCCTTGCCAAGAACGATCCCGCGTGGGGGCAGCGAGGCACAACGGTGCGCTTTTGTCCGGACACGGATATCTTCACTGGAGGAATCGGGTTTGATTTTCCAACGTTGGCGGTACGGCTGCGGGAGCTGGCCTATCTCAATGGCGGTGTCAATATCCTGTTTTCCGACGGTCGCCAAGGCGCCCTGGACGACGCGGGCAACCCTTACCAGGAAACCTATTGTTACGAGGGTGGCATCAAGGAATATGTGGCTTATCTGACCCAAGACAAGGATCCTCTACACAGGGACATTATTTTCGTGCAAGGAGAAAAGGACGGCATTCAGGTGGAAGCAGCATTACAGTGGTGTTCCGATGCCTATTCCGATAGTGTTTTTGGTTTTGCCAATAATATTCGCACCGTGGATGGTGGTACCCACATGGAAGGCTTTAAGGCTGTGCTAACCCGCACGCTCAATACGTTGGCCAGGAAACGCAATAAGCGCAAGGACTCGGATTCCAACTTATCCGGTGAGAATATTCGCGAGGGATTGACGGCTGTGCTCTCTGTCAAGGTTCCGGAGCCTGAATTTGAGGGACAGACAAAAACCAGGCTGGGCAATATGGAAGTACGCGGTGTGGTCGATTCCATTGTCGGGGAACGTCTAACCGAATTTCTGGAGTTTAACGTTCAAGTTGTGGATCTCATCCTGGAGAAGGCGATTCAGGCGTTTAATGCAGCAGAAGCGGCCCGGCGCGCCCGTGAGCTGGTGCGTCGCAAATCCGTGCTTGAGAGTTCCACCCTGCCCGGCAAGTTGGCGGACTGCAGCTCCAGGGATCCCGCAGAGTCGGAAATTTACCTTGTGGAGGGAGACTCGGCTGGTGGATCGGCCAAGCAGGGCCGGGATCGTCGCTTTCAGGCAATTCTGCCCTTGCGAGGAAAGATTCTCAACATCGAGAGAACTGATGATGCAAAAATTTACAAAAATACAGAAATTCAATCGTTAATCACTGCCCTGGGATTGGGCATCAAAGGCGAGGAGTTTGATGCATCCAATTTACGTTATCATCGTGTTGTAATTATGACGGATGCAGATGTGGACGGTGCCCATATTCGTACCCTGATTTTGACATTCTTCTATCGCTACCAGCGGCAGCTTGTGGAAGATGGTTACATTTATATTGCTTGTCCGCCCCTTTATAAAGTTGAGAGGGGAAAACAGCATTATTATTGCTTCGACGAGGCAGAGAAGGATAAATGCATTGCCGAGTTTCCCCGCAATTCCAACCACACCATCCAGCGGTTCAAAGGTTTGGGGGAGATGATGCCCCGACAGCTTTGGGAAACCACCATGGACCCTTCTACACGCCTGATGAAAAGGGTACGGATTGATGACGCTGCGGAAGCGGACCGTATCTTCACCATTCTCATGGGAGACAAGGTGGCCCCTCGGCGTGAATTCATTGAAAACCACAGCGCAGAGCTCCACTTCACTGATCTGGATATCTGATGACACCATCTTCTTCGCCCAGCGTAGCGGGACGGTCCGCCTTCGGTACACAGCAAACCATGGCAGGTCGCTGGGCCTGGATGCTGAGCATGGCGCTGCTACTTCCCATTGGTTTGCCCGCCGGTGGCGCGCGCCTTGAGTCGAGTAAATCCCGTCAACGGCAACCGGGCGATCCCCTGCTGGCCGCGCAAGCCACCGGTTTGCGCCGTGAACCCCTGGTCAGTGCCCCACAGGTTTTGCCGTTACCCATTGGTCAACCCTTGCAGGGCCTGGTGCGCTGGTACGACGGCCAGTATCTGTGGCTGCGGGTCACAAGCCGGCAAGGCCGGGGCTGGGTCCGTATCGGCTAAAGAACCCAAGGGGTTACAGGGATCTACACGTGGGCCGAATTTGTTGACGCCACCTTGGCGCCGCCTATCCAGCGCTTGGGCCGGGATCCTTGCAGAATCCATGCTTCCAAACCCGGAACTACTAATTCCGAAAGCTTTTCGTGCTACAATACAGGGGCAATCAGAGGCAACTCGTATGGAACAGCATTCAACCAAGCCAGCCAAGAAGGACAAGGCAAACGATGGAACACCGAACTGGAGCAATCAGACCATATGGACTGGAGATAACCTGGGCATTATGCGGGGCATGAACTCTGCTTCTGTTGATCTTATCTACCTTGACCCACCCTTCAATTCCAATGCAAACTACGCTGCGCCCATAGGCAGCCAAGCTGCTGGCGCCGAGTTCAAGGATACCTGGACACTTCAGGAGTTGGATATTACCTGGCTGGATCTGATTGAAGCCAAGCATCCCCCGCTGAGCCGTGTTATTCATGCGTCAATGAAAGATAGTGACAAGTCCTATTTAATTTATATGGCAGTGAGACTACTTGAAATACACCGGTTGCTCAAACCGGCCGGCAGCATTTATCTTCATTGTGACCCCACCATGAGCCATTATCTCAAGATCATGATGGATGCAATATTTGGACAGAGAAAGTTTAAAAACGAAGTCATCTGGTCCTATAGAACCGGCGGTGTCTCAAAAAGGTACTTTGCGCGCAAACATGACGTGCTGTTATTCTATGCTGCTGACGAAGCAACATTTAACATGCAGACCGAGAAAGCCTATACGAAAGCAAAAAACAGAAAGCCAGGGTTGGTTAATTATGGTGCAGGGGGAGCCATGTTCTATGAAGATGAAGATGGTGTGTATAATTTAGTTGCTATGCGAGATGTTTGGGAAGTACCTTATGTGAATTCTCAAGCGAAAGAAAGAACTGGATATCCCACACAAAAACCATTGCGTCTCCTACAGCGCATCATCAGAGCTTCTAGCAATGAAGGTGACATGGTGCTTGACCCCTTTTGTGGATGCGCCACCGCCTGTATTGCGGCTCAGACAGAAAACCGCCAATGGGCCGGGATTGATATATCGTCAAAGGCAACTGAGCTTGTGCAGCAAAGAATGCACAACGAACTCGACCTGTTCTTCCAAGGTTCAATCCGCACTGACATTCCCTCCCGCACGGACTTGGGCAAGCTCCCGCGTTACAATTGTCTGAAAAATCGAGAGTTGCTCTATGGTCAGCAGAAAGGTTACTGTGGAGGTTGTGCCACACATTTCGAGTTCCGCAACTTGGAAGTCGATCATATCATCTCCCCCAAGAAAGGTGGAACTGACCATATTAGCAATCTTCAACTATTATGTGGAAACTGTAATCGCGTAAAAGGAGATAGAGGTATGGAATATCTGCGCACCAAATTGCAGCTTGGAAAATTAAGGCACCTCTGAACAGGTCTACTGCAAGTGAACAGGATGGACCCGTATTTGGAGTTTGCTGGAACGAGCATCATGGAGAGGAGCTTTGCCGAGCTTGAGTACGAGAACAAGAAGACGACGAGGAGGGAACTGTTTCCGGAGGGGATAGAGGAGCAGATCCCTTGGCATGGACTGGTTGAGCAGATCAGGCCCTACTATTCCGTGTCCAACTCTTCTACAACCTCAGTGATCCGGCCGTGGAGTACATGCTCTATGAGGTTGAGAGCGTGCGTCGCTTTAACCGGTATCCGGCTGGAGAAGGCGCCGGGCGAGACAACGATTCCGAACTTCCGCCATCTACTGGAGCGCCATGGACCAGGCCAGGTGTTGTTTGAGACGGTCAGAGAGTATTTGTCGGATCAAGGTCTGATGCTCAAGCAGGGGAGGAAGATACTGGATGCCAGGATCATTGCAGCACCGACATCGAGGAAGAACTGCAGCGGGGAGGGTGATCCCGGGATGAAGCAGAGCAGAAAAGGGAAGCAGAGGCACTTGGACATGAAGCCGCCCATCGGTGTGGATGATCAAACTGGTCTGGTGCATAGCCTGGCGACACCATCTGCCAAGGTCCATGACCGGACACCTGCAGACCGATTGCTTCACGGAGAAGAGGTTCGTGTCTGGGGGGGATGCAGGTTATCGGGGGATTGAGAAGCGTGAAGACCATGAGGATCGCAAGGTGGCAGCATAGTGCGATGGGGTCGGGACAGCGCAGAAGATGAGCTGGAGATCAACTGGAACGTCTGATGGAACAGTGGAAGTCGGGTGTGAGGACAAAAGTGGAAGACGTGTTGTTCCATGTCAAGCAGATGTTTGGCTACGGGAAGACCTGCTACCAAGGCCTGGCAAAGAACGAGAATCGGCTGGCCCTACTACCTG
>MWLD01000002.1 GCA_002018045.1 Candidatus Synechococcus spongiarum LMB bulk15M
AATGACATGGATGTCGTTCTTCCCTTCCACATACAGCTTTGGCCGTTCGGGTGTGGGCATCAGCGGACCTCGATGTCCTGTTCCACTGCGACTTTGATCTGGTCGCCTTTCAGACACACCCCCTCCGGCAGCAATCGGTCCATCTTCTGGAGGGACACCTGGTCCTCCAGGTCGGGGCAATTCCGAATCAGAGATCCCAGACCTCGAATGCAGTCATAGCTGTGCGTGGTGGCAAAGACCTGAACGTTCAACCGTTTTGCAACTTCCACCACGAACTGCCACATCTCTTCCATGACCGTCCAGTGAAGACCCGTATCGATCTCATCGATCAACAGGACGCCGCCCTTTGCTCCGACGAAGGAAAGCCGGAGCGCGAGCAGCCTGCGCATCCCATCGCCATAGGTGTTGATCGGCAGCCGTCGTTTGACGTTTTCAAGGCCGATCAGAATACTGCCGCCCGACCTGGAGGAGGCAAAATGAATCGAATTCATCTTCGGTTCCAGTAGCCTCATGTCCGAGACGATTTCGGCCTCGATACCCTCTTCCAGAACGGTATTCCACATCCCACCCATGGAGGTTGGGTCAAAGCCGTCTAGCGCCAGGAAGTGAACCGGGGTTCCGGGGTGCCCGTTGCGGACCGAGCGGTGGTAGCGCATGTGCTTAATCATAAGTGTGCCGTCTTCCATGACCGGGAGCATGATCTTTCTTTCAGCGTCGCCCCTGTCCATAATCATCCCGAATACGGGTGCGGGTGTGACATCTTCGTCCCGGTCTAATAAGATGCTCATCTGCCCCCATTTCCTGCTTGCCAAGTTCCAGTCATCAGCCTCCTCGTCCACATCGTCCAGCGACAGGATCGTCACCTTGAGTGTGCGGTTGTCGTCATGGGACGACAGATCGAAACGCGCACCCGGGGTGCAGGCATGGCCGTGGAAGACATGCGAGACATCGATGCGCTCGCGCGGACTGGGCCTACGAAGGTCATACTCTCCCCGCCTCCGAAGCGAGTTGTAGATGACACGCGGATCTCCCTCCGAGACCAGAAGCTCGATGGCCTCCAGTATGGAAGTCTTTCCGCAATTGTTCTTGCCGACCACGAGATTCACCCGGGCCAGACCGGTCAACCGGTAGGAATCGAACCCTCGAAATCCGCGCAGGTGGAGCGTCTGTAGCATCACCCGTCCTCGTCTGTTCCTGATCCCGCATCCCCATCGTATGTCAATTGGTTCCCGGCGCTAGCGACCACCGCTTGGCAACGTGGCCCTCCAACGAACCGGTACGTTCGTAGCCAACCCGGGCCGGTGGATCAAGAAACGTCAAGAGTTCTGAAGTTGCGTAAGCAACTACCGGTGGCTGCGGTCTTCAGGGTTGTGTGTCTATGTAGCTTCTCGCTGCCCCCGCTTGCCCCTTCCGTGAAACCAGCGTTCGATGGACAAAACGTCACGTCTCAATTTGCCGTTGCCGCTCTGGCCGCCGGCGTGGTCACGTCCTACGCGGTTTCCCAGGGGCAAAACCCTCTTGTAGCGTTGGGGATTACCGTTTTCTCCGCCGTTGCCGCCGTTGCCATTGGCCAGTGGATCTGAGGCTGCTCTCCAGCAGGAGGCGTGCGTTGCCGCATTACGGCAGGACATGCCTGCCTTGGCCAACAAGATCTACTTCAACTACGGCGGCCAGGGACCGTTGCCGACGGCACTCCGAGACCAGAAGCTCGATGGCCTCCAGTATGGAAGTCTTTCCGCAATTGTTCTTGCCGACCACGAGATTCACCCGGGCCAGACCGGTCAACCGGTAGGAATCGAACCCTCGAAATCCGCGCAGGTGGAGCGTCTGTAGCATCACCCGTCCTCGTCTGTTCCTGATCCCGCATCCCCATCGTATGTCAATTGGTTCCCGGCGCTAGCGACCACCGCTTGGCAACGTGGCCCTCCAACGAACCGGTACGTTCGTAGCCAACCCGGGCCGGTGGATCAAGAAACGTCAAGAGTTCTGAAGTTGCGTAAGCAACTACCGGTGGCTGCGGTCTTCAGGGTTGTGTGTCTATGTAGCTTCTCGCTGCCCCCGCTTGCCCCTTCCGTGAAACCAGCGTTCGATGGACAAAACGTCACGTCTCAATTTGCCGTTGCCGCTCTGGCCGCCGGCGTGGTCACGTCCTACGCGGTTTCCCAGGGGCAAAACCCTCTTGTAGCGTTGGGGATTACCGTTTTCTCCGCCGTTGCCGCCGTTGCCATTGGCCAGTGGATCTGAGGCTGCTCTCCAGCAGGAGGCGTGCGTTGCCGCATTACGGCAGGACATGCCTGCCTTGGCCAACAAGATCTACTTCAACTACGGCGGCCAGGGACCGTTGCCGACGGCATCCCTGCAGGCCATGGTTGCAAGCTGGCGTCGCATCCAGGAGCTAGGCCCCTTTGCCGAGACGGTCTTTCCCTATGTGGAGGAGCTCGTCACGTCACTGCGCCAGGCGTTGGCTGCCCTCTGTGGTGTTCCGCCTCAACGTCTGGCGTTTACGGAAAACGTCACCTCCGGCTGTGTGCTGCCCCTGTGGGGTTTGCCTTGGCGTGCCGGGGATCAGTTGCTCATCGGCGATGGGGAACATCCCGGTGTTGTGGCCACGTGCCATGAGATTGCCCGCAGGGAAAGCCTAGACGTGGGGACCCTGCCTGTCCGGGACTGTGCCACAGCCGAACAGGTGTTGGAGCGTTTGGAGGAGGCCCTGCAGCCCCGCACGCGACTGGTGGTCCTGAGCCATCTGCTGTGGACCACGGGGCTCGCCGTGCCCATCCCTGCCGTGGGGCAACGTCTCGGGCAGCACGCCAACCGGCCGTGGCTGGTGGTGGATGGAGCCCAGTCTGCTGGATCCGTGCCGTTGGAAGACGCGGTGGCAGCAGCGGATCTCTATGCGTTCACAGGCCACAAATGGTTGTGTGGGCCGGAGGGTCTGGGGGCCATGGCCCTTTCCCGACGACTGCTGGACACGGGCGCACCCACCATGATCGGTTGGCGGGGGTTGGCCGAGGATCCGGAGCACCCCCTTCGCTTGCACGGGGATGCCCGCCGGTATGAAATTGCCACCAGTTGCTACCCCTTGGCGGCGGGTCTGCTCCAGTCTCTCCACAGCCTGGCGGCGCTGGGGGATCCCCGGCAGCGGCTCGCCCTCATCCGGTCCCGCAGTGGCCACCTTTGGCGTGGTTTGCGACAACTGGAAGGGGTGGAGACCCTGTTACCGGAGCCGCCACCGGCTGGTTTGGTGAGCTTTCGTATTCAGGGTCACCGATCTCGACAGGTGGTTCATACCTTGGCGGAGCGGGGCCTGGTATTACGAAGCTTTGAGCCCCCCGACTGTGTGCGGGCCTGCTGTCACGTGACCACGTTGCCCACGGAATCGGGGCGCTTGGTCTCCGGAATTGCTTCCCTTGGAACAAAATCAAGGTCCGTCTGAGGCTTAAGGTTCCACTTACATTTGCAGCGTGCCTGTGTCCTCTAAAAGCTGCCCCCGCTTTTTCCATCCCCTGGCTGCCGTGGAAGTCCGCAGCGACGGTCAATGCTTTGCCAATGCGTTTGCCGTGGCGGAGCACCGGGTGAATCTGGCCTTGACCGGCGTCCTGCTTCCCGCCCTGAAAGTGGTGAAAGTCCTCCGGGAGACCGGCTTTGCCCGTCTCCATATCCAGTCCATGTTCGAGGATGCCCGCCAGGGCAACTGTCACGCCCGCCTGCGGATGATCGAGTTCACAGCGGATGCCCTTGTGGAGGAGGAGGGTGTGGAGGCCAATGCCGTTGAGGACGACGCCGATGACCAGATGTCCATGGCCCCCACCTGATCCCACGGTTACTGCTGCCTTCGGGCGTTGGAGTCTCTAGCGCTCTGCAACGGCGGCAGCAGCGACACGGCGATCGTCAAAGGACCGTTGTTCATGGGCCATGATCTGGACGGTTTCGTGGCCCTTGCCTGCAATAAGCACCGTATCTCCTGCCGCAGCCTGAACCACGGCCTTGTGAATGGCCAGGCCACGGTCCGGTTCCCGATGATGGAGCGTTCCTGTGGGCAAGCCTGCGCAAATCTCGTCCAGGATGCCCTGGGGATCTTCCGTACGGGGATTATCGGAGGTGATCACCAGTTCATCGGCCAGCTCTGCGGCGGCTGCCGCCATGAGGGGACGCTTACCCCGATCCCGATCCCCGCCGCAGCCGAACACACAGATCAGCCGACCCACCACGAAGGGGCGCAGGGCTTGCAACGCGTTGGCCAGGCCGTCAGGGGTGTGGGCATAGTCCACCACCACCGTAATATCCGGTGCTGCAATGGACTCCATCCGTCCAGGGACACCGCCAAAGTGGGGCACGTGCTCCAGCAGGGGCGGCAGGGGAGCCCCACAGGCCAGCAGTACACCCACCGCCTGGAGCAGGTTCATCAGGTTGAAGCGCCCCAACATGGGAGAACGGAAACGGCCTTCCCCCATGGGGCTGACGAGCCGCCCCTCCACCCCCCTGGCCCCCATGACCAGGTCACACATCAGCAACTCGGCGCCGGAATTCGACGGATACCGATGCCGCTGCCGGGGATCCACCAGGCGGCAACCCCAGGCTTTGCTGCCCAACTGCTGATACAGGCGGCGCCCATAGGGGTCTTCGCAATTGATCACGGCTTGCCCGTGGAGCGTGTCTGCGGCAAACAACCGGGCCTTGGCCTGGAAATAGGACGCCATGTCCCCGTGGAAATCCAGATGGTCCTGGCTCAGGTTGGTGAACACTGCGCCAGCAAACACCAGCCCCGCCACCCGCTGCTGCGCCAAGGCATGGGAACTCACTTCCATGGCGGCCCGCTGCACACCGTCCGCCACCGCTTGTGCCAGGTGTCCCTGCACCACGTCTGCCGGCGCTGTGGTGTGACCGGCTTTTATCACGGTCCCCGGCCAGCGATTTTCCAGGGTGCCCAACAGGGCTGTGGATGTCCCCATCGCTGTGCTCAGGTGCTCGATCCAGTGGGTGGTGGTGGTTTTGCCGTTGGTGCCTGTCACGCCAACGAGCTGTAAGTGCCGGCTGGGGTGTCCATGGAAGGCCGATGCCAGCCGCCCCAGGCAGGCTGCGGGATCGTCCACCACCACGACGGGATCCTCTGGTCCCGGTGGATGCTTCCGGGCCGCCTGGGGACCGACGACGGCCACGGCAGCGCCACCGGCCAGGCTGGATGCCCAGTACTCTCCACCGTCCACGTGGGTACCCGGCACGCCCACAAACAGGGCCGCCGGTGGCAGCCGTCTGGAATCCCCCGATACCGCCCGAATCTCAAGATCCGCCATGGAGAGGGGGATGGGAATTGTAGCGGTTTTCAGAAGGTGATGGAGGCGCATGGATGCAGCCATGGGATCAACTCCAACGATGGACACGGTCCCCAAGCTTGCGGGCTGTGGCGCCGATCAGCCAGGGGTTGCCCCGGTGAACGGTCCGAGACGCTTCTCCAGCCAGCGCTGCAGCGCCAATCCCTTGAGTCGTGGCGGCACCCGCGGCAGGACGGGATCGTGCAGCGGGTCCGACCCCACCACCAGCAGGGGCACCAGCAGCCCGAAACGCTGCTGCAACGCTGGATCCCCATCTACGTCCACAAGCTGCAGGGTCCCCTGGGGGAGCAGGGATCCCAGGCGCTCCGCCAAGGCGCTGCACAAGCAGCATCCGGAACGGGTGAGCAGGACGAGGGGTGGCCAGGCGTGGTGGCTCATGCCTCGGGAACAGGGTCGTAGCCCCCTGCCGTGCAGGGGTGGCAACGCAGCAGCCGCCAGACACTCAACCACCCGCCCCGCCAAAGGCCATGGCGATCCAGGGCTTCCATGGCGTAGGCGCTGCAACTGGGACTGAAGCGGCAGCGGGGACCCAGCAAGGGTGAGACAAACCGTTGATAGAGACCAATCAAGCCAATGAGCGGAGCCACCGGAGGCCCGGTGCGGCCGTCTCTCTTCCGGGAGGTTACACTGACGAGCTGGCGCCGTGGTTGCGGCATGGGGGACGACCCCGGTGACGGTTCGGACACGAGCTGGCTGCTGCTGAACCCATGGTGCCAAATTTCCCTCTACCCCTGCATTCAAGGAGAACGATCCATGTCTCGCTACCGCGGCCCTCGCCTGAGGATCACGCGGCGCTTGGGAGACCTTCCCGGTCTCACCCGTAAGACTGCAAAGCGGTCTTATCCCCCCGGTCAGCACGGCCAAGCCCGTCGCAAGCGCTCCGAGTACGCCATTCGTCTGGAAGAGAAGCAGAAGCTGCGTTTCAACTACGGAATTTCCGAGCGGCAGTTGGTGCGCTACATCAAAAAAGCCCGCTCCCAGGGGGGCTCCACCGGCACCAACCTGCTCAAGCTGCTGGAGAGTCGTCTGGACAACGTCTGCTTCCGTCTGGGATATGCTCCCACCATTCCCGGCGCCCGCCAGATGGTGAACCATGGCCACGTGACGGTGAACGGCCGCATGGTGAACATTGCCAGCTACCAGTGCAAGGCCGGAGACGGCCTGGCCGTTCGGGAGCGGAAAGGGAGCAGGCGCCTGGCCACGGATAACCTGGAGTTTCCCGGTCTGGCCAACGTGCCTCCCCACCTGGAACTGGACAAGAACAAGCTCACCGCGAAAGTACTGGGCAGTTGTGAACGGGAGTGGGTGGCCCTGGAGATCAACGAACTGTTGGTGGTGGAGTACTACTCCCGGAAGGTGTAGGGACACCAGCAAACCTGCCTGCCTGGGTTGGGGGTCCTGTTATCGGGACCTCCAGGAGGCCGGCAGAGGGAAAGACAGGTGTTTTCCGTTCTTTTGTGGATCCCGACAGAGATACACGTCGCAATCGCGCAGAACCGTGGTCCGTTTTTTCGGTCGTATTTCATGGTTTTCGGTCAACGCTGATAGCGTCCTGGAGTCCCTGCCTGACGTGTCACCCGGATTGCCGCCTTCGTGCTACCGCTACCAGCTTCAGCACCCGGAAACAGATGAACACTATTATCAGTCCAAGCTCGACAAGCACCAGCCCTCCGGCAATCCGGGGATGGGTATCCCTTGTCATGTTGACGGCCAGCACCAGCACGGATAACGACACAATGAAGGCGCAGACTCCAATCTCCATGGCAGTCAACTCACGCCTGACTCCGGGCAAGGCGATAACCAGGGAATAGACACAACCCAGTATACTGAAGAAAACGACATCAAGGTTCATGCACAACTCCATAGCGGCTTGAAGCTTAGCTCATTGAGCGCCGGCTGCACCGATGAAGGGCCGTTGCCTCCATTCTGTAGTAAAGAACGATTGTAGAAAGCATAAACTATTCAAGAAGTTGGCATTGCAACGGGCTCCTGTCGCTTGCGTAAGGTGTGACGCCTGCATGACCTTCGCTGTGACACAAGTTAAACCGACCCAGGGGGAGCCTGGAAACACTCCCTCTCCACCCCGGCAACACCTGCGAAGTTGTGAAACTCCATCAAGGATGCAGCGACCGGATCAGCCACGCGAGCCCCACCTGTCCGTGTGCCCGCGAGAGATGGATCTCCCACCTCAACCGGGACGTCTGCTGCCTCCACAGTCCCTTTCCGTTCGCTGGCCCCTGGCGCTCCTGGATCCCCGGCATTGCCGTGGCTTGAACCCCGACGGGGACGGTCTCGTCGATCTGACCCTCACCATCAGCGGGGCAACCGTCACCAGGATTGAATCGCTGCCTCGAAGCACAGGGTCACCCCTGCCCTTGGCCGTTCCCGCCGCCGTGGAGCCCCACTGCCACCTGGACAAGGCCTTCACCTGGTCCCGGGTCCCCAACCCCGGTGGCACCATCTCCGGCGCCCTGGAGGCCAATCTCCAGGAGCACCGGAGTCGTTCTGCCGCTGCCGTTGCCGATCGCATCAACCAGGCGCTTCGGACAGCCTGGAAACAGGGCTACCGTGCGCTGCGCAGCCATCTGGATCTGGGTTGGGTCGGTTCCGAAGCCACGTTGGAAGCGGTGACGCACACATGGGATGCCTGGTCGGATCGCCTCCAGCTCCAGGCCGTTGCCATGGCCCCGCTGGAACTCTGGGGCACTGCCAACGGGATCGATCTGGCCCGACGATTGGCCGCGCTGGGTGGGGGCCTGGGTGGCGCCCTGGACCACCACAGCACCCAGGGAAGCCCATGGCTACGGCATCTGGCCCGGATGCTGCGCCTGGCTGCCGATCACGGCTGCATCGTCGACCTTCACATGGATGAAACCTGTGATCCCCGTAGCCGCTGTCTGGAAGGTCTCCTGGACCTGTTGGAGCAGGATCCGCTGCCCGTGTCCGTCACCGTCTCCCATGGCTGCAGCCTGGCACAGCACACCCCTGAACAACTGCGCCACACGGCTGCCCGTCTTGCGGCGCTTCGCATCCCCCTGATCAGCCTCCCCACCACCAACCTGTGGCTCCAGGACCGCTCCAGCAGCAGGCACACACCACGGCTCCGCGGTCTGGCGCCCATCCATGAACTCCAGGATGCGGGAGTGACCGTGGCCGTTGGCGGCGACAACGTGGCCGATCCATGGTTTCCCGGTGGCAACTTCGACCCTGTAGAACTTTGGCGTTTTGCCGTCCCCGTCACCCATCTGCACCCTTGGGAGCAACGGGGACTGATCCCGTTGACCACTGCCCCGGCCCAGGTTCTGGGCTTGTCCTGGGATGGGGTTTTACGCAACGGCTGCCCTGCCGATCTCATCCTGACCGAAGCCTCAAGCTGGCAAGCACTGCTTGCCAGTCCCCAGCGGTTACGGGTTCTGCGAGACGGGCTCCAGCTCACCGGAGACGCCGTAGCCGGCCCGCCAGGCCGGCTACCGTTTCAGGAACGACCGGGCAAGGGCTAAGCGGACAACTTCCGTGTGACCGTCTGTAAAAAGCTTGACGAGGGAGCAACCCCGGCTTACGCTTGGCAAGCCGTTTTGACTTTGATCAGAAGCGCCCATGAAGCCCATGAACAAGCCGGATCCGAAGCTGTTGCAGTTGGGAGGAGATGTCCCATGGGTGTGTGGCGTGGATGGATGGAGGGGAGACTGGGCAGTTAATGAAAAAGAATGTTAAAAACGTGTCTTTCATAACCAGGAAGGAGTACAATTGGTCCAGATGTCCAGATGTCCAGATGTCCAGATGTCCAGATGTCCAGATGTCCAGATGTCCAGGAGTGGTGTGTCATGAGGTGCGTCCAACGGGGAAGCTGGCGCACATCGTCTGGTGGGGCGGACGTCCGCCGCCACCTGCTGGCACTGCTGGGCATTCCCGGTCTGTTAGCCCCCGCCGGCCTGGTTGCTGCCCCCACTG
>MWLD01000024.1 GCA_002018045.1 Candidatus Synechococcus spongiarum LMB bulk15M
ATGATGACTTGTACGGTCTGGGCAACGGCTCGAATCAGGTCCCCGATCACATTGATTGCGTAAGGATGGAGGCCCAGCTCAGGCTCGTCGAGAATGAGCACATCGGGCAAGTTCTCGTGTGGTTGCAGGAGCAGCGTGACCAAGGCAATGGCACGGAGCATGCCGTCGGAGGCCTGGGCGGCACTGAATACGCAGTCGGAGTTGCGCTCTCGCCAGCACAGGATGACTTTGTTGTGGCTTGGTTCGAGGTCGAAATCCACAAAGAACGGAAGCAGGAGCTGCAGGGCTGCCACGATTCGCTGATAGCACAACGGATGATCCGTCTGCAGACGCAGAAGGACAGGAGCGATGTTGGCAGCATCCTCCTTGAGCCATCGAGAATCGTCCACGTTCCACTTGCCGCGCATACGTGCCGTGTAGGACGTGTTGTGAAACTGATGGACAATGATTTTGTTCAGGATGCTGCGGATGACGCGTGCCGTCTGATCGCTGGCAGCCTGTGTCAGTAGCTTGGGTGAAGTATGCCCAGCTCCAGTTTCTACCCAACTCCTCGGGTTCGGCTGGTGATTACGAAGGAAGCGGTACTTCTCCTCCGCGAAAACCAGCGTATCGCCGGCGGCGTAGGACAGCCTGAATGCATATTGGTTCTCACCGGCCTCGTTGGACATCGTGATCTCCACTTCAATCTCTCGCGTTGTTTCCTGTCCGTCGTGCAGGATTGAGCTGGCGCCACCTTGTTGGCCAACATAAAGAGGTAGATTGTCCGGACCGGAGAGCGCCCAGCTCAACATGCGAAAAAACGAGATGAAGTTGGACTTTCCCGCCCCGTTGGCACCGATCAAGACCGTCAAACGTCCCGGCTCGAAGGCTTCCAGCGCCTTAATGGTCTTGAAGCCTCTGACGGTCACTGCGTCAAGCGTGTTGCGTTCGTTCACTGGTTGTCCCCAACTCGCGAGCTGTCAGCATAGCACAGCGCTGGCCGGAGGTGGTATTTTCACAGTTGCCCAATGAGCCTCCCAAGAGGGGCTGGCTCGTTTCTCAATTAGCCCCTGGTGGGGTGACGGGAGCTTGACCATGGGTCGTTGATCGCCTATCGGTCTTGATACAGGACATTGGCTCTTCATTCTCAGTAATGTTCAGGGGAAGGTTAAAGTGCAGCCGGCCTAGAACACAACACTATCTGTCAAGCTTATGGCGGGCGGCTGACCAGTTGGGTGAATATTCGAGGTCAACCGAGTTAAATTCCTCTTTCAAGTCAGGATGTAGATGACTGCTCTTTTCATAGTCATGTTTATTTGAAGTTATGAAGACAATTCTGCAGGGAAGTTTATTGTTTTTAAGTATACGACCTAAGCGAAAATAACTCTCGATAATCAGGCAATCTTTTATGGAGTCTTTACCTTTCTTTGCAGGTGGCTTTGCGCCTGCTGATCGACGATACGCCTTAGATCGAAGTTCATCAGTCTCATCGTTCAATACTAAACTGGCTGTAACAATTTTTTCCGCAAGACATCGGCTTTTTTCTGGGAAGCCAAACGACGCCAGATCAACAGCCGGTAGTAGATTAACACTAGAAGGGGACAGTGCCTTCATGCGTTCCAGGATTCCAATGTGATTTTCTGAGGCTTTTATGATATGCCTATCGCATTCCTGGGTAACTTCATCAAGATGTTCTTGAAACTCTGTGAAGACTTGTTTGGTGACCACAAGAGAAACCTGACGATTGAGTCCAATCGTCCGATCGAGCAGAGTATGGACAGCCTCGATATCGCGAACACTGATTTGTTCTCGGACCGGTGCCCGAACAATATCGAGAATAGAGCAGGTATCCAACAGCAGAACTGGGATGCCTTTTTCTTTAATACGAGCTGCAAGATCGTCGTGGCATAACGGGGATATCATGGTCATTGGGGTGTTCCATCATAGGCCTGAAGGAGATCCCTCGCGAACCTGTATTCGCTAGCAAGCCTATCGGCCCACTCTTGTGGCCATTCCAGTTCCTCGACCAGCCAGTTTGATAGGAAATCTTCTCTTAGAGAAGCGTCTTCCTTATGAACCCTAATCAGAAACTTCGCCCAACGTTGAAAATCTGCCGGATGCATCGAACCGGTAGACTGGTTGGCAAGATTAGAGAAGCTGTTCAGAAGATTTTCGGCCTCACCAGAAATCTGGTCAGTGATGGCAGCATCATCGCTCGTAATGTCCATTTCGAGTTGACTGTCGTTAAGCCCCTGCAACATTTTAGCAAATTTATCAAGAGTTTGATTGTATTGTCTCTTTGACAGTTGTCCACCATTTTCGCCGTAGTCGGGAACGATATTGGATAGGTGGAGGCGCCCCGACTCATGGAGTAGATAGAGTCGAACAGGTGGATTGCCATTGCTTTCACTGTGAGCAAATGAGAACACATCGGTTCCGTTCCCCACCGGATCGTCACGGCGCCAGCCGTCAGGGGATTTTGCGGAAACCTTCTCCATCAATGCAACGAGTTGCTCATCTGGCCCCATGATGTCCAGGTTCTTGAACTGCTTCATAGGAATCTGAGCTCATGAAGTATCACTAAATTCTAGCGTCTTCTGCAACCCCTGTCAAGGGCGCCGGCGGTTGAGCATGACCATCTCCCCACCGGCGTCAATCAAAGCTTGTTTCCCAGCTCCACCAACACCCTTACTCCACCATGCATCATCAAGTAATCACGGTGGGTGTACTCATACCCGTGTGCTGACGGATGCCTGCCAACTGGTCGGCCCCACGGATCAGAGGCGCCAGGGCCGTCTGGGGGTCCAGGTTCAGTGCCCCGTTGTTGGGCTCGTAACGCTCCAGATAGAGGCGCAGGGTTGCCCCACGGGTGCCGGTGCCGGAGAGGCGGAAGATCATGCGGCTTCCACTCTCCAGCAGGATCCGTAGACCCTGACGGCTGCTGGTGGACCCGTCCACCGGGTCGGTGTAGGAAAACTCGTCGGCCTGGCGAATCCTGTCTCCCGCCAAGGGCTGGCCTGCAAGCCGGGGTAGTTGGCGCTGCAGCGTCCCATACAGCTCCGCTGCTGCCGTCTGCTCCACCTCCTCGTAGTCGTGGCGGGAGTAGTAGTGGCGCCCGTAGGTGGCCCAGTGGCGTTCCATCAGGGTGGCTACGGAGCACCGCTCTGTCGCCAGGATGGACAGCCAGAACAGCACCGCCCAGAGACCGTCCTTTTCCCGCACGTGGTCCGAGCCGGTGCCAAAGCTTTCCTCGCCACAGAGGGTGATCTTGCCCGCATCCAGCAGGGTGCCAAAGAACTTCCAGCCGGTGGGGGTTTCATAGCAGGGGATGGCAAGCGTCTCGGCCACTGCGTCCACTGCGGCGCTGGTGGGCATGGAACGGGCCACACCAGCCAGGCCCTGGCCATACCCCTTCACCTGGGTGGCATGGGCAGTGATCACCGCCAGGCTGTCGCTGGGATTCACGAAGCACCTGCGGCCCAGGATCATGTTGCGATCCCCATCCCCGTCACAAGCGGCCCCAAACGAGAACTCATCCCCCTGCAGCAACGCGTCGGCCAGGGGTTTGGCATAGGTGAGGTTGGGATCAGGGTGACCGCCGCCGAAGTCCTCCAAGGGCGCCCCATGGCGGACCGTACCGGCGGGCAACCCCAGCAGATCCTCGAAAATCCGCCGAGCATAGGGTCCCGTCACCGCATGGAGGGCATCAAAGGTGATGGGGAACCCACTGCCGAGAAACTCCCGGAGCTGATCAAAGTCGAACAGCTTCTGCATCAGCACCACGAAGTCCTCTACGCCATCCACCACCTCCACGACTGTGGTCCCCAACCGATGGTGGCCTGGCCGATCCAGGGGGATCGCTGCCGTCTCCACAACGGCATAGCCCTGCAGCGTCAACGTGGCCTGGTGGATGGCATTGCTCAACTGCTCCGGTGCCGGACCACCGTTGGCGCCATTGACCTTGACCCCGAAATCTTCCTCCGGTCCGCCGGGATTGTGGCTGGCGGAAAGGATGATGCCGCCAACGCAGCCGGGGCTGGTGCGAATGAGGTGGGAGGCGGCCGGTGTGGAGAGAATGCCGTTCGTGGTGGTGATGACCCGGCCCACCCTGTGGGCACAGGCCATGCGAAGGATCACGTCAATGGCCCGGCGGTTGCCGTAGCGACCGTCTCCACCCACCACCAGAGTTCCCCCCTGCACCCCTGGCAGGGTCTGCAGGACAGCTTCAAGGAAACTTTCCAGGTAGTGGGGCTGTTGAAAGACAGGCGTGGGTCGGCGCAGACCGGATGTGCCGGGCTTTTGGTCCTGGAAGGGGGCGGCCAGAGAAACGTGACGCACCTGAGGGGTGGTGGCGCTAGCGGTCATGGGAAAAGCCTGCTGCGCGGCCCAAGGTAGCTGTGGACGGGTCCCCCCAGGGGGAGGAGAATCGTGCGGACGGCAGGAGCACGGCCGTCCGGGGGAAGTCACTGACCGTAACGAACGCTTGCAAAGACAGAGAAACCATCTACAGGCCCCCGCAAGCATCCATTAGGTTCTCTGCATAGAATTTTGGAGTCGTCAATGGAGCTGGCAATCATCGCCCTTCTGGTGCCCTTTGCTATTGTCGTCTCTCTGCTCACCCTGCGCACCTTACGTTTTGCCACCCATCACCGTTTCTCCTTCATGGGTCTGGCCCTCTTCACCACCGCCTACGTGGGCATCATCAGCACCGTTATCAACGCTGCCGAGCAGCCGGAGTTGGCCCGTAACGTGCTCATCGGCTTGCATCTTCCCCTTCTCCTGGGGGTGATGGTGGCCACACCACGGCTGAAGGGACGCTGATGGGAAGATGACGACCGTGCCTGCGTAGTCGGGATTTGCCTAAATTAAAAGATGCACGATATAAGGTAACAAAACCTGAATGTTACTGGGAAGATTGTTGCAAATAAGCACAATAGAAACTCCTTCATTGGAGAGGGTATTCCGAATTCGAGACGGATCGGATTTGAATGCGTGCTTCATTAGAAGTCGATAAGAATAGCCCTGCCCTACCTTTTCAGCTTCGGCCTGGAGTTCGGCACTTTGATATGACGACTCTTATTGCACTTTCCCAACACCACCAACTGAACCCGGATCATCCGTGGCAGTGACCGAGGTTGTGACCGGATCTGCCGCAGTGAAGTCCGCTTCCTTGACGGGGAGACGGTTGAGGGCCGCGTGGGCACGGCGGGCATTGCGGCGCAGCGATTCGTTCAGCCCGGGGCAATGGGGAATCTGGGCCAGCACGTCCATGGTGCGCCGCAAGACCCGCACCACATCCCCCTCGTCAAGAGAGGTTTTGGCCATGAGGCCATCCCAGCTGCTGCCCCGGGCCCAAGCAGCCACCAGGCCTGTGAGTTCAGGCTCCCACCAGATGGGGGTGGTGATGCCATGGTGTTGCTGCTGGCGATCCAACTCGCGACCCACTGCCCGCAAGCTCGTCAGGGCTTCCGTCACCAGGGGTGGGGGTGGATAGGCCGACCAGAGATCGTTGCGGCTCACTTCAGTGCTGATGGCCTCCATGGTGGCGGCCAACTCCGCTGCGGGGAGATTGTCCAGATGGCCACTCAGGAGCGCCAGACCCAGCCAGAGTTCGTTGTCACCCCGCAGGGCGGCGACGACACGGCCCGCTGGGGTGATCCGCAACTCCTGCAAGCAGGCGAAGTGGCGCAGGATGTCAATCAGGCTCAGCACCATGCGCCAATGGCGCCCGATGCGGTCGTTCAATTGGCGGCGACGGTCCTGCAGTTCCTGTGTCACGGTCTCCAACCGCTGGCGCTTCTGCTTGAGGCGCTTGCGGTCCCGCCAGGCATGGGCAGGATGACTGCCCAGCCGCTTCTCCTGGTCCGCTACCCGCCGGGCCTGCTCCTGTACTTCTGCAGCCAGGTCGTAGCGGGCTGTGCGCAGATCATGGCGCTGGGCCATGGACGCCACGGTCAAGGCCAGGCCCTGACTACTCTCATCCCCATGGCGTCGCTCGCCCGCCTGGCGCAACGGGGACATGACCATGGGGGCCACCGTCAGGCAACTGAGCTCCCCGTGAAAGGCCACCACATCCCGACAGGGCAGCAGCAGCCAGACATTGCCCTCCGTCAGACACAGCAGCAGGGGAAACTGACCCGGCCCGGGACGTTTCTCCACCAGGACAGCGGCGGCGGGGGAGGTCTCCAGGTGGGGAGACTTGACGGTGACCATGGTGCCTCGGCTGGCGAACTGCAGGGCGAGCGTCAACTCGTGGGCAACGGTTTCCGCAGCCTGCTGCCGCAGGGTGCGCAGGAGACGATGCTCTTCCCGCAGTTTGGCCCGCTCCTTCCCGTAGCTGTCCAGGTCTTGCCAGGGAACGGACGCCAGATCCTGGTTCATGGTCTTCACCTGATCAGCCAGGCGGGCAATGGCCTGCTGCTCATCCACCAGGCCCAGGCCGGCCAGATAACGTCCAAAGCTGCGCTCCACCAACTCCCGGGCCTCATCAAGGGAATAGCGCTGCAGCAGGTTGAGCACCATGCTGTAGCTGGGGGTGAACCGACTCACCAGGGGATCCGCAGGACTGGTGGCCAGTTGCCCTGCCTCCCGCACACCTTCAAAGCGGCTCTGGACCGTCACCACATGACCCCTCCGGTCGAGGCCACGGCGTCCTGCCCGCCCCGCCATCTGCAAGAACTCACTGGCCGTCAAGGGGCGATGGCCGATTTCCGTGCGCTTGGATAAGGCGCAGATGACCGTGCTACGAGCTGGCATGTTGATGCCGGCGGCCAGGGTTTCCGTGGCCAGGACGACTTTGAGCAAGCCCGCCTGGAACAACTCTTCAACCAACTCCTTCCATGCAGGCAAGACCCCCGCATGGTGGGAGGCAATGCCTCGCAACAGGGCATCGGCATGGCCATCGCCCCGCACCCCATCGGGCATCTGTTGTCTGAACTGCTCCAGCCGAACCTCCAGGTGTTGCTGTTGCACGGAGGTGAGCAGGTTCATCCTGGCCAGTTCCGCGACCCCCCGGTCACAGCCCCGGCGGCTGAAGATGAACACAATGGCCGGCAGCATGTCCCGCTCCGCCAACTGCTGCACCACAAACGTGAGGCGCGGTGTCTCGGGCTGGGGTGGCTTGGCGGCGGGTCCGCGGCGACGGTGCCCCTTGGGGGGGCGCCACACCTTGCAACCGGGATGAAGACCATCCCCTGACGCATTGAGGAGGGGATGCAGACCCTTGGCGCTGCAAAAGCCGTAGCTGAGGGGAACAGGCCGATGGACGCTGTGGATCAACGCGCAAGGACCATGAACCTGCCGGATCCAGTCCGCCAGTTGATCGCCGTTGGCTACGGTGGCGGAGAGGGCCAGAAGTTGCACGGACCCCGGGCAGTGAATGACGGACTCTTCCCAGACGGTGCCCCGCTGGCTGTCGTTCATGTAATGGCACTCGTCCAGCACCACGGCCTCCACCCCCGCCAACGGATCGTCCAGTTCGCTCCGGCCATAGAGCATGTTACGGAAAATCTCCGTGGTCATCACCACCACCGGCGCCTCGCGGTTGCGGGACAGATCCCCGGTGAGCAACCCCACCCGCCCGGGGCCGAACTGCTGGCGAAAATCCCGAAGCTTCTGGTTGGAAAGGGCCTTGAGGGGGGTGGTGTAAAAGACGCGCCGGCCATGGGCCAACGCCCTGTGGATGGCGTATTCCCCGATCAACGTTTTGCCAGAGCCGGTTGGGGCGCTCACCACCAGGGACTGGCCCTGGTTGATGGCGGCAAGGGCATCCTGCTGAAACCCATCCAGGGCGAAGGGAAACAACCGGGCTGGATCCAAATCACTCACAACCGGAAACCCCGGGCCAAATCCGATGCTACCGCCCAGGCCGGGAGGGGAGAACGTCATGGCCTACGGTCAGCAGCATCTCCGGGTCGTGACAGAGAGATGCGACTGTCGTGGAACGAGGTGCGCGCCCGCGCCTCCGCCTTTGCCGAAGAGTGGAAAGACGCCACCTACGAAAAGGGGGAAACCCAGAGCTTTTACAACGCCTTCTTCCATGTGTTCGGCAAGGAGCGCCGAGCCGTGGCCCGCTACGAAGCCCATGTGACCAAGCTGGACAACCGCTCGGGCTTCATCGACCTGTTCTGGCCGGGGGTGCTGCTGGTAGAGCAGAAAAGCGCCGGGCGGGACCTGAACGCCGCCTATGAACAGGCCGGGGAATATTGCGATGCGCTGCCGGAGCGGGACCAGCCCCGCTACATCCTGGTAAGCGACTTCCGGAGCTTCCAGCTTTACGACCTGGACGAGCGAGACACAGTGGCCTTCACCTTGGCGGACCTGCCGGGCCACGTGGAGAAGTTCGGCTTCATCCTGGGGGTGCAACGCCGCACCTTCCGGGATCAGGACCCGGCCAATATCACCGCCGCCGAGCTGGTGGGGCACCTGCACGACACCCTCACCGCTGCGGGCCACCAGGGACCGGATCTGGAGAGGTTCCTGGTGCGCATTGTGTTCTGCCTCTTTGCGGACGACACCGGCGTCTTCCAATCCCGTGGCCTCTTCCAGGACTTCATCGAGACCCGCACCAGCGAGGACGGAGCCGATCTGGGACCGTGGCTGGCTCAATTGTTTGACGTACTGAACACCTCGGAGGACAGCCGCCCCGCCACCCTGGACGAGGACCTGGCGCGATTCCCTTATATCAACGGCGACCTGTTCAACGAGCGTCTGCAAACGTTCTCCTTTAACGGGGCCATGCGCAGCGCCTTGCTAAAAACCTGCAATTTTGACTGGTCCAGGATTTCGCCAGCCATTTTTGGCGCCCTCTTCCAGTCGGTGATGGACCCGGCCCAACGCCGGAAACAAGGTGCCCACTACACCACCGAGAAAAACATCCTCAAGGTGATCGAGCCCCTGTTCATGGACGACCTGCGGGCTGAATTCACCCGGCTACAAACACGGAAAGACAGCCGGCGCCTGGTGGAGCTGCAACGTTTTCAAGCGCGGCTTGGACAACTGACCTTCTTTGATCCCGCCTGTGGCTGCGGCAACTTTCTCATCATCGCCTATCGGGAGTTGCGGTTATTGGAAATTGAAGTAATCCGGGCCAAGCGGGCAACCACCGGTGCAGAGCCAGGCCAGGTAATGGATGTAGACTTGTTGTCGTCATTGAACGTGGATCAATTCTACGGCATCGAGCTGGGGGAGTTCCCCGCCCGCATTGC
>MWLD01000016.1 GCA_002018045.1 Candidatus Synechococcus spongiarum LMB bulk15M
GCTTCAGCCGAATCCACCACCGTGGCGTTGACCGCTCCGGCCATCGGCTGAGCCGATTCCCACGGCACAGGCGACGGGAGTTCCGCTCCTGACGCCTTCAGCTCTTCGCCTCCGCTGTTGCGGGGGCTTTTTTGTTGGCCGCCACCCGTGGGTCTTCGCCCTTGGCCTGATCCCATAGGCTGGTGTCAAAACACCATGGCAAGCAGCTTTGGGACACTGTTTCGCATCACCAGCTTTGGTGAATCCCATGGCGGTGGCGTCGGCGTGGTGGTGGATGGCTGTCCGCCGCGGTTGCCATTGGCCGTGGCGGGGATTCAGGCGGATCTGGACCGGCGGCGTCCCGGCCAGAGCGCCATCACCACGCCCCGCCAGGAAGCGGATCAGGTGGAAATCCTCAGCGGCTTGCTGGATGGCGTCACCTTGGGCACACCCATTGCCATGGTGGTTCGCAACAAGGATCAGCGGCCCGGAGACTACAGCGCCATGGCCCGAACCTTCCGCCCCTCCCATGCCGATGCCACCTACCAGGCCAAGTACGGGATTCAAGCCCGTAGCGGTGGTGGTCGCGCCTCGGCCCGGGAAACCATCGCCCGGGTAGCCGGCGGCGCCGTTGCCCGTCAGTTGCTGCGTCATGTCCATGGCATTGAGGTGGTAGCCTGGGTGGAGCAAGTGCATGACCTAGTGGCCCGGGTGGACCCTGCCACAGTCAGCACTGCTCAGGTGGACGCCACCGTGGTGCGCTGTCCGGATGTGGCGGTGGCCGAGTCCATGATCGCCAGGATCAAGGCCGTTGGCCAGGAGGGGGACTCTCTGGGGGGGGTGGTGGGTTGTGTGGCGCGCCACTGCCCAGCGGGGTTGGGGATGCCGGTGTTCGACAAGCTGGAAGCGGACCTGGCCAAGGCGGTGATGTCGTTACCGGCCACCAAGGGCTTTGAAATCGGCTCGGGCTTTGCCGGCACACGCCTACGCGGGAGTGAGCACAACGACGCCTTTCTCGCCACCACTGACGGCTCCATCCGCACCGCCACCAACAACTCCGGCGGGATCCAGGGCGGCATCAGCAACGGTGAACCCGTCACCGTTCGAGTGGCCTTCAAGCCCACGGCCACCATCCGCAAGCCTCAGAACACGGTTGATGCCAGCGGGGCTTCGGTCGTCCTGGCGGCCAAGGGGCGCCATGATCCCTGTGTGCTCCCCCGGGCCGTTCCCATGGTGGAGGCCATGGTGGCCATGGTGCTTGCCGATCACCTGCTGCTGCAACAGGCCCAGTGCAGCCTGTTTTGAGCACCCCACACGAGCCCGGCGGCGGAGTTTTCCTAGATGGCGAGTCCCAGGTCCGTAGCGGCCTGGATGGCCAACTGCCGCACATAGGGGTGGAGGGGTGGTTGCCGTGCATCGGTGTCCGGGGCCACATCCTCGGGCAGAGGCCACGGCACCGTGAGGCATTGGCCAGAGGCGTTGCGCAGTTGAATGCCGCCGTCCCGGCGACAGCACCAATACCGGCGACCCTGCTTCCGGAGCACCACCTCCCGCTGGGCAGCACGCAGAGCCTCCACCTCCAACTGGAGCCGGGGTTGCGCCCCACGGCGATCCCAGGCAATCCGAAACGCCACGTCCACCTGTTGCGGCGCCGGTCCATGGGGCCATCGCCAGGCAATGGCCGGGAAACGGGCCTCGCCATAGGCCAATTCAAACCGCCGGTGCCCACCGCGTAGGCCCTGCTGGCTGATAACCCGGCACCGATGCGCCCAGAACAAAGGGACCGGATGACCCACGCCAAAGGGCGCCAGGGAGCGAAGAGTTGCCAGGAAAGCCCCGTTGATCCGTCCCGGATCCAGGTGTGCCTCAGGGGCAATCATCGCGGCACTGCCCCCTTGCCGAAGAGCGGTGGCAGCCCGCTGCTCCAGGCGTTCCTGCAGATGGGCAACCTGGTGGGAGGCAACGGTGAATCCCCCGGCAGCGGGGTGTCCTCCGAAGACCTCCAACAGCTCCCCACAAGCCTGAAGCGCTGCATCCACGGCAAACCAACGGGGCGCCCGCACCGAGGCGCGGAAACGCCCCTTGTCATCTCCTGCCAGCAGCGCCACCGGGCGGTCAAAGCGTTCCATCAGCCGTGCGGCAACGATGCCGATCACCCCATGGTGCCAGTGATTCTGGGCCAGGAGCAGGAACGGCGGCACCCGGACCCCAGGGGCGATCCCATCTGCGGCCAGCAGTGTCAAGGCTTCAGCCTCGATGGCGGCGCACAGTTCACGCCGCTGTTGATTCAAGTCCTCGCAAAACTGCGCCATGGCCATGGCCTGCTGTTCCGACGGGGTGGTCAGCAGTTCCACCACGTGCCGGGGATCTCCCAGGCGTCCTACGGCATTGATCCTGGGCGCCAGGTGGAAGCCGATGTCCTCCTCGTCCAGCGGGCGCTTCGCCAGACCTGCGGAGCGAATCAAGGCTTGAATCCCTGGCAGGCAGGACTGGTGGAGCCGGGCCAGACCGTGCCGCAACCAGAGCCGGTTGACCCCGTGCAGGGGGGCCATGTCCGCCACTGTGCCAATGCAAAACAGATCTCGGCTGCCGGCCAATGCCGCGGGATTGTGCTTGCAGAGGCAGCGCGCCAGCAGGTAAGCCAGACCCACCCCCGCCAGAGTCCGGTAGGGGGACTCGGCAGGGGTCAAGGCAGGGTGCAGAAGGGCCAGATAGGGTGGACGTTGGGCAGGAATGGCATGGTGATCCGTGACGATCACCTCCACCCCCAGCGCCTGGGCACGCTCCAGTGCCGGTGTTGCACTGATGCCGTTATCCACGGTGACCAACAGGCCCGCACCCTCCTCGTGGAGCCGCTCCACCATGGCTGGATTGAGACCGTAGCCCTCCTCCATGCGGCTGGGAATGGCTGCTGTCGCCACACCGCCCAACCGTTGCACCACCCCCGTCAGCAGAGCCGTACTGGTCATGCCGTCGGCGTCGTAGTCCCCACAGACGGCCACGGTCTCGCCCCCGGCGATGGCCTGCTGGAGCCGTTCCACGGCTTGGGGTAGATCCGGGAAGTGTTGCTCCGGGGGTGGTGCAGGGGCCGGCTCCAGAATGTCGACAATGGCTTGATCGCTGTAGCCCCGCCTGCGCAACACGGCCACTAGCGCCCGGGGAAGACCCAGTTGCTCAGCCAACTGCAGTTCCCCACCGGGCAGCGCCTCCGGCAAACGCCATGGTTGCGGTTCCCGTTGATGTTCAGAGACGGACAAGGCACACAAGCGGATCTCCCAGGCACACCATTGTTAGATGGCGCCCATCCACGGGCGATGCTCTACCCCTGATGTTGGGGACGGTTTTACGTTCCGTTGTCTCCCCACGGAACGGGCGCAGCAGAGTGGGGAAACCCTGAACCACGGCTGCCGTGGCCTGTAGCCACAATGGACGCTTGTGTCTTTCCACGCTGTCATGCCTGCCACGCTGGCAAAATTGACGTACCAGGCACTGCAAAAAGGCAAGGGGGCTTTCAGTCTCGCCCATAAGGAAATCAGCCTCCGCCTCTTGAAGGCCATGGCTCCCGATGCAGTTGTCAAAACCCTTCCCCTGGACTCCGGCGCCGTTCAGGCTCTCCGTGGCGCCATGGATGCTTTACTGGAGCGGGATTGGCAGGACGGGGAAGACGGAATCTATCCCACGGAACTGCTGTTTTCCGGTCCCTGGAAGGATTGGGCCGTCCGCTATCCCCTCCTCTGGCTGGATAGCCCTGCCACGTGGGACCGCTTACGACGGCGAGATTTTCATGACCTGCCCAAAACCATCAACCGGCAGCACTACCCCACCTACTACCTGCGGAATTTTCATAATCAGACGGATGGATATCTGAGTGACCGTTCCGCAGCCCTCTACGACCTGCAGGTGGAGATCCTGTTCAACGGAGCCGCGGATCCCATGCGACGGCGCCTGTTGCGACCCTTGAAGCAGGCGTTGCCACGGTCGGGAACAGGTGGGGACCCCTCTCGACCGCGGCGCATTCTGGATCTGGCCACAGGCACAGGCCGCACCATGCACCAACTGCGGGCTGCCTTTCCGCGCACCCAACTGGTGGGTTGTGATCTGTCCGAGGCCTATCTCCGTCAGGCTGGGCGCTGGCTGGCGGAACGGCCAGGGGAGTTGCCCCAACTGGTGCAAGCCAACGTGGAAGCCGTTCCCTTTGTGGATCGCTGGTTTGATGCTGTCACCTGTGTCTTTTTGCTCCATGAACTGCCGCGCTCGGCACGGGCCAACTGCATGAAAGAAGCGTTCCGCCTCCTGAAGCCCGGCGGCGTTCTGGCGGTTCTGGACTCTGTTCAGCCCAAGGACTCCCCACAATTCAAGGTGCTTCTGGACAACTTCCGTCGTGTCTACCACGAGCCCTTCTACGGGGATTACACGGCCGACAGCATCGAGAACCATCTGGATCGCGCCGGCTTCGAACTGCTGCTTGGCGAGACCCATTTCCTTTCGCGCCTGTGGCTGGCTCGGAAGCCCTCCTGACACCTTGAACGGGCTGCTTCATCGACTCGCCAGGAAGGCAACCGCCATTCCCCCGCCAAACCAGCGCAACCCCCACCAGAACCGTTCTCCAGCCCACCATGACCAGGGCTGAGGTCGGGCAAAGCGTCGAAACACCCGGCGCCGTTGACGGTTGCGCCGCACCTGGAGGCAGGATCCATACTGCAGGGACACCCTCAGACGTTGTTGGCAAGCCGCCGACTCTACGATCAGGCGCGTCAGGTGCGGCACTTGACGCGAGTGTCCATGGAGCCGGTGCTGGCGGCGGGTCGTTCCAGGGCTTGACACAGCCAGGTTGTAACAGTTGGGTCCATGCTGGAGCAACGGTTGCCCCCTCACCCGAGATCCGCCATGGTCACCACCCGCCATCCTCTCAATCCCTCCGCCGTTCCCCTGGCCCGTGCCTTGCTGGATGCCCTGCGCATTCGTGAGCGCCAGTGGCATACCCTGAAAGGCAGCCGTCGCCACCGCGCCGCGGAGCAAGTGGCGGCAGGACTGAATCAATTGCTCCATCACCAGGATCAGGCCGCCATGGCCTCGTTCCAAACGGCTCTGGACTGGTTGCGCGGTGACCTGCACGATCCAGGGTGCCCTGATCACCAGGACGAGTCCCCTTCAACCGTCCGGGCAGCGGGCCGTGATGGCCGGGTGATTGAGTAAGGCATCCATCAATCGCACTCCCCGCAGTTGATTCACCAGGGGCATGTGCCCCTCTGGTGCGGCGTGACGCCACGTGAACTGGTTGGGGTAGCGGGTCCAGACGCCATCCTGCTTCCACCCCAGGCGGGACCAGAGCTGCTCCCAACGCCCCCCGCCAGCCTTCAGCAGGCGGCGCTGCACGGAAAAGCCGTAGCGACCCCGGGAGTAGGCAACCCAGAGACGATCAATGGTGTCCAGGTCCGTCCTGGCCATGGCGGGTACCTCGGAGAAAAAAACATATCCACGGCCCACAGCAGCCGGTCCGGCCATCTGCCGCAAGCTGGCCATGGTGAGACGGTCGGCTTCCTCAAAAGCCTCCGTCGCCAGGGCCTGCTGCAGGGGCTGGTGGTCCTGCCCCATGGCGGAGGGGGCGATAAACCACCCCTGGGGGTGGTTGCGGAGAAATTCCGCCCGTGTCGTTCCCTCATGGACCATGAGGAGTTGGATCAAACTCCCGGCTGCCCAGTCATCACCGGCCTGGTCATAGGCCTGCAATGCCATGGGAACAAACTCCACCAGTTGTGGGGCCTGGTCCAGCACGGTGCCCAGAAGCCGCTGGCGTTGGCGACCCTGGGCCTGGCGAAACGCATCCAGCAGTTGTGCAGGCGAGGAATTCGCTGTAAAATTGCCAGAGCCCACGGTCAACCCGGAAGAGAAACAAAAAGTTTACAGCAGGCTCCACAAAGCAACGCGCCGTTCCAAGCTGTTCCGATTGAAAGGCGGACCTGCCTCCGTTCAGGGCAGACCTCCCGCCACATGGACTGGCCACCCATGTGACCTATGTTTCAATCCTTGTCTATCTTTTGGTGGTGTCATACACTTTCTGCATGTCTTAACCCACCTGATTGTTGTATCGCTTGCTCTTGTTCCTGAAGGAACCGATGTAATATAATCAGAACAAGTAGTATCAGCCTGTGGATCTGTCTTACACGGTTCTTCTAAAGTTATCTGCTTTGGCATAACCGGTGGTTGTTTGGCTCCGGGCTGCCGCGAATCGGGCAGACACCGATCCCATGAAGATCAGTCCGGAGCAGTCGTGGCGCGCATCAAGCCCTGAACAGTGTGCGGGACAGATTACGATTCCGTTACGGGAACCGGCTGGTCCGGGTTCAAGCGGCTGGCGGCAAAGCACAGGGTGGTCAGCAGTAGCCACAGGCCCACACCGTGACCCTGTTTCTCCAGCAGCCATCCCGCCAACGGTGGCGCCACCACCGAGCTGATGCCCCAACACTCGGAGTAGGTTGCCATGGCCCGGCCTTGAAGAGCAGCGGGGGTCCGCTCCAGGAAGGCTATGCTGGCGATGGGCAAGAAAGCGGCAGTGCCCAGGGCAGTGAGCACCTGGGCACCCACCACCAGCGCCAGACCGGGGACCATGGGCAAACAGGACAGGGTCATCAAGGCCTGACCACCAGCAAAAGCCAGCAACGACCAGCGCAGACCGGCGCCGGTGGGCCAACGGCTCACCAGACGACCCACCGGGAGTTGCATCACCACCAGCAACACCAACTGCACCGCCACCACCAGGTTGCCCATCACAGGTTCCAGAGCGGGCCGTCTCAAGCTGCCACGCACCAGATCCAGGGGCAAGGCGCTTTGCTGCAGGATGATGACGGCCGTGGCCACGACACTGATCAGCAGTACTGTCGGCAAGCCCGGCACCTTGGCCAGGGCTCCGTAGCTGCCCTGATGCTGTCGTGGGGACCTCTGGCCACCGAAAGCCACCTGTCGGTCAACGATGTCGGGGATCAGCAAGGCCGCCACAGCAAAAGCGAGCAGCAGGGCAGCGGCCATGAAAAACGCCCAGGTGGGCCGACCCACCGCAGTGAATGCTGCGGTGCCCAACACACCGAAGGCAGAGCCGACAGCTTCACAGAAGCGCGCCAAGGTAAATGCCTTGCCCAGGGGGACGGAACCATGGGTTTGGGCCACGGCAATTTCCGCCGCTGGCCAGAACAGACCCAGACCCAATCCCTGCAAAGCCATGCCCGGCAACAGGGCAGACCAATCGCTGACGTTCCGCAATTGCATCATGCTGGCTGCCGTGAGCAGACCACTGGCAGCCAGGAGGTGGCGCCAGTGGAGGCCGCTATCCAGAGAACGCCCCGCCCCCCAGCGGCTCACAACGCCCATGGCAGCGGTCACGGCAAAGCCATACCCCAGAGCAACGCCACTGAGACGGTCCCCATAGGTAATGCCCAGGTAGAAGCCGATCCCGGTGAAGGCCATCAGGGCCAGCCCCCGCAACAGACAAGACCAGACCAGGGCCGGATGGTAGCGCTGGAGCCATGGGGACCAACACCGGAAGGATATTGAGGACGGCACAGGCGGCCACAGGGGAAGCCACCATGAAAACCGATACCGTCCTCAGACGGCGCCGCCAACATCCCGCAGATCCCGTGGAAGCACCGGCGGCCAAGCCTGACGCACCAGCACCAGGGAGAAGTAGGAGCACTCTCCAGGGGGAAGATCCGCCGCAGGGATGAGGCGCTGATCCGGCCAGCCCACCCGCTCCGCCACCACTGCCTGGTGGAGGAGGTCACGCTGCTCCAGGGCCTGCCGCAACCCAACCCAGCGCTGACCCACTTTGTGGAATGCCAACACCTCTGCCTTCACCAGAAGGGCATCCAGGGCTGTGGAGGTTTCCGGCGCTGGCGCGACGAGCAACTGCTGCGTCTGGAACACCAGGGGCCAATGGGTTGCCGCCGCCGCCGCCGCCATGGCCGTCACACCTGGAATCAAGCAAATTCTCAGTTGGGAGATCGCCATCCTTTGCAGTTGGAGAACCACATAGCTGGCGGAGGCATAGAGAGAGACATCCCCTTCACACAGCAGCACCACCGGCGGATTGTCCGCAACCGCCTGCACCAACTGCCGGGCAGCACACCGCCAAGCCTGCTGACAAGGCTCTGGGGTGGCGGTCATGGGGAAGTGGAGCGGGAGGCGCCGTTGTTCAGGATGAAGCCATGGGGCGGCAATCCGTGCCGCCATGCCCTCTTCCCCTGGCCGAGCAACGGGATAGGCAACGGTGCGGGCATGGCGCAGTGCCTTGAGGCCTGCCACGGTGATCAGGTCGGGGTCACCCGGCCCCACACCGAGGATGGTGAGAAGCGCCATGCCCACAGTAGGCAGAGACCCAGCAGGGTACAACTTGTCGTGACCGCAGCGCCACCGGGGAACTCGGTGGCTTCCACCTGCCCGGACCCGTCAACGTCCGGGATACGGTCATCCCGCAGGCAATCTCCCACCCCTCTGCCGACGACTCCAAACAACCCCGTCCCTACCGGTGCGTTGCAGTTTCCCCAGGAGGGGGCCGGAGATTCCCTGGCGGGTATCTCGAAACACCTTCATGTCGTAGGGCCTATTGCCCGACACCCGGCGCTCACGGGTGTGACCCGACTCTTTTTTCCGGAAGGGCACCCGCTATCGAACGAGGCAAATGCCGTAGCCCAGCCTGCTGCCGAGTTCCATGCCCTCTACCTGTTGTGAGGGACCGGAGCCGGTTCCGAATTGCACCAGCTTCAGCTCCGTCTTGCCCATGGGTTGCATGGACACTTGAGACCAAAAAACGGGCCCGGTTTCCTGTATCTTCCTGTGCCGTCGAGGTTGCCTGAGATCGCTGGTGGTCCAGGCTAGTTGCCGCGAGCCGGTCTGGGTGATGGGCGCTTCGCCTGCGCGGGTGAGGTTGT
>MWLD01000019.1 GCA_002018045.1 Candidatus Synechococcus spongiarum LMB bulk15M
CGGGACCTCAGCGGGTCGATCCGTCCAGCGCTGCTGGTGCGGGCCATGGGGGGAAGAGCCAGGTCCAGGAAGGCCTTCAGAAAGGGATGCACCCCGAAATCGGTCATGGCCGAGCCGAAAAACACGGGCGTCAGATCCCCCTGATGGATGGCCTCCAGCGTCAGGTCCGCTCCGGCGCCGTCCAGCAACTCCAATTCCTCCAGGGCCTGCTGGAGAAGGTCTTCCTCCACCAGCTCACCAAGACGGGGATCCTCGATCGTCATCTTCAACTCCTGCGCCTGACGACCCCGCTCACCCCGCTGGAACAGAATGACCTGGCGGCGCCGGCGATCAATAACGCCACGGAATCGATCACCGCTGCCGATGGGCCAGTTCACCGGCCAGCACAGTAGTCCCAGTTCCTGCTCGATCTCGTCCACAAGCGCAAGAGGTTCTCGCCCTGGCCGATCCATCTTGTTGACAAAGGTGAACAGAGGAATTCGCCGCAGGCGGCACACCTCGAAGAGCTTGCGGGTTTGCGGTTCCAGACCTTTGGCCGCATCCTCCAGCATCACAGCGTTATCCGCCGCCGCCAGGGTGCGGTAGGTGTCTTCGGAAAAATCCTGGTGGCCGGGGGTATCCAGCAAATTGATGGTATGGGCGCCATAGTCGAACTGCAGCACGGTGGAGGTGATGGAAATACCACGCTGTTTTTCCAACTCCATCCAGTCGGACGTCACCCGCCGCTGCTCTCCCCGTGCTCGAACAGCGCCTGCCTGCTGAATGGCTCCACCGTAGAGCAGGAGTTTTTCCGTCAGTGTGGTCTTGCCTGCGTCGGGGTGGGAAATAATGGCAAAGTTGCGTCGTCTGGCCACCGCCGCGGCCTGTTCCTGCTCCAGGGCCTCACCACCCGGCCCGGTTGTGCTGGTCTCACCGATTTGGGACACTTCGCCTTGGTGAACAGGCTCTATGGGGACATGTTTGATTCAGGTGTCCTGCCGGCACGGGCCTGTGTCCAGGTGGCGGCACTCCCCAAGGGAGCCCGCGTGGAAGTGGATGCCGTTGCCGTTCTTGTATTTCCCTACTAACACCAGCCCTTGGCCAGGTCGACGGATCCCTTGCCTGCTTCCTCTTCCCACCCCGGCTTTCTGTGGACGCTGTCGCGGCGCAGGGGCACCACAATCGAGCAGTTGCTCCGGTTGTTGAAGACCCTGCCACGCCGTCGCCGCCGTGCCCTGGCGGTGCTGCTGGTGCTGTCCGGGGTGACGGGTCTTCTTGATCTGGTGATGGTGGTTCTGCTGGCCCGGCTCATGTCTGCGCTGGTGGATGTTCCCCTTCCCAATCAGCTTCCCGGCATCAGGGTGTTCGGGGGATCCCTCCATGACCAGACCCTCTGGCTGGTAGGTCTGTTCACCCTGCTGGTCTGGCTGGCGTCCCTGAGCAAGCTGGGGTTACAGGTGAGTCAGCAGAAGCTCACGGCCCACATCTGGCACGACCTCGCTGCACGGATCTACGCCAACGTGATGGGTCAGGAACTGACCTACCACGTCAATACCAGAACAGGTGATCTCACCGAGTTGATCATCGGGAACGTAAAAGCCACCGCTGTGCAGGTGGTCTACCCGCTGCTGCGCCTGGTGGGGGCCTCTTTGACGCTGGTGTTTGTCTCCACCGGTGTGTTGCTGGTGGGGCGTGGTCTGGCGGCAGGGCTGGTGATCCTGCTGGTGGCGGCTTACCTGACCGTTTCTCTGGTCTTCACCCCTTACCTGCGCCGCGCCAGTCGGAAGACGGTCCAACTGTCACAGCGCTCCACGTGCCTGGTGATGGAGTCCCTCGGTTCCGTGCGGGACATTCAGTTGGCTCAGCAGGAGCCCTATTTCCAGAAGCGATTTGTGCAATCCGTCGACGAGGCGCGGCGCTATGCCTGGCAACTGGAGATCCTCCCCCAACTCCCCCGCCTGCTGGTGGAACCTCTGGGCATTACCCTCATTTTTGGACTGGGCGCCCTTCCCCCGCTACTGCAGGGTGACCTGGAGCAGGTGCGGCAGGTGATTCCCTTCCTGGCTGCCTTGGCCCTGGCGGGTCTGCGACTGATGCCCCCCCTTCAGGACGTTTTCTCGTCCGTGATCCAACTGCGGGGTAGCTTGCCCATGGTGAACAAGGTGGTGGAACTCCTGCACCTGCCCCGTCGGCGCCTCACCATTACCTCCCCCGGTGTGCCGTCTCCTGACGCGGTGCTTCCACGCCACACTATCGGACTCCATGACGTGTGGTACGGCTATGGACGCCACCGGCATAAGGACGCCGCGGCAAGAGACCACCGGGAACGTTCGGACTGGGTGTTGCGGCAGTTGAATCTCACCGTCCCCGTGGGATCAAGGGTGGCGCTGGTGGGCTCCACCGGCAGTGGAAAAACCACCACGGGCCATGTTCTGCTGGCCCTCTTACAGCCCCAACGGGGCATCCTGGAGCTGGATGGCCAGCCGCTGAGTGCGCAGCAGCGGCCTGCCTGGCAGGTCAGTTGTGCCCATGTGCCCCAGTTGATTCAACTGCTGGATGGCACGATGGAGCAGAACGTGGCGTTCGGGGTGGAGGAGGACGCCATTGACCACGACCGGGTTCAGGAGGCCATTGCAGCAGCCCAGTTGACGGAACTCGTTGCCACCCTTCCCTCCGGTCTGCAAACCCCCGTCGGCCAGAACGGTATCCGGCTCTCCGGTGGCCAGCGGCAGCGAATTGCCTTGGCGCGAGCCTTCTACCGTCGAGCCCGGTTTCTGCTGCTGGACGAAGCCACCAGTGCATTGGACAACCGCACCGAGAGTGACGTCATTCGGGCCCTGGACGGGATGGGTCGGCAATGCACCACCGTGATCATTGCTCACCGTCTGGCCACAGTGGCCCGTTGCGACCGGATCCATGAACTCTCCAACGGTTGCGTCCAAGCCTCTGGTCACTTCGAGGAACTGCGCAGAGTCTCCCCCAGCTTTGCCGACCTGGTGAAGTTGGACCGCTTTTGAGCGGAAGCCTGTCCGGATTGCAGCCCGTCGTCCACATCCGCCGAAAGATTCGCAAGCCAGTGATTCCGGAGACACAGGACCGTCTCATGCCGGTGCCCGACCAGGACAGGAGACCTGCTTCCGTCGGGTCGTTCCCGCGCAACTTGTCCCTGCGAAAGCGGGGAGCAGGAATCCAAAAGGGGATTTGTTTTCAGGCTTCATCACTGCCTGTGGTGCAGAACCGTTGTAGATAGGGGGAGATTGTCACGGCCGTTGCAGCGGTTTGTTGCTCCTCGTCGCCATCAGATCCGCTGAAAGTCGCCTGCGTACACAAGCCGAACACATTTAATAAGTAGATGACACTTTTACGAGGAGGTTGATTGAATTTTCGAGTAAGAGAATTTGTATCAATTGTATTCACAACACCAGATAGATGGCGATTGAACATATCTGCCAACTTCAGAAGCGATCCTTCAAAAGCCTCGGGATCCAGGATTCTAAACAACCTGGAGAAGGCATCATGACTGGGAACGTCATGCTTCAACTTGAGAAAGGTGTGAAGAAAATCTTTATGGACCTTGCTAAAGTTCTCTATATCCACACAGGTTGTATACCCACAAATCGCTGCGATGACAGCCAAGGTGAGCATTTCGGCAAAGTCGTGCTTGGTCGCATTGCTCTTACGGGGGTCTTCCAAGTCTTGAAAAACCTCGATGATCCGAGAAGCCATGGCGTCGGTCGTGATCAGCTCGTATGATACAAACTACACTCGGCCCACAGGAGCCAGTTGAACGGCTGCGGCCTTGAGTTCCGGCTGTTGGGAGATGGGACAGCCCAGGGCATGCATCAGGCCGTTGACCTCACAGGCGCCTTCCTGGCTGGTTCCCCAATGCATGGGTAGAAACACTGTGCCCGGTCGGATTTGATCCCGAACGGATACCCGCGCCGTGACTTGACCACGACGGGAGCGGATGCGGGCAACGGCCCCATCCGCCAGCCCGGCTGCTGCGGCATCTACGGGATTGACTTCCAACAGTGGTTCGGGATGCATGCGTCGGAGACGCTCCAGTTGACCGGTGCGGGTCATGGTGTGCCAGTGCCCCAGGTAGCGACCGCTGGTGAGCACCAGAGGAAAGGTTCCATCGGGGGGTTCAGCCAGACCCCGCGGCTGATCCACCATGAAGTGCGCACGACCCGTGGGGGTGGGAAAGTTGCCGTTCTCGTACAGCCGGCGGCTGCCACGACCGGGGGTGGCGCCAGCCGGAAACGGCCATTGCTGCGGCCCTTCCCGGCGCAACAGTTCATGGCTCAGGCCGGAGGTATCGCAGACACGGCCTACCGAGAGCGCCACAAACTCTCCATACACCTCTGCTGCGGAACCGTAGGAAAATTGCTCGACAAAACCCAATCGTCGTCCCAACTCCGCGAACACCTGCCAATCCGCTCGCGCCTCCCCCGGCGCTCCACGAAACGCCGGACACAAGGTGACCCGCCGCTCGGAATTGACCATCACCCCGTCTTTCTCGCTCCATTGGGCCGCGGGCAGCACCAGATGGGCCCAGCGGCTGGTTTCGGTGTTGACGTAGGCCTCGCTCACCACCACCAGGGGACAGCGGGCCATGGCCGCCTTCACCTTCTCCAGCTTTGGCATACTGACCAGAGGGTTGGTGGCAGCCACCCACCAGAGGTCCAATGCGCCAGCGTCCATGGCTTCAATCTGTTCCCAGGCGCTGAGGCCGGGTTCTGCCGCGATTGGTCCCAGTTTCCATTGGGCTTCCACCTCGGCCCGGTGCTTCGGGTTTCTCACGTGGCGATAACCGGGCAGCAGGTGGGCAAGACCACCCACCTCACGACCACCCATGGCGTTGGGCTGACCCGTCAGCGAGAAAGGTCCGGCGCCCGGGCGACCAATCTGCCCCGTCAGCAGATGGAGATTCACGATTCCGGATACGGTGGCGGTCCCTTCCACCGATTGGTTGACCCCCATGGACCAAAGGCTCAAGGCTGCCCGACTGCGGGCCCAGAGGCGCGCCACCAGGCGTAGGTCACTGCTGCTGATGCCGCAGACGGACGCAACCCGTGTTGGCGTCCAGTCCTGCAGCAGTTTGGCATAGGCAAAGAACCCGTCTGTGCAACCCTCGATGAAGTCGAAGTCCAGGGCGGTTTGGCGCAGTAACAGGTGGCCGATGCCGTGCAGCAGCACCAGGTCCGTGCCCGGTCGAATGGCCAAGTGCAGATCCGCCACGCTGCTGGTGGCCGTTTGACGGGGATCCACCACGACGATCTGGAGATCCCGCTTGCGGCGCCGTTTTCGGTGACGCTTGGCCAATCGCTGGAACAGGACCGGGTGACAGTCCGCCATGTTGGCGCCAATGAGAAGCGCCAGATCGCATTGGTCCAGATCCTCGTAGCAGCAGGGCGGACCGTCGGATCCCAGGCTGCGGGTATAGCCGGCCACCGCCGAACTCATGCAGAGACGGCTGTTGGCGTCAAAGTTGTTGGTACCCAGAGCCCCCTTCAGCAGCTTCTGGGCCACGTAGTAATCCTCGCAGTGAAACTGCCCGGAACCGTACATGGCCAGGGCTTGGGGGCCCTTCTCGGCCATGGTGCTGTGAATGCGCTCCAGGAGAATGGTGAAGGCCGTGTCCCAACTGATGGGTTGCAAAGGCTGATCCAGGCGGGGACGATAGAGGGGGCGGGTGAGGCGACCGTTGCTCAGGGTTTGCCCCACCGTGGCTCCTTTGATGCACACCTGGCCCAAGCTGGAGGGATGGTGACGATCGCCCCGTGCTCCCCACACCGGCGTACCGTCCTGGCCTCGCATGGTGGCGCGCCCCTTGGCGGCCGGGGGCAGTAGCTCCAGGCCACAGCCCACGCCGCAGTAGGGACATTGGGAGCGCAGAGGAGATTCCATGACGCCGGCCCGGGGCAGGTTCTTCATGAGGCGGGAGCCAACTCTCCCTCATGGAGCTCGGCGAAGGAGCCCTTGGGTTCCCGCAGGAAGAACATGCAGAAGAAGCCGACGATCAGCCCGGCAATCCCCAACACCTGGAAAAAGCTGCTGTTGGAGGCGGCAATCACGGCGGGAGAAGGGTCTGCTCCACCCCCCATCCACCCAGGCAGGCTGGCAAAGACGGTGAGATAGGCGACGGCGCCCACGTTTCCATAGGCGCCTACCAATCCAGCCACCTGGCCGGTGACGCGGCGCTTCACCAGGGGAACCAGGGCGAAGGTGGATCCCTCCCCGGCCTGCACGAAGAAGGAGCAGAACATGGTGAGCGCCATGGCCAGGAGAATGCCGGTGGTGCCGGTGAAGGTGCCGGGTTGAATGAGGCTCATCAGCAGATAACCCACCCCCAGGCCAACGGTGAGGAAGGCCATGGTGTTTTTCCTTGATCCCATGCGATCGGAGAGGAGACCGCCCCCTGGGCGCGCTGCCAGATTCATGAAGGCATAGGAGGAGGCCAGGATGCCGGCCAGGGCCTTGGGCAGCGCAAAGGTGGTCTCGAAGAAGCTGGGCAACATGGATACAACTGCCAGCTCGGAACCGAAGTTGACAATGTAGGTGAGTTCCAGGATGGCCACCTGCTTGAATTCATAGCGGTCCTCTTTTGGATACACCTTTTTGCCGGTGACCAACTGCCAATTGGTGCGAAGAACTCCCCAGGATTGCATTCCATACCATGCCAGAATGGCCAGCAGGGTCACGGGATAGGTGGCCTCGGTGAGGAAACCCACGGTTTTGAGGCGCCAGGCCAGGACTGCCAGAATACCTGCAAAGGGAACGTTCATGCCCATGAGGCCCCAGAAATCCCGCATGGATGTCACCTCCAGACCAGCGGTTTTGTGGGGTCGCTGATAGGTTTTCCCAGGTGGCGTGTCCCGCACGCTCAAGAAGTAGAACACTCCGTAGACCGCAGCGATGATGCCAGTGAGTGCAATGGCGCCGCGCCAGTTGAGCACCACATCGCCAATCCGGGCGCCACCGGCAAAGCTGAGCCAGCCGGCAACAATGACCAGGGTGAGGGCCGAGAACGCGGAACCGAAGTTTCCCCAGCCCCCATAGATGCCTTCGGCCAAGCCGATTTCTTTGGGGGGGAACCACTCCGCCACCATACGAATCCCGATTACAAAGCCGGCCCCCACAATGGAGAGCAGCAGTCTGGCCACCACCAACTGGCCAAAGTTTTGTGCCGTGGCAAACATCAGGCAGGGAATTGCCGCAAAAACCAGAATGGCGGAATAGGTGAGGCGCGGGCCGAACTTATCCAGCAACATGCCAATAATCACCCGTGCCGGCACAGTGAGCGCAACATTGCAAATGGCAATGGTGCGGATCTGTCCCAGTTCCAAGCCCATATCTTCTCTCACGGTGGTGGCCAGTGGGGCCAAATTAAACCACACCACAAAGGTGAGAAAGAATGCAAACCAGGTGAGGTGCAACGTTCTGTACCTCCCTTGGAGAGACCAGAGTTCACCAAGCATAGAAATTAGAAATTAATTAAACCCTGGCTTCAGGAAAAAAGCGACCAGGGGACTAGCTCGGTGCACAGGGCTAACCGATTGGCATCATCAAAACAACTCATTCCAACCAGGAATGTGGCTGTTGTTACAAGATCTTGACATGGTGCTGGTTCCCGTCACGACCAACCGGAATCAATCCGGGACAAGATTGATACCTTGTGTTGTAAATTGTAGTAACAGATACAGATAATTGCATAAAAATAGGAAATGAACAGGATGAAGGAAAAGGAGACATGAATGATTTTCTTGATCGTGTGTACGTACCATGTGGTGCGGCGCCCGTCCTGGATGACGTCCTTGTTTGGCCATGAGCGTCCCCTGGCGGCGATTCTCTGCGGCGGTCGGAGCCGGCGCATGGGACGAGACAAGGCCCTGCTGCCCCACCGCCATGGAGGCAGTCTGTTGCAGCACGCCTGTGCCCTGGCCTTGACAACCGGGTTGGAGACCGTCTGCCTGAGCAGCCCTGGCCACGGTCACCGCCAGCACCTGGCCACTACCCCGGCGTTGCGACAGGTGACCGTCCTGGAGGAACAACCCCCTTTGGAAGGTCCCCTGCTGGCACTGGGCAAGCTGATGACCACCTACCCGGGTCGCCCCATACTGCTGTTGGCCTGTGACCTGCCCAACCTCACCCCACCTCTGCTCAACACCCTGGCTACCCCACTGCCGCCCCGTCGTGTGCGCCTCGCAACGGACGGCATCCGGCAGCAGCCCCTTCTGGCCAGCTACGGCTCCGGGTTGGCGGCCAACCTTCACCAGGCTGTGGCGGCTGGAGTGCGCAGCTTTCGCCAATGGCTTCCCGGTTTGCAGGTGGAGTGGCTACGGGTTCCCTCCACAGCGCTGGTGAACCTGAACAATCCCCAGGACCTTGCCGCCACCCATGATGACAACCACCCTTGATCAACTGAGGCGACCCCTGGGGGTTTTGCGACTCTCCCTCACGGCCCGCTGCAACCTGGCCTGCCGCTACTGCCGCCCCGAAAACCAGGACCCACGGACGTTGCTCACCCGGCAACAACGCCTCAAGCTCATCGGTGTGGCGGCTCGGTCGGGTTGCCGCCGCCTGCGGCTCACGGGTGGAGAACCTCTGTTGGCGCCGGAGCTGGCGCCCTTGATTCAAGCGGTGAAAGCCCTGGACCTGATGGAAGACGTGGCCGTCACCAGCAACGGGGTGTTGCTGGATCGCCCCCTGGCGCGGCGCTTGCAGCAAGCGGGCCTGGACCGCATCACCATCAGCCTGGACG
>MWLD01000080.1 GCA_002018045.1 Candidatus Synechococcus spongiarum LMB bulk15M
GACACCACCCCGATTCCCGCCAAGCTGCGCAACGCCGATGCCCCATAGGCCCCATGGTAACGGCAGTAACACTCCACTGAAGGCGCCATGAGCCAAGCGGCAGAATTGCCAATAGGCGAGCGTTGACGACGACTCTGCTTCCTGCGCAGATATGGACTCCCTCAGGGCGCCTCGGACACTCTTCATCTTCCTCACCTGTAGGGTTGGTCGTCACGATGAGGCATGCTGACGGGAAATATGAAGGTTGTCCACGAATGCCCGGGTGTGATTCCCCAGGGCCACTGAGCCAACTCCTATCGGCGTGGAGCTTCTCACGGTGCTGTGGGGGAACGACCAGAGGTCCCGTTCCCGGGACGGCCATCCAAGGCCATCTCTCTCTTCGCCAATACCAGGGAAGCGAAGAGAGGGCATATACCATCCCGTGACAAGCCCGTATCCAGGGGAGATAGAAAGAAATTCCGGAGAACCTGGCCCACGGCTTGCCACGGGATGGGTGCAGAGTGTAAGAAGGACTACCGAGTTATTTGTGTTTCTGCCATGGCTCTCCAGCTTGGTGACACCGTTCCCGATTTTACCCAGAGTTCCCAACTGGGCCCCATCAATCTCTACGACTTTGCTGGCGACAGCTGGGTAGTTCTGTTCTCCCATCCTGCGGACTACACCCCTGTTTGCACCACGGAACTGGGCGAAGTGGCCAAACTACGCGCCGAGTGGGACAAGCGCAACGTCAAGACCATTGCCTTGAGTGTGGACTCGGCAACGAGCCACACGGGGTGGATCAGCGACATCAACGAGACCCAATGCGCCGCTGTGGATTACCCGATCCTCGCCGATGAGGACAAGAAGGTGAGCGATCTCTACGGGATGATTCACCCCAACGCCTCCAACAGCTTGACAGTGCGCTCCGTCTTTATCATTGATCCCCACAAGAAGCTGCGTCTGCAGATCACGTATCCCGCCTCTACGGGTCGCAACTTCGACGAGATTCTCCGGGTCATTGACTCCCTCCAGCTCACGGATCACCATTCCGTAGCCACGCCGGTGAACTGGAAGGACGGTGAAGACTGCGTGGTGGTGCCCTCCATTTCCACGGAGGACGCCAAGGTGAAGTTCAGCAAGGGTGTCACCGAGATCAAGCCCTACCTGCGCATGACACCTCAGCCCAACAAGTAGACACCAGCCCGTGCGCACCAGGTTGTCCCTTTCGCCAGCCCATGGACCGCCGTCGTGATGGTCCGAGGGGATCAAACCTGGTTGTTCGTCCTTTTGTCAGCCGGCTTTCTCTCTGGGCCGTTCAGCAAAAGGACGCACTGTCGCGCTTGACGGTTCCCCAGTTCACAGCCTTCTGTGGTGCGCTGGTAATTGTGGTCGGCAGTGTCCTTCTCTGGCTTCCCTGGTCCCATGGCTATCCCGTGTCCTACTGGCAGGCCCTCTTCACAGCCACGTCCGCCGTCACCGTCACGGGACTGTCCATCATTGATCCCGGTCACGACCTGACAGGCTTTGGCCAACTGATCCTGATGGTGCTGATTCTCATCGGTGGTTTGGGCTTGATGGCCATCTCCATCTACCTGCAGGGTTTTGTCCATCAGGGCGCCCGTCTCAGACGTCGGGTGGACAGTGGTGAGCGAATCCTGGATCAGTTTGGTGTGGGCGGCGTGGGCCGCACCTTCTGGCACATTGCCCGGGTGGCGCTGGGCTTGACGATTGCCGGTGCCCTGCTGCTGTTCCTGCTGGGTTTTGCCGCCAGCGAGACCTCCCTGCCGCGACGGCTCTGGTTTTGTCTGTTCCACGCAGCCAGCGCCTACAACAACGCCGGCTTCTCCCTCTGGAGCGACAGCCTGAAGGGCATTGCCGCCAATCTCCCCGCCCAACTGGTGGTGATGGGCCTGATCGTCAGCGGTGGGCTGGGTTATCGGGTGCATGCCGAACTCCGGGATGGCAAGAATTGGTTCCCGTTGCGGTGGCGACGGCTGGACCTTCAAGCCAAGGTGGTCCTGCTCTCGTCCCTGCTGCTGATCCTGGTGGGATGGTTCGGTCTGCTGTTCTATGAAAGCTTCAACAGTGCCCGTGTCTCCTTTCAGGACCTCTCTGCCGCTGAGCGCTTCTGGGGCGCTCTGTTCCAATCGGTCTCGGCCCGCACTGCCGGGTTTCAAACCATTCCACTTGGCCTGGAGCACATATCGGGAGAGAGTCTGGTTCTGCTCATGCTGCTGATGTTCATTGGCGCCAGCCCTGGCGGCACCGGAGGCGGTCTGAAAACCTCCACCATGGCCATTCTCCTGGCAGCCACGGCCTCCACCCTGCGCCGCCGTGAAGACGTGGTCCTTCTCTCCCGCACCGTTGACACCAAACTGGTGGTTCAGGCCACCGCTCTGGTGGTGAGTTCACTGCTGTTTATCAGCGCCATGGTGCTGCTGATTGCTATTGGTTCAAATCGGGAGTTCACCTTCCTGGAAAGCCTGTTTACCTGCATCTCCGCTTTTGCTACCGTGGGTTTTGACGTGGGTATTCTGGAAAAACTCGATTTCCGGGGGCAGTTGGTGTTGATGGTGGGCATGTTCGTTGGGCGCCTGGGACTCCTCCTTTTGTTCTCCGCCCTTGTCCAGCCGTTTCCCAAAACCACGCTTGTGCGCTATCCGCGTGAACAGCTCACTGTTTAACAGGATCCCGGCCCATGCCTTTCCCAAGCCCCCCTTCCGGGATACTGCGCGACTCCCCAAGACGCGACAGCGCCAAGCCATGGTGGAAGCACAAGGCCGGTCCACAGAACACTTTTGCCGTGGTTGGCCTGGGACGCTTCGGACTGGCGGTGTGCAAGGAGTTGATTGCGTCCCGGAAGAGCGTCATTGCCATCGATAAGGACGCTCATCTTGTGGAGATGCTGCTGCGGCGGAACAACGATTTCAAGAGCGCCGTCACCCTGAGTGTGGACTCCACGGTGGAGGAAGAACTCAAGGAGGCAGGCGCTCTGGATGTGGACACCTTTGTGGTGGCGTTGGGGCAACCCCTGGAAGTGAGCCTCACCACCACCTACATCGCCAAACACGGCACATCCTCTGCGGTGAAGACAGTCTGCTCCCGGGCAAGCAGTGGCCTCCATGAACGCATGCTGAAGGCGGTTGGCGCCGATAAGGTAACCTTCCCGTCCCAGGAACAGGGGAGGCAGTTGGGGGAGCAGCTTGTGCGCCCCAGCCTGCTGGATCGCCTGCAACTGGACAGCAACAACAGCATTGAAGAAGTTCAAGTGCCCAAGGAATTTGTCCAACGATCATTACGGGACATCAACCTGCGCAAGGACTACGGAGTGAGTGTGCTGGCCGCCGGTAGCCAGGGGGATCTGCGGGTCAATCCTCCGGCCTCCATGATTCTCAGCCCCAACGACGTGCTTGTGGTCATGGGCAGCCAGGAGGACATCAAGCGCATTCACCACTCCTCCGACAGTTGACTGTGGACACGTAACTGCGGGCATTGCCCGCCACAGCTTCAGAAGGGGAGACGTTTGCGATCTTCCTTGCCGAGATCCGCCTGCATTTGCCGTAGTCGCCGAATAATGGTTTCGTAATACTCTTTCAGGTAGGTTTCCAGGGTTGTGGTGTCGGCCGGATCCAGACCAAACGCGCGGTAGCTCTCCGCCATCGGGGCATCCAGGCAGGTGCCGCTGCCACTCACCTCCGCAAAAGCCAGGCGGTCATCCACATTGAGCCCGGCTTCAAACGTGGAGACCACGGCACGCAAGATCTTGATGATGAACGGCGAAACCTTGAGCACACGCGCCTCCTTCCGGGTGAGCGCTTCACAGAGCCGGATCACCTCGGTGCTGGTCCAGGCTTTGGGGCCCACTGTGGGGACGCTGGCCCCGATGGTATCGGGGCGCCCCAGCGCAGCCACGGAAAAGCGGGCCACATCCTGGCTGTTCATGTAGGCAATGCTGCTACTGCTGCCACTGACCCAAACGTTCTGGCGATCCAGAATGGGGATGGCAAACTGGCTGACGAGTCCCTGCATGAAGCCGGACACCTGAAGGGTGGTGTACTGGAAATCGGAGTGGCGTAGCAGGTCCTCGGTGCAGTATTTGATGTCCATCAAGGGCACGGAGCGGTGCTCGCTTGCCTTGAGAATGGAATGAAACACCAGCCGTTGAATCCCCGCAGCTTCCATGCGGCGGAACAGATTCAGCTTGCCGTCCCAGTCCACGGTGTAGACGCTTTGTTCGGAATCGACACGCGTCGTGGCGGCATCAATGACCGCTTCACAGCCTTCAAGGGCACGATCCAGGCTGTCGGTCCGTAGCAGATCCCCCTGGATCAGCTCCCCGCCCCACCCCTGCAAAAATCCTGCCTTGCGGGGAATCCGCACCAGGCAACGCACATGATGTCCTTGATCGAGACACGTGCGCACCACCTGACGTCCCAGGGTTCCGGTGGCACCGACAATCAGGACCTTCATGAACGCTGGGCAGACAACCGACTTGTGGAGCGTCAAGGATAAAGCGACATCACCTGCCTCTGTGACATCTCCCCTGCCCTAGTTCTCGAAGTTGTCTCCCTGGAACCTGAGCACAACCAATCCACCAAGCAATCCCACAGGGATCAGGAGCCAGAACAAAGCAGCCGTGCCGAAAATTTCACCAGCCATGGCGTGGTCATGGATATCGGTTGCTCATTCTGCCTGGCGAGGGGCACACAGGGAAGCAACTGCAACAGAGTGGCTCCCATTGGCTGTTCTTCCAAGAACGGCTGGCCATTCTGCACTTGTTTGACCGCCCCTGTCGCCGTGCCGGTGCGGCCAGGAATCTGGCTGCATGACCGTTGACCTCTCCGCCCCCATACAGGTTGAGGTGGGGACATACGGCCCGCAGAGAAGCCCCGCTTCGTCTGCCCAATCATCACGGAATACCCACCCTCTGTACCGTGCAGGTCGTAGCCTTGCCGTTGAAGTTCGACAACGTGTGCGCCTCGGCCAGGAAGAGACAAAACCGTTGGAAAAAGTGGGAGAACAACTGGGCCCGGTTGGGAGCGTACCCCCATGCATACCGTCAGGGAGATCGGCGTTATGGCTTGGCGTGCGGCTGATTTTCCTGCTCTCTTGCGGTCTTCGGAAGAACTGCTACGGGAAGGGAAACTCCAATCGAGAGGGGCTCTCGGACGTTTCTGCCCCAAAACGCACTGGATCCATGGCGCCCGTTGCGGCCTTGGTCCGTGGCTCCCGGTCGGCCTTGAGGGGGACCATGGCTGATGATCACGTAGCCTATCCAGACTATCCGGCATCGACGCTTGGAGCCATCGTTACCCTCTCCACCGTCACATCCTTGCGACCACCATGGTTGTCGCGGGTGAGACCACCGACTGGGGACATGTCAGTGTGCTGCACTGGCGTGGTCAGCCGTTGCACGTGCGCCAGCTAGGCAACGACAGCGATCCACCCCTGGTACTGATCCATGGTTTTGCCGCTGCTGCCGGCCATTGGCGCGCCAACGCTCCCGCTTTTGCGGCAGCAGGCTGGCAGGTCTATGGCCTGGATCTGCTGGGTTTTGGCGCTTCTGCACAACCCTTTTGGGTGCAGGATAACCGTACATGGGCTCAACAGGTTCTGCACCTCATCGAGCAGCGCATCCGGAAGCCTGTGGTGATTGTGGGTCATTCCCTGGGAGCACTGGTGGGTCTGACCGCTGCGGTGTTGCGCCCCGAGTTGGTGAAAGCCCTGGTACTGGCCCCACTGCAGGACCCAGCACTGCTGAAACCCCGACCCCGCCGTCGTCATCCGTTCTGCCGCCGTTGGCAGCGGGTTTCGAGGATCCTCCAGCGGTGGCTGGTGCCATGGCGCCTGATCCTCTGGTTGTTCTCCCGGAAATGGCTACTGGTTCCGGGTCTGAGGGCAGCCTACAGACAGCGGCACCGCCTGGATCCGCCCATCCTGCATCTGTTTGCCCGCCCCTGCCGCCGCCCTGGCGCCGCCGGAAGTCTGGCAGGCATGACCATGGGCATGGGCGCCCGACCTCCACAGGCAACGGCCCCTGCACTGCTGAGGCGGGTCACTTGCCCCGTGCTAGCCCTCCGGGGGCAGGAGGATCGGCTGGCGCCTCAGGCCATGGCCAAAGCCATGGTCCACCTGCGCCCGGACCTACCCCTGCAGGTTCTGGAAGGCTGCGGCCACTGCCCCCATGACGAGGAGCCAAAGCGTTTCAATGGAATTGTTCTGGCCTGGCTGCGGGAGACATTTCCTGCGTAACGCCCTAATCTCAATCACTGCATGGACCCCTTCATGAAGCAGACCCTTTCCGTATTGGTGGAGGATGAAGCCGGCGTGTTGAGCCGCATTGCAGGGCTCTTTGCCCGGCGCGGGTTCAACATCGAGAGCCTTGCCGTTGGCCATGCGGAATTACCCGGTGTTTCACGCCTCACCATGGTGGTGGCAGGTGACGACCAGGTGATTGAACAGATGACCAAGCAACTCCTCAAGCTGGTCAACGTGCTCACGGTTCAGAACCTCAGCCACACCCCTTCGGTGGAACGTGAACTGATGCTCCTCAAGGTGGCCGCCAACCGGGACAACCGCTCCAGAGTCCTTGAACTTGTGAAAATCTTCCGCACCAAGGTGGTGGACGTGGCAGAGGATGCCCTCACCCTGGAAGTTGTGGGGGATCCTGGCAAGCTCCTGGCGCTTGAGCAGGTGTTGGAGCCGTTCGGGATTCTACAAATCGTGCGCACCGGTAAAATCTCCCTGGAGCGGGCCTCCGGAATCAACACGGAGCTTCTCAAGGTGAGTGCCCTGCAGAAACGGGTGCCCACGTGAGCCTGGATCGGCTTTGTTGTTGGTAAGAGGTCAAGCCCCCTGCAAGAGCAGGATGCGGTTGCCTCACCTTCAGAAACACAATTCAAAGTCATTAAACTGAAAGATGATTCCTGATGAAAAAGAAGACCAAGTCACCAAAAGGGAGCAAAGGGTTTGGTAACCTGAAAAAGGGCGCAAGTTCCCCAACACCCACAAAAGCTGGCAAGTTGAGGAAGGAGGCTGCAATCACCTACGGAAAACTCCTTGAAGAAGCACGCATCTGCTATACGCAAGGCAGAACGCAAGAGATGATTACCTTGCTCAGGAAGGCCATTGCCATCAATCCCGACTATCCGGAAGCTTATTCCAATCTCGGCCTTGCTCTTCAGGCGCAGGATGATCTTGAGGCGGCCATCGCCTCCTATGAGAAAGCCATTGCCATCAATCCCAACTATCCGGAAGCCTATTCCAATCTCGGCGTTGCCCTTATGGAACAGGGCGATCTACAGGGGGCTATCGCCTCCTATGAGAAAGCCGTTGCCACCAATCCCAACTATCCGGAAGCCTATTCCAATCTCGGCCTTGCTCTTCAGGCGCAGGGCGATCTTGAGGCAGCTATCGCCTCCCATGAGAAAGCCATTGCCATCAATCCCAGCGATCCGGTAGCCTATATCAATCTCTCGCTAGTCCAACTCCTCCTCGGTGACTACGAGCGTGGCTGGCAGGGATACGAACGGCGATTCCAGGATCCTGATAACAAGCTTCTGGTTGCCCACCCCCAAGGCGAGCGATGGGATGGCCACAATCTGGCTTCAGGAGAACCGCTGATCCTTGTGAGTGAACAAGGACTGGGAGACACCTTGCAGTTCATGCGCTATGTTCTTTATCTAAACCAAACGGGCAATACGGCAGCCTGCCTTTGCGCACCCACAAAACTGCATGACCTGATTAAGGCTTCAGGGATCACCACCATAATCTATAGTCCCGAGGAAGGGAATCAGCTCAGTAAAGGGAAATGGCTGTCTCTGCTTTCCTTGCCGCAATATCTCAATGTCAGCCCTGCCAATCCATTGATTGATACACCATATATCAAAGTGCCGGAGCAGCGAGTGGGGCACTGGCAACAGAAACTCGCCGCAGAGAAGCGCCCCATCGTCGGCATCAATTGGCATGGCAGCCCGTCGGGTACCAAGCTGGGAAAGAGTCTTCCCCTGACTACATTAACTCCCATCATCGAGAAGACGGACGCCAGTTTGCTGTCTCTGCAGAAGGGCGATGGAGCCGAGCAGATGGCGGATTGTTCATTCCGCCATCGCTTTGTCGGCTGTCAGGAGGAGATCAACGAGACGTGGGACTTCGTGGAGACCGCTGCCATGATTGCCAACTGCGATCTCATCATCACCTGCGACACCTCTGTTGCCCACTTGGCGGCAGGGATGGGCCGACCCACCTGGATGCTGCTGGTGGCTGTGCCGGATTGGCGTTGGGGGATGGAAGGGGACACCAGTTTCTGGTACCCCTCCATGCGGCTGTTCCGGCAGCGGGAACGGGGCAACTGGCACGAGGTGATGGATCGTGTGGCCACGGCGCTGGAGGCATTAGCCACCACCTGGAATAAAACTCCTGCCCCTGGGCAGAAGGTTTCCTCCCTTCAGGTTCCTGCTACTTCCTGGAAGAAGAGTATGATTT
>MWLD01000041.1 GCA_002018045.1 Candidatus Synechococcus spongiarum LMB bulk15M
GAGCGTCGAGAGAGCGGTGACGCAGCGGCGGAGCACGCCCTCCAGCTTGACGTAGAACTCCGGTTCTGAGGATACAACTATGACTATGGCTATGACCATGACCATCCAGTCAACCAGCCCTCGTTTTGTCGGCCAGCGTTGTCGGTGGGTCAGGAGCAGAACAACCATGCCACCCTGGAGCTGCCCGTCACGGTGCTGGCTGGCTCCCTGGCGCTCACCGCCTAGCAATGGGCACCGTTGCTCCGTCTTCCATGGCTTGCTGGATGTCGTAGACAGAGACATAGTTCCCAAATACTGCACGGGTGTCCCGGTCGTCTCGGGACAGGGGTGTTCCCGTGAAGGCCAGGGAAGTGGCGGCTGGCAAGGCATCCCGGTAGGGCTTTGGCGAATCCATGGCGGCCCCGTTCTCCTCAAATAGACAGAAGGAGCGCATGAACTCCAGGAACCGCTGCGGTTGGAACAGCCCCTGCACCATGGTTTCCAGGTCGCGGTGCTGGCCCAGAGGATCCGGGTCCGGGTGGTCCCGAGGGTCGATGGTGCGCCAGTGGAGGAAGCGCTCCTCCGCTGCGCTCAACGATCCAACCCACGCCTCAAGGCCATCACTGATCACCAGCAGCACGTTGGGGATCAACAGATCCGGAATGTCGGTCTTGTAAGTCCGGAGTTGACGGAATTCCGCCCAAATATCCGCCTTCTCGTTCACGGGATTCTTGAGTTCCACCACCGCCAGGGGCAGGCCGTTGCCATAGACCACCAAGTCGGGACGACGACTGCGCCTGGTTCTCCTCTATCACGGTGATGGTTACACCCCGGGTGATCCAACGATGCAGTTGACGGTTGGCCGCCAGCAATCCCGGCACATCAGAGCCACCCAGGCCAAGATTCGGAGCAAAGGCATGGGCATAACCCAGGTCCTGAAACCAGGCAACGGCCTGTTGTTCCAGGTGGTCTTCCTGGATGGGTTGTCTCACCGGCTGTCTTCCGCAACAGGGCAAATCATGCTGTTACAGGTATAAAAGAGAAACAGGAGAGTGCCGATCCCCTGTACTGGTGGCCGGTTTCGTGCTGGACGGCAGCTTCAGCCGATCCTCTTCAATGGCGATATTGTCTGCGTACGGATATGTCCGATCAGAAGGATCGTGTATTGGGTTTAACTGCCCGTGCAGGTCGGGAAGGCATCCCGTATCCTGGGGGAAAAGCAAACTTGGGGAATGGAGGCTAGGCGCGAGGGAGCTATTCATGCACCACCAGCTACAGCAGGGACAATGGACACTTCATCCCCCTCCTTCAATGGTGTGGCTTGATTGTTCAGAAAACGGATATCTTCGCTGTTGACGTAGATGTTGAGAAAACGGCGCAGCTTGCCGGAGTCGTCACAAAGGCGCGCCTTGAAACCGGGGAAGCGTTCATCAAGAGCCTGGATCAGGGCATTCACATCCACGGCATCCAGCTCAACCACGGCATTGTTGGCGGTGAACTGTTGCAGCGGTGTAGGGATCAAAACTTGAATGGGCATGAGGTCCTCTCAGTGGGGTAAATCGTGCGGGGGCCAAGCGCTGGGCAGATCATCCCCTATGTTGCCGGGGACGTTCCGGCTGTGGTCTGGCCGGAAGCCTTGGCCCAGGCTTGATTGAAGCTATCCAGCCGAGCGTCGATCCTGAACGGTGCGCCAACGACATCGTTCACGGCCTCCGCTGTTTTGAGGCCGTTGCCGGTGATGTAGGCCACGGTGGTTTCATCAGGATGGATCTTGCCGGATTCCGCCAGCTTTTTCAGCACGGCAATGGTAGTACCGCCCGCAGTCTCGGTAAAAATCCCTTCCGTTTCCGCCAGCAGCTTGATAGCGGAAACGATCTCGGCATCACTTACGGCAGTGATGCTACCGCCGCTTTGTCGGGCCACGTCCAGCGCATAGAGACCGTCCGCGGGATTCCCGATGGCAATGGATTTGGCAATGGTATCTGGTTTCACGGGGGCAATGAAATCCCGCCCCGCATCAAAAGCCTGGGCAATGGGTGAACACCCCTCGGCCTGGGCGCCACTAAAACGGATCGGCTTTTCCTCCACCAGACCCGCTTCCACAAATTCACGGAAGCCTTTGCAGATTTTGGTGTAAAGAGACCCTGAAGCCAAGGGAGCCACCACGTGATCCGGCAGGCGCCAACCCAACTGCTCGGCCACCTCGAAGGCCAACGTCTTGGAACCCTCGGAATAGTAGGGACGCAGGTTGATGTTGACAAACCCCCAGCCGTGAGAGTTGGCCACCTCGCAGCAGAGGCGGTTCACCTGGTCGTAGTTGCCCTCCACGGCCATCAGGGTGGGGTTGTAGACGAGGGTGCCCAGCACCTTCCCGGCTTCCAGATCCGCAGGAATAAACACACAGCAACGCATGCCGGCATGGGACGCTATGGCTGCGGTGGAATTGGCCAGGTTGCCGGTGGATGCACAGCTAACCGTGGTGAAGCCCAGTTCACGGGCACGGGTCAAGGCAACGGACACCACTCGATCCTTAAAGGACAGGGTGGGCATGTTGACCCCGTCGTTCTTGATGTAGAGACGTTTGAGGCCGAGACGCCGGGCAAGGCGGTTGGCCCGTAGCAGGGGCGTTAAGCCGGTGCCCACATCAATGGGATCATGATCGACGGGCAGGAAATCCCGGTAGCGCCAGATGGAAAGGGGGCCCGCTTCGATGGCGGCGCGGCTGACACGCGCCTTGATGCGCTCCATGTCATAGACCACCTCCAGCGGGCCGAAACACACCTCGGAACAGACATGGTGTGCAGTCGCCTCATAGGGATGACCACATTCACGGCAACGTAATCCCGTGTAGGTGGCTTCAGAACGTCGCCGGGGTTGGGTCAGTGTAACTGTCACAACAGGAGGTCTGGAAGGCTGGTGAAAACTCTAGCAACGGAGCACATCTCATCCCCGGATACCCGACTTTTCCGGTCGGGTATCCGGCCGGCCCGAATCAATAGCGGTTCAGGCTGGGGTCGATCTCTGCCGTCCAGGCATCGATGCCTCCTTCCACGTTCACCCCCTCCACTCCGAAGCGGCGCAGGGCCAGAACGGCTTTTGCGGAGCGTCCCCCCATCTTGCAATGTACGTAGAGGCGGCGTCCGGCGGCCATGGCGCGCACACTCTCCACCGCAGCCCCGCTTTCAATGGTGTTGAGGGGCACCAGCTCCGCTCCGGGAATACGGGCGATTTCCGCCTCCTGGGCACTGCGCACGTCCAGGAGAACAATGTCCTCGGCACCCTGGTCAAGCTGCGCTTTCAACTCCTGCACGGTGATGCTGTCAACCGCACCCGCCTCCTCCTGGCCGGGGCTTGATCCCGGCACACCACAAAACTGCTGATAATCAATCAAGCCGGTGATCCTGGGCCGCTCCGGGTTGGGGCGGAGCTTGAGTTCCCGGAACGTCATCTCCAGTGAATTGAACAGCAGCAGCCGTCCACTCAAGCTGCGGCCAATGCCCGTGATCAACTTGACGGTTTCCGTGGCCTGGATCAGTCCGATGAGTCCTGGCAGGACACCCACCACACCCCCCTCCGCGCAGGAGGGCACCAGGCCCGGCGGCGGCGGTTCCGGATAGAGATCCCGGTAGTTGGGTCCGTCTTCAACGTTGAACACCGTTGCCTGGCCCTCGAAGCGGAAGATGGAGCCATAGACGTTGGGCTTATTCAGAAGCACGCAGGCATCGTTGACCAGATAGCGGGTGGGGAAGTTGTCGGTGCCGTCACAGACCAGGTCATAGGGCTCCAGGATACGGAGAGCGTTCTCGGCGCTGAGGGCAGTGTTGTAGAGATCCACTTGGCAGTGGGGATTGATCTCCTGGATGCGGTGCTTGGCAGAGGCAATTTTGGGCTGCCCCACCCAACTGGTGCCGTGGATGACCTGGCGCTGCAGGTTGCTGTGGTCCACAACGTCAAAGTCCACAACGCCAATGCGGCCAACACCCGCCGCCGCCAGGTAAAGCAGCAGGGGGGAGCCCAATCCGCCCGTCCCCACACACAGCACACTGGCAGCCCGCAGGCGCTTCTGGCCCTCCATGCCGATTTCCGGCAGGATCAGGTGGCGGGAAAAGCGGGCGACCTCATCCTGGCTGAGGGTCACGGTGCTTGTATCTGGCGGCAACATGGTGGAAACGGCAGACAAAAGACTCGTCTTTTGCAGTATGGCTGCTCTGCGAGGTGGGGTTTCCCGAAATCGGCTTAGACGGTTTGCAAAATATCAATGCCCACGGGTTGAAGACGACCTGATCCACCCACCCACCAGGCGCCTCGATCTCTCTCGGTCAACTGGCTGCGGGGGCCGGCAATGGCAGAGATCCACACCAGACTTTCGGGCCAGGCGTGGCGCTGATCCATGGCTGAAGGCTGCGGGGCGCCCCGGGGATGGGAATGGGCCACCCCCAACAGGAGAGTCCCCTGGTTACGGCAGTACTTCTGGGCAGCAATCAATTCGAGAGGATCCACCACAAAGCGGTCGGAGCGGCTGTGGGGATCGTCCAGGTTCAAGTCCTCCGTCTCACCCTGGGGATTCCGAGGCTGATGCATCTCGGGCCAGTTGGGTCGCCACACATTCCGACAGGGCCAGATGCGCTGCAAGTGCAGAATCCGGCCTTGGCGCCCGCCGAGAAGGAGTGCACAACCCTCCTCCGGCCATGCCACCGCAAGGCTCCGCTCCAGGACCGCTAAAGACTGCCGACTGATCCAGAGCACCACTGGCATCTTCTCCACGGTTTCCTTATCCTTGAGGTGGCTTACCCGTCAGGTTCATGATTGACGCCACCAGAAAGCCAAGGATGCAACCGTTTAGAACACCATCAATCCGCCCACCGGGCACTCAGGACGATCCGGCCTTGACCTTCTCCAAACGCTACGACGAGGCCGTTGGCAAGATCAATGCCTCCCTGGACAAGGTGGACTGGGAAAAGGCAGGCCGCATCGGCGCAATTACGGGCATTCTGCTGGTCTTGAGCTTGGCGCTGGTGTTGGTCAACAGTGTTCTGGCAACCATTCACCTAATTCCCGTTATACCAGGGCTACTGGAACTCCTGGGCCTGGTGGTGGCCGTCCAGTGGAGCTATCGCAACCTTTACACCAAGGACAAACGCCACGCCTTCGTGGAGAGACTCCGCAATCTACGCAAAGAGTACCTGGGCTAGGCGGGAGACTCGTCGAGGGCCAGATGGACTGGTCATCCTCCTTCCATGACCTATGGGAGATCAACAACCTGCTGGCGCAGGGTCTGCGTCTGTTGTAGTGCGATGTACAGTTGATCCCAGCGCTCCTCCTGAACCATGTCCTCCAGGGCGTCCAGGCTGTCCCGGTAGTGACGAAGCGCTTGCCGCAGTGCTTGCCTGTTGTGAGACACCATCAAGGCGCCCAACCGTGGATTGCCGCCACCCACGCGGGTGGTGTCGGCAAAGCCGCTGCTGGCCAGCCTCTCGGCCAGGTGACGGATGAGTGGATCCCGTTCTCCTGCCACGGTATCGAGCAATGCCGCACTCACCAATACAGGCAAGTGGGAAACGAGGGCGACAGCACGGTCGTGGTTCTGGGCGGTGCAGTGGATCACACGGGCGCCCAAAACACCGACCAAGGCCTCCAGAAGAGCGAGATCAGCAGAAGAGGTGGTCTCTGTCGTCGTCACGGCCCAAGGACGGCCCTGAAAGAGGCCGGCCTGACCCGCATCCACACCGGCCGCCGTGGTTCCAGCCATAGGGTGCCCCCCGATAAAGCGTCCGGAACAGGCTGCTTGCCATGCGTCCAGAACGGGACCCTTGACGGAGCCCACATCGCTGACGAGGGCCTGCCGTGGCAGCGCTGACAGCAGTTGGGGGGTGGGTACAAGAAGGCGGTCCAGCGGCAGGCAGAGCACCACAAGGCCAGCCTCCCCGAGCACTGCCGGATCCGTAGAGATCACGTCGGCCAGCCCCCGCTGCCGGGCCCGCTCAGCCGTCCTGGCGCGATGCACCAGGGCCACGGTGGAGATACCCTGGGCTTTGAGGTCAAGGCCAATGGAGCCTCCGATCAGCCCCAATCCCACCAGGCCCACCGGCCGTCGCGCCAAACAGGACCGCAGGGTTTGCAGGGGAGACTCCGAACCGCTCATTCCAATGTCCTCCGGCACCAGTGGGCCATTACGATTTCCCCATGTTGGAGGCCCGTGTTCACGAGCAACTCAAGCGGTTGCTTCACCAGGAGGGTCGTCCTCTTCGGACCCATCATCTGAGCCTCTCCCGGTTGGTGGCCCGCAGCTTGCGGCGGCATGACGTTACGCTGATCACCATTGCCCCTGGCAGTGAACCCGGTTGGCATCTGAGTGTCCTGCTGCCCTGCTGTCTGGCGGGTGAGCCTGTTGCTCTGGTGGTGAGCCGGCGGCTGCAGCGGCGGCTCCAGCTTGTGGAATTGCCCCGTCTGCATCGTGCCGGCATTGCAACACCCCTCCGGGAAGGAGACAACTGCCCACAAGATATTCCCCTATGGCTGCTGAAGCCCGCTGAATTGCTACGGGCTGATCAGGCAGGACAGCTACGCGGTCGTCAGTTGGTAGTTCTGGACAGCGGACAACTGGAGAAGGATCTTCAGATCGCAATGGGGGTGACGCTGGAGGTTCGGGACTGGGACCGCCTCCAGCAGGCTCGTCCCGCCTTGGCCCAGGCCATTGCCTCCTGCTTTGACCAACTCAGCCAGCAGGTGTTTGCTCATCCTGCCAATCCCCTGGGCCGTGTTCCCATCAGTGAGGCGGCGGAGACTCCCCTGCGGCAACTGCTTGGCGACCACGGCTCCATGCCGGACCCCTGGCAGCGCTGGCTTCATGCTCGTAGTCCCTGGGTGAGTTGGGCGGAAGTGGATTACCGCCTGCTGCGCTGGACCTGGCGACGGCAACCCCTGGATCCTCTCCAGTTGCTCCAACCCCTTCTCTCCACCAGGGGCATGATTCTCTGCGGTAGCCCTGGCCCAGGGAAGACGCTGGAGTCCAGCCTCGACAGTCGCCCCATGGTGCGGGTGAAGCTGGGGGATCCAGCTCTGCAGAACCCTCTTCCCCTCTATGCTCCCCGTCGTCAGCCCCTGCCCAACACCCCTGTTTTTCCCCGTCACCTGCTGGACCAGTGTTGTCGCCTGGTGTTGTCGCGTTCCGGTTTAACGGCAGTGCTGCTGGACGACGTACCCCTGCGGCAAGCGCTGACCAGCGCCTTGGCTGGAGAGTTCGGCAGCCGTGTGGTCCATGAGTCCCTTACACCTGCAGAAAACGGTGTGCTCTGCACCAGTTGGGGCTGGTGGCAGGAGCGCCACCCCCAACTTCCCTTGCCCAGACAACTGGTAATTGGCTCTCTGCCCCTGTCGAGTCTGGAAGATCCCATCACGGCAGCCAGGGTTCGGCATTGGCGCCGGCAGGGTCGGGATTGGTTCCGGGAGTTGCTCCTGCCCGATGCCGTGGCCACCCTGCAGCATGGGGTTGCCTGCCTGCGGGGGCAGTGCGGTACGCGGCTGTCCATTCTGGACGGGCGCATCCATTGTCGTAGCTGGGGTCGACTGGTGCTGGATGAATTGCAACCCTAGGTTGGCATCTCTCGGCTTTTGCCCGACGAGAACTAGGGCGTAAGATGGGGAGAGCAGAGCTTTCAATCCATGGGAGAAGCAAAACGTCGCCGTGATCTGGGCTTGCCACCACGGCAGACATCAGGAAAACCACGAGACTCTTCTCCCCGTGTGGTGAGTTGGCTGCCCCTGACCCGCCAACAAGCCCGGAGTTTCATGACCTGGACGAGTCGTGGCGCCTGGGCGGGCATAGGCCTGCTGGTGGTGGTATGGCTTGTGGTCCGCTTTGTCGGCCCTGCCCTGGGCTGGTGGACCTTACAGGGCTGAGCCGTCCGCAATCAGGTCATCCACTGTGCATATCGTCTGCTTTTCACTCTCTCTCTGGGAAGCGTCACGGTTCCCCGCCCCGAAGGTCTCTGGTCTCGCAGTCTAACTGGGAGGCATGGGTCGCACCCCGTGAGCCTTGGCCCTCTGTGTGCCCCGAGCATGTGCCTCGTCGGTATTAAGCCA
>MWLD01000033.1 GCA_002018045.1 Candidatus Synechococcus spongiarum LMB bulk15M
AAGCCAGGTGTGAATTCTTACTGTCCACGGAAATCCCCAGAACTTCAGTATTCTTGCTGCTGAACTCCTTGTAACGGTCGCTGAAGGCCGTGATCTCCGTGGGACACACAAAGGTGAAGTCCAGTGGGTAAAAGAAGAGGACCACATACTTGCCGCGGTATTCAGACAACTGAACTTTCTGGAACTCCTGGTCAAACACGGCTGTTGCCGTAAAGTCTGGGGCTTGCTGGCCAACACGGATGGTCATGGAGGGCATGGATCAAGGTGGCCTGAGCACAGCGCGCTGCCGCTGGCTTGCTCAGTGACCCTAATCCTAGCAACACGTGGGTCCGGTCGGTGTGTACACTGGTCAGGAAACCCACTACGGATTGCTTGCCCATGGGATGGGATCCCAGCGTCATGCGCAAATTTGCCACCACCAGCCACCAACGCTTGATTCATCAACTTCGTGGCGAACTACGGAGCGATCACCCGGCACAACAACTCCCTGCAACTGTTTTAGAACCTGATCGCAGCACCACGTCACCAGCCCGATCGAGTGCTTCAAGCCAAAGGCAGGAGAAGCGGCCGCGGTCTTTCCGCGAACGCCTCAATACCGTTGAGATGCGCTAACTACGGTTCATAGCCCCGGCAGATGGGCTTCCGTGGTCTACCAGGCCTGGCTTTGTGGCAAGATGAGGCCTTGATGGGGATTCCCTAATGAATTGGATCGAGCGGCTTGAGGCCCTGGCCAGAAAATAACGACCCCAGACTGGGAGACGCCTCCCAATGAGGAGGTGGCAAGAATAGCCTTGGTGGCGCCTTGTCTCCGTGCTTTGGGTTATGACATTTCCAACTCTGCTTCCGGTATGGACAGGTCTATCAGATGATCTATCGCACTTAAAATTTTCTCCTCCACGACGGCAACGATGTCCTGCCAGAGATTATCCCGTTCATCAGGTCTCCGGGAGTAGTTCCGCTGAAACATGGGAACGAGCTAGCGCAGCACAGGCCATTTCCCGGCAATTGACGCAGGATACTGTTGGTTGTGTTGAGGTTTATGGGAGAACCCCCGACAGTTCCGTCAAGACAGGTCCTACAGCACAAAATCCGGATCAATGGAGGTCATGGCCAGCCGAGTGCGGGCTTCCAGTTGCTCTTGACAGGGGCCGTGGCTGGCAATCAAGCAGCCTGTCTGCCGTAGATCGCTACTGCTGTAGGAGAGGGGGCGACCGTCTCCATGGCGGAAGCAGCCCCCAGCGGCCTGGAGCACCGCTTCCGGTGCAGCCATGTCCCAGTGTTTAGGGGCGGAGTGGCCCGAGAGGGAGACATACACATCCGCCTCACCCCGCAGGATGGCAGCCACCTTACAACCCACACTGCCCACGGAACGGCTACTGGCCAGGCCCAGGTTTGCAATCAGGACCTCCAGACGCTCATCCCGATGGTTACGGCTGGCCACCAGGATCAAGTCCTCACAGCGGCGGCGCCCACTCAACTGGGCAGGCAGGCTCCTGCCTTGACGGTCTTCTCGCCAGCAGTGGCCGTTCAGACCAAACCAGAGTTCCTCCCGCTCCGGTAGCATCACCAACCCCAACCGGGGGCGGCCCTTATGCAGTAAGGCCAGGTGGATGGCGTAGTGGCCGGTTCCCTCCAGAAAATCCTTGGTGCCGTCCAGGGGGTCCAACAGCCAGACCCATTCCCGATCCAGGGGATGGGTCCGGTCGTCGTGGTGGGTCGTTTCTTCGCTCAATAGACCCCAGGGGATATGGGGCCAACTCCGGGTCAAGGCCTGGAGCATGTGGTGATGAACCGCCCGGTCGGCAGCACTCACCGGCCCGTCCCGGCCTTCCTCCACCGTCATCCGGGGAGGATAGCCATAGGGGGGCTGCTGGCCACGGGCATAGGCCCGCAGGAGATCCGCGGCTTCCCAACCACTGCGCCGTAGCACAGCCATGAGGTGGCCTTCGTTCACGCCATGGGGTAGGACAACAGGACTGGCCATGATGGCAACACAGGCAGGCGCCATTGTGGAACAGCCCAGGGAAGAACCTCATGGTGGGGTGTTGTATGTGGTGGGTACACCCATCGGGAACCGGGAAGATCTCAGCCCCCGCGCCCGCAGGGTGTTGGAGCAGGTGGATGTCGTTGTCTGTGAGGACACGCGCCATAGTGGCCGATTGCTGCAAGACCGCTCTGGCCATGGCCGGCTGGTCAGCTTTCACCGTCACAACCGCCAACAGCGCCAGCCGCAACTGCTGGGGATGTTGGCGGCAGATCACAGCTTGGCGCTGATCAGTGATGCCGGCCTGCCTGGCATCAGCGACCCTGGCGAAGAGTTGGTGGCAGCAGCGCACCAGGCGGGACATGGGGTGGTTTGCATTCCTGGCCCCACCGCCTTTGTCACGGCCCTGGTGGGCAGTGGTTTGCCCTGTGGGCGGTTTGCATTCGAAGGCTTTCTGCCGTCCAAGCGCAGCGCCCGCCGTCAGCGGCTTCGACACATGGCAGGGGAGGCCCGCACCGTGGTGTTCTATGAGGCTCCCCATCGGCTGCTGGCCCTGCTGGAGGATCTGTTGGAGCTTTGGGGTGATCGCCCCCTCCAGGTGGCGCGGGAACTGACCAAACGCCACGAAGAGTTCATTGGCCCCACCACGGCCATGGCCCTGGACCATTTTCGTGGCCGGCCTCCCCGGGGTGAATGTTGCGTTGTGGTGGGTGGCTGCCCGGAACCAGTGACGTTGCCCTGGGATGCGGATGCCCTGGCGGCACAATTGCAGCACCTGATCCGGAAGGATGGCCTCAGCCCTGGCCAAGCGGCCCGCAGCTTGGCCCAGCGTAGCGGTCACAGCCGACAACGGCTCTACACCCTGCTGTTGCAAACGCGTCGTGACGAGGAGCAGGGAACTGGGCCATAGTGGTTGCCATGATCCGTCGCCTTTTCTTGCTGAGCACTGGCTGGGGTGTGGGCATGCTGATGCTCCTCAGCCTTAGCCTGGGTGCACAAAATCTGGAACGCTCGTCGGAACGCCTCAGCTTTGACTTGGGTTTTGGTTACAAGACTGTCCCTTTACCCAGCGGCGTGATCGTTGGGGTGGGATTGATTGCCGGTGTGGTGGCTGGCAGCAGTGCCAGCGCCATGGTGTGGCCCCGCTCGGCCGAGGAGGAGCGGGAGTAAGGGTTCAGGGCCGAGTCGCGGCAACGTTGCCGGGCAGAGCATAGAGGACACCTTCAATCACCAGACGACTGATCCCTCGCGCCAGCAGGTGGGGCGCTGTCTTGCCCAGCAGCTTGGGGTCAGCCACCTTCACAATCCGCTGATTCCTACGGCACTGGCGCCGTGCCTGGCGAACGTTGCTGAACAAGACCAGACCTTGTCGCTGTTTTTCGTCCGTGTCCAGGGCGTCCAGGTGGTGGAGACTGCCCAGGGTCTGGGGTTGTAGTTCCACGCTGCGTTCCACCAGGAGATAGAGGGGGGAAGATAGCTGATTCACATCAAGGTTGGTGGCCCGGGCTACTGCTGCTCTCTGTTGGGCGTCGTCCTTGCCGTTGTTGCTCTGGCGACGGGCGGTGGGCAGGGTGCTGTCGTCCTCCTCCATGGCCACATCATCGTCTCTGCCCTCGTTTTCGATAAAGTCGTCAGCATCCTCCCAGGGGAGGCTGTTGGGGCCATTGAGGCTGTCAATGGGCTCATCGATAGCGAGGGACCGATCATCCCGTATCGCCGTTGTTTCCTTTGCTGCCCCTGCGGGTTGTGTCCGTGCTGGGCGCTTGCGGTTCTGTTCCTTGCAGGCTTCTATCTCGACGGCGCTCAAGCGAGCCCGGACAATGCGCATGACTGTCCGGTCACTACAGCCAAAGCGTTTCCCTATGGCGACACTGCTGCTACCGGCCCGATACTCCTCCACCATCCGAGCCTTCCGGCTCTCCGTCAATTGACCCGTGGCGTCACCTGGCGACTTCCGAGGAGTGAAAGGGTGGTTCTTCGACACATCTGTTGTCTCCTTTGCTGTCCCTGCGGGTTGTGTCCGCGCTGGGCGCTTGCGGTTCTGTTCCTTGCAGGCTTCTATCTCGACGGCGCTCAAGCGAGACCGGACAATGCGCATGACTGTCCGGTCACTACAGCCAAAGCGTTTCCCTATGGCGACACTGCTGCTACCGGCCCGATACTCCTCCACCATCCGATCTTTCTGGCTCTCCGTTAACTGACGAGCGGGCATGGCCGGTGGCAGGCAGCGCCTGATCATGGAACAAGCAGCTTAGGGGATTGAGAGCAAGACGGGAAGGGGACCAGGGCGACGTCATGATTATTCGGTGAACACCACAACTTCCACGACTCAGGCGTCGGCTTGTGCCCATGGCACGTAGCTTGCGGTACGGGTCGTGCGGTATTCCGACAACAGGAGACTGACATCCTGGCAAGTCTTAACACCTTTGTGAACAGTTCCACAACGGTGGGGTCCCGGCCCCACCACTGGCATCATAAATAAGAGTACAAGTAGCCACAGTCCATGGAACGTCTTCCTCCCTATAAGGTGCGCTGCACCCTCACCTTTGGCGACATCTATGGCCAGGTTCTGCTCTGGATCATGGTCATCTTCATGAGTTTGGCGGCCGCCATGGCCCTCATGGGAGCCAGCCGTCCACTGTTTGCACTGATGGCAGTGGGACTGGTGCTGGTGCTCTCCCTCCCCTTTCTCCTGTTTGCATTTGTCACCACGCTGCTGAATCACGTGGCCTTGGAACCCCTGCCCCAAGGTGACACTACGCCAGCATCCATTGGGGGAGAGGCCCTCCCTGAAAGAATGGCCGCTGATTAAACAGTGCTTCTTTCGGCGTAGTTTTCAACGGAGGGGCAGGTGCAGACGAGTGTCCGATCCCCGCGGGCATTATCGATACGGGCAACGGCAGGCCAGAGTTTTTCTGCGGGGTCCTGGTTGCCGGGGAGTCCACCTTGCTGACGGCTGTAGGGACGATCCCATGAATCGGCGGTGAGGGCCGTGATGGTGTGCGGGGCGCGCTTGAGGGGGTTGTTATGGCGATCCATGGCGCCGGAGGCAATGGCGGCCACTTCCTGACGCACCGCAACCATGGCATCGCAAAAGCGGTCCAGTTCGGCTTTGTGTTCGCTTTCCGTGGGCTCCACCATCATGGTGCCAGCCACAGGCCAACTCACAGTGGGAGCATGGAAACCGTAGTCCATCAGCCGCTTGGCCACATCTTCCACATCCACCCCCGCTTCGGACCGCAGGGGGCGTAGATCCAGGATGCATTCATGGGCCACCCGCCCCTTTTCACCACGGAATAGCACGGGATAGAACTCTTCCAGGCGGTGGGCGATGTAGTTGGCATTGAGGATGGCCATGGCGCTGGCCTGGCGTAGGCCCGTCGCACCCATCATGCGCAGGTACATCCAACTGATGGTCAGGATGCTGGCACTGCCGAAGGGCGCGGCCGATACTGGCCCAATGGCCTGCTCCCCACCACAGGCCAGGAGAGGGTGGCCGGGCAGGAACGGGACCAGATGGGCAGCCACGGCGATGGGTCCCACCCCTGGCCCGCCTCCCCCGTGGGGGATACAAAAGCTCTTGTGCAGGTTCAGGTGGCAAAGATCCGCGCCGTAGTCGCCAGGGCGGCACAACTCCAGTTGGGCGTTCAGGTTGGCCCCATCCAGGTAAACTTGTCCTCCATGGTCATGGACGATTGTGCAGATCTCCCGGATGGCCACCTCGAAGACCCCGTGGGTGGAGGGATAGGTGACCATCAACGCAGCCAGTTTGTCGCTATGGGCGGCGGCTTTCTGTTGCAGGTCTTTCAGATCGGTATTGCCTTGGGGATCACAAGCCACCGGCACCACGTGCAGACCTGCCATCACCGCACTGGCGGGATTGGTGCCGTGAGCGCTGGTGGGAATCAGACAAACCCGGCGATGGGCCTGGCCACGACTGGCCTGCCAGGCACGAATCACCAACAGCCCCGCCAGCTCTCCCTGGGAGCCTGCATTGGGCTGTAAGCTGACGCCGTCAAAGCCCGTCAACTCTGCAAGACTGGCTTGCAATTGGCGGATCATGACCCTGTAGCCCTGGGCATCCTCAACTGGGGCAAAGGGATGTAGTTCCGCCACGCTGGACCAACTCAGGGGCAACAGCTCGGCAGCGGCATTGAGCTTCATGGTGCAACTGCCCAGCGGAATCATGCCGTGGATCAGGGAAAAGTCCTTGGCGGCCAGTGTCCGGATATAGCGCAGGAGTGCGGTTTCACTGCGGTACTTGTGGAAGGGCTCCTGCTGAAGCCAAGGTTCGTGCCGCTCCGGCACGGGCAATTCACCCCGGCTGGCCTCTAATAACTCCGCCATGGGTGGATGGACGCGCCCCGGCGCCATGAGCGCCAGCAACTGCTCCAGCTCCTCCACTGTGGAGCGCTCATCCAGGCTGAGACCCAAGCCTTTGCCGTCTTCCGTCACCCGCAAGGAGAAGCCTGCGGTTCGGCAACGCTCCAGGATGTTTGCCGCCGCCGGGGTCTCCACCACGATGGTGTCAAAGCCGGGTTTCAGAGCGGGAGGCAAACCCACTTGCGCCAAGGCGATGGCCATGGCCTGGGTCAGGCGGCGCACCCGGCGGGCCATGGCCTCGAGACCGGCAGGGCCGTGGTAGACGGCGTAAAAACTCACCAGCACCGCCAGCAACACCTGGGCCGTGCAGATGTTGCTGGTGGCCTTATCCCGTCGGATGTGCTGCTCCCGGGTTTGAAGAGCCAGGCGCAGGGCGGAGCGTCCTTCGGCATCCACGGATAGCCCCACAATCCGTCCAGGCACCTGTCGCTTGTGGTGCTCACGGGTGGCAAAAAAGGCAGCATGGGGTCCTCCATAGCCCAGCGGTAAGCCCAGTCGCTGGGCAGAACCCACTGCCACGTCAGCGCCAAAGGTGGCCACAGGAGCCATGAGCACCTGGGCCAGAGGATCCACGGCAACCGTGACCAGTGCGCCACAGGCATGGGCAGCGCTGATGAGCTCCGTGGGATCCCGGAGCCGCCCCTGTCCATCCGGAAGCTGCAACAGCACACCAAATACCTCTTCGTCAAAGACGAAGGCACTGGGGGCATTCACCTCCAACCGGATGCCCAGGGGCTCCGCCCGGGTTTGCAGCACCCCCATGGTTTGGGGATAGACGTTCCGATCCACCAGGAATCGTCGTGCCCGGGGCCGCTTGCACACCGCAAAGCTCAGCCCCATGGCCTCTGCCGCTGCCGTGGCCTCATCCAACAGGGAGGCATTGGCAACCGGCAGACCCGTCAGTTCACAGATGAGGGTTTGAAAATTGAGAAGGGCTTCCAACCGACCCTGGGCAATTTCCGCCTGATATGGGGTGTAGGCGGTGAGCCAGGCGGGATTTTCCAGCACATGACGGCGCACCACGGCCGGCATCACCGCCCCGAAGTAACCCAGGCCAATGAGGCTGCGGCTGGTGCGGTTCCGTCCCATGAGGGCTTTCAACTCGGCCAGGGCCTGCTGCTCATCGGTGTTTGGCGGCAGGCTTCGGACGACATGGTCCTGGGGAAGGCGAATACTGGCGGGAATGGTTTCCTCCAGCAACTCCTCCATGGAGGTGAGGTTCAACGTCCGGAGCATCTGCTGCTGCTCCACGGCACTGGGGCCCAGGTGGCGATGCAGGAACGACTGTTGGGGCGTTGACGTCGGGGGTGAAGTCAAAGGAGCGAAACCACCTTGAAGAATCCTAAAACGATGGATTGCGCAGCGGATTCACTACAGGGTTACATTCGATGCCTGGCTTCGTAAAAGCCCTTGACGAGACTTGAACTCGTGACCTCTCCCTTACCAAGGGAGTGCTCTACCGCTGAGCTACAAGGGCAGATGGGCCGGGTTGGATTTGAACCAACGTAGGCAGAGCCAGCGGATTTACAGTCCGCCCCCATTAACCACTCGGGCACCGACCCGTGCCACTGCTTTCCAACTTAGCAGACCGTGTATCCTGGTCACGTTGATCGCTCCCACCCAGGGAA
>MWLD01000032.1 GCA_002018045.1 Candidatus Synechococcus spongiarum LMB bulk15M
GCCCTGCTGAATCGCCATGATCCAAGGTGGCCTACCAGCATCCAGCACACTGCCGCCGCCATTGAGCAGCTTCAAGCCATGCAATGGGGCTTGTGAAGAGGACGATCAAAGTGGCTTCGTGCTTTGCCAGAAGCCCAGATCATGATGATCCATGCCGATGTTGTGGCCCAGGCGCAGGAGCGCCGCAAAGCCTTTTGCCGCAAATGGCGGCTCAAATGCCGCGCCGTCGCTGACAACCTGGAAGAAGCTGGTACTCCATCGTTCTGCGTCAATCGAGGGATCCGTCGAGGGTGAAATCGGTGCGCACCACCAACGCCGTTGCACGGCTCAACGAGGAATTCCGCCGCAGGACCAAAACCCGGACCCCTGTGCCGAGATCGTGCCCATGCTGCTCTGGGCGCTGCTGCCATCAGACCAGGTGCGCAAGGTGGATGGTTGGGCAAATCTGTCCCGGTCAATTCGGGTCTTGAACCTTGCCTTGGCCGTCTGATAGAATGAGGTAGGGCCTGCTAACGGTCTCTCCCTGCTCTTCATGCTCTCCTGCACACACTGAACGATGCCAGCAAGTTTTGGGGACATCTTCGGCAACCCCTCCGCCACACTCAACATCTTCAGCACACCGGTCACGGTTGCCACCAGTGTTCCTGTTTCCATCAACAGGGGATTGAGCAATGGTATGTATGAACGAGTGGGCGGTGTTGTGCGAGAGGTGGCAGGAGGAGACAGCACTGGGGCAGGGAAGATGGTGATGTGGTTACAAGATAGCAAAGCTCTGGAAAATATGGTAAAATCCATACCATTTCCTGTTAATATAACACAAGCTCTTCAGTTGGTATCCCCTTATCTGGTAGCAGTGAACGCGGGTTTAACTGTTTGCGGGTTTGCGCAAGTCTTGGGAAAATTGGACGTATTGGATGAGCAAATTAGAAGTGTGCGCGAGAGGATTGACGATCAGGCTGTGGCCCGGCTCAACGCTGGGAAGAATGCCTTGCAAGACGCTATGGAAATAGACGACTCCAACAAGATACGCCGCTCCCGGGCTTACAAGGCCGTAGATCTCCTCCATGAGTCGCGGCAATATTTCAATCAGCGGGTGGCACGCGTTGCTGCCAAGGGTGAGGTTGCCAACACCCAGGATATCTCCATGGCGTTCACGGCCTTGATGATAGAAAGCCAAGCCTACGTTCAGCTTGACGAGGAGGGGCGGGCAGCCACGGCGCTACGAGAAGGACTGAAGACCCTCAGGCCAGCCCTGACCCGGTTGCTTGAGACGATTCTTGCTCAACAGGCAGTGTACTTAAGGTCTGACTTTCTAGGCCAGATCAACCTGGAGTTCATCACATGGCTTCAGAACGCTCTCCACAGAGTGAAATCATCGCCAGGTGGAAGGGTGTGGCGCGTCACATCAAGTGATGTGTTTGAAGAAATGCGTCGTAGCGGCCAGTTTTTAGAGGCAATGTTTAAGGATTGGTACAAAAAAATTCCCCCAGTTGTTATACCTGCTGACCCAGGGAGCGAGAACTGGTTGGGATTCCTCCCATTTGCCCCTGGGGGCGACTCCAGACCTAGCAAGGCTACGGTAAAGGAAAATCTAGCGCCGGGGCTGACAAGAATTGCTGGCCTCGTGGAAGCCCACGACCGGATCTATGGCCAAGTGCTTCAGTTGGAAACACTTGTCAGGGAGAAAGTTGATCCCTCCAAGTTCACCAAGTCTCTGACCCTATCCGATGGCAAGACGGCCGAAGCCATCTTGTTCGTCAATCGGAGCTGACTTGTGGATTCATGGCGCTGGGGCAGCCCTTACGGAAACCCAAACGGTAGAGATCCGGCATGTGGAGTGCCAGCGGGTAGGCGTCATGGCGCTGCAGGGAATCTTCTGCCGCCTGGCGAATTGCCGCCAGGAAGGATCGCGAGCTGGCCTTCCCCTGGCCGGCGGCAAGGTGATTCACAATCCGGAGATAGGGGCAATCCCTACCCATCCAGGGACCTGCCAGCTCTTCAAAGAGGGCTCTTTGGAAACGTTGCTTCAACCTCTGCTGATTCCTGGGTAAAGCCTTGTAAGGACGGGAAGGCAAGAACCCGCTGGCACGTGACCCCGGCTTCTTGCGGAGGTTCCGCACTGAAAGGAGAAGGCTTTTTGGCCACAGCGGTGGCGGGCACCCGGGTGGAAGCCGGGGGCGCTGCCTGCCTGCACCGTGGCTTTGGAGAACTGGTCGTCAGGTGAACCTTCATAACTGACAGCGCTGGATCTCAAGATCGTCCCTGTAGCGTTGGGCACCATTGTCAACTTTTCCGCCCCATGGCTATTGCCCTGGCCACACTGCTCAAGGAGGGGACCAAGAAATCCCACACCATGGCTGAAAACACCGGTTTTGTGAGCTGCTTCCTCAAGGGGGTGGTGGAAAAAACCAGCTACCGCAAGCTGGTGACCGATCTCTACTTCGTCTATGGAGCCATGGAGGAAGAAATGGCCAAACTCAAGGACCATCCGGTGGTGGGTCCCATCGTGTTTGACCAACTGAATCGCAAACAAAGCCTGGCCCTGGATCTGACCTACTACTACGGCGAGAACTGGGACAACGAGGTTCAGCCGTCGAAGTCGGCCAGGACCTATATGGCCCGCATCCGTCAGGTGGCTGCCCAGGAGCCGGAATTGCTTGTGGCCCATGCCTACACCCGCTACATGGGTGATCTATCCGGTGGGCAAATTCTCAAGACCATTGCCCAGAAGGCTCTGAACCTGGGTGATCGGGATGGGGTCAACTTCTACAACTTCGACACCATTACCGACGAGAAGGCGTTTAAGGGCATGTATCGCAGCACCATGGACAACTTGCCCATTGATCAGGCCACCGCGGACCGTATCGTGGAGGAGGCCAACCATGCCTTTGGCCTCAACATGCAGGTGTTCAAGGAGTTGGAAGGTAATTTGATCCTGGCCATCGGCAAAACCCTCTTCGGCTTCCTCACCCGCCGCCAGTGCGCTGGCAGCACGGAAGGAGGGGCCCCTGCCACAGCGGCTTGAGGTCCCGCACCTTGCGGCCCGACTCCGTAACCGGCACAGCCAACCGGTGAGCTTCAACCGCCCCGCTCCCCTGGTGGCCTCCCACTGGGGGCGGTCGGGGCGTGGTCCCCTACGCCCCCTCAAGGTGCTTCTTCCCGGGACGGGGCCACGATTTCAGTGCGGTGGCCTGGCAGTGGAGCTACAGCTTGCCGCCACCGCCCAAACGCTGGCGCCCACCCAGGTGGTCACCTATGGGCAACGTCAGCCGGATGCCCCTTTCCTGGACGACCTGCTACGGCAGGAACCGGCAAGCCTTCACCGTCAGGCGTCCCTTTGGCTGGTGAGTTGGGGATTTCACGTGCCCCGGTTGCTGCGGCGTCTACGGGGGCGCGCCGTTGCCTATCACGCCCACAGCAGTGGCTATGGCTTTCGTCTGCCGCCGGGCGTTCCTGTGCTGGCGGTGAGCCGCAACACCATGGCCTACTGGGGAGCACACGCGCCGCGCAATCCCCTGTTCCTTCTACCCAACGCCCTCAACCCGGCCTTCCACAACCATGGTCGCGCCCGGGACCTCGACGTTCTGGTGCAGCGCCGCAAGACAAGTGCCTATGTGCTCCACGTCCTGACGCCGGCCTTGCGGGAGCGAGGGTTGCGGGTTCATGTACAAGAGGGCTGGGTGGATCATCCGGAGGACTTGCTCAACCGCAGCAAGGTCTATCTCTACGACTCCGTTGACCACTGGAACCGGGCTGGGGTAAGCGAGGGCTTCGGCTTACCCCCCCTGGAGGCGTCGGCCTGTGGCTGTGTGGTGTTCTCCAGCTTGAATCAGGCCTTGGCGGACCACCTCACCCCCGGAGTCAACTGCTTCCAGATCGGTGCGGGCACCCTGGCGGCGGACGTGGAGCGCGTCTGGTCCGTCTGCCGCATGGAGACGACGCCACCCTCCGCCTTCAGCGCCCCTGCCCCGCTGCCGAGCGGCAACCTTCGGCAGCAACAGCTTGAACAGGTGCTGCAGGAAGTGAATACCCATTGGGATCGCCTCGCGGCCGGGGAGCAGCCCCTGCGCCCCACTCCCGGCCCGTGTTCCCTGACCGTCCGCTGGAAACGCTGGCTGCGGCGCTGGCGCTGAGCCGCAGGATCATACTGTCAACAGCACCAGGAACAGGATGAGCATCCTGGAACATCTCAACAGCAGCCAGCAGCAAGCCGCGGCACACCACTGCGGTCCCCTGCTGGTGGTGGCGGGTGCCGGCAGTGGCAAAACACGGGTGCTCACCCACCGCATTGCCCACCTGCTGGGCCACCACGGCGTGGATCCGGAGGCGATCCTGGCGGTCACCTTCACCAACAAGGCCGCCCGGGAGATGAAGGAACGCCTGGAACTGCTGCTGGCGGAGCAGCAGTCCAGGGACTGCCACGGTCAGCCCTGGAACACCTTGACGGAGCTGCAACAACGGCAGCTCCGCAGCCGGGTCTACCACGAGACGACCCAACCCCTCTGGATTGGCACCTTTCATGCCCTCTTCGCCCGGCTCTTGCGCATTGAAATGGACAACTACCGGGATCCGGAGGGCTTCACCTGGACCCGGCAGTTCACCATCTACGACGAGCAGGACGTGCGCAGCCTGTTGAAGGAAATCGTCACCCAGGAGATGAACCTGGACCCCCGGTCCTTCGAGCCCAGGCAAGTGCGCTGGACCATCGGCAAGGCCAAGAACAACGGCCTCCTGCCGGATGCCTATGCCGCAGCCCACCAGGGCCGTCGCAGCGAAAGAATTGCCGAAGCTTACCGCCGCTACCGTCGCTCCCTGGCCGCCAACAATGCCCTGGATTTCGACGACCTGCTGCTGATCCCTGTGCAACTGCTCCGGGACAACGCCCAGGTGCGGGAGGTTTGGCATCAACGGTTCCAGCATCTGCTGGTGGATGAATATCAAGACACCAACCGCACCCAATACGAACTCTTGCGATTGCTGACCACCAACGGCGCCGCTCCCCGTACGGACGGGTCATGGCATGATCGATCCCTCTTTGTTGTGGGGGATGCGGATCAAAGCATTTATAGCTTTCGGGCGGCTGATTTCACCATCCTGATGGACTTCCAGAGGGATTTCGGGGACGGGCAGGCGGATGGAGACACCCGTACCATGGTCAAGCTGGAGAAGAACTACCGCTCCACCGCTACCATCCTGGAAGCCGCCAATGCGCTGATTGCCAACAACCACGATCGCATCGAGAAAGTTCTTCACCCCACCCGGGACCGTGGCCGCCCCATTCAACTCGGTTGTTGTGACGACGAGTTGGCCGAGGCCGACGCTCTGGTGCAAACCGTTCTGGCGGCCAAACGGAGAAATCCCGGGCTGCGGTGGGGGGACGTGGCTGTCCTCTATCGGGTCAATGCCCAGTCCCGGGTTGTGGAGGAGGCCTTGGTGCGCTCCTCGGTGCCCTACACCGTTGTGGGCGGCTTGCGCTTTTACGACCGCCGGGAAATCAAGGACGCTTTGGCCTACCTGCGCCTGCTCGTCAATCCGGCGGATCGCATCAGCCTGTTGCGGGTCATCAACGTTCCCCGCCGCGGGATCGGTAAAATCACCCTCCAGCGGTTGACGGATGCCGCCACCCAACTGGGGGTTTCCCTATGGGAGATTCTCTCGGATGCCGAGTCGGTCCAAACCCTGGCGGGGCGCTCCGCCAGATCCGTGTTGCAGTTTGCGGAACTGATCAGGACGTTACGGCAGCAGGTGCAGCACAGGTCTCCAGCGGAGGTGGTGCAACGGGTGATTGAAGACAGCGGCCTCATGGCGCAGTTGAAGGCAGAGGATACCGACGAGGCGGAGGAGCGTCTCCATAACCTGGGGGAGTTGGTCAATGCGGCGCTGCAATACCAGGCAGAAACCGACGCCCCCCAACTCCGGGATTTCCTCACCTCCGCCGCCCTCGCCAGCGAGGACACGGACAAGAACAAAAAAGACCTCAAGGCGGATCGGGTGGTGCTGATGACCTTTCATGCCAGCAAAGGACTGGAGTTTCCCGTGGTGGCCCTGGTGGGTCTTGAGCAGGGACTCTTCCCCAACCACCGGGCCATGGAGGATCCGGCTGCCCTGGAAGAGGAACGCCGCCTCTGCTACGTGGGGCTCACCCGTGCCAGGGATGAACTTCACCTCTTCCATGCCCGGGCACGCCGGCTCTGGGGTGGCGAACGGGTACCTGCCCTGCCGTCCTGTTTCCTGGAGGAACTGCCGGAGCAGGTGGTGGAGATTCAACGTCCCCGCAGCAGCGGCGTGTTCCTGCGCCGCCAGGTTCACCGGGACAAACTCCTGCGCAGTGACCGACCCGAGAGCAGGCCCGTCTCCCATGAGGAGAACACCATCGATACCACCTGCGCCGCTTGGCGCGCCGGGGACGTGGTGGAACATGAGCACTTTGGCCAGGGACAGGTGACCCATTGCTTCGGCGCAGGCAGCAAGCTCTTCCTGGCCGTGAAGTTCGGCAAACAGCCCCCCAAGGTGCTGGATCCCCGCCTGGCTCCCATTCGGCGGATCGGCGCGGCTGGCGCTAGCTGAGGCGCGACAACGCTGTGCCCCCGAACCTGGCCTCCGAACTGCAATCGCTGCTGGGCCGGCAAGCCACCCAGGCTTTGACCCTGCTCCTGGACAGCCTCGGCAGCCAGCCCCTACGGGTGTGGCTGGTGGGTGGTGTGGTGCGGGATCAATGGCTTCACCGTCACCGCAACGGGGTAGGCCGGGGTCGCACGATTCAGCCCATGGACGTGGATCTGCTCCTGGCGCCGGATCATCACTCGCCGGAACTCACCTTGCCCCGGTTGGCGCCCCACTGGAACGCGGCGCTGGCGGCGGCGGGATGGTCGCTCAAGGCGCAGGTCCACGAGGCGTTTGGCACAGCCCATCTGGCGCTACAGCCTTCCGAAGACCGGAACCGGCAACCGCACCCCACGGATCGGAAGCTGCTGACGGTTGATGTGGCCATGGCCCGCACCGAGCACTACCCCGCACCCGGGGAAAATCCCTGCGTAACGCTCACGGCAGCGCCCGATGCAGACCTGGTGGACCTGCGCCGCCGGGACGTGTCCATCAATGCCATGGCATTGCCGTGGCCCCATGGCCCACTGCTGGATCCCTACGGTGGCCAACGGGATCTGGAGCGGGGCCTGCTGCGCTTTCTCCATGCCGCCAGCATCCAGGACGATCCCACCCGCGTGATTCGTGCCGCCCGCTACGGCGCCCGCCTGCACATGGACCTGGCCACCGAGGCGCGCCAACACCTCCAGGACACCATGGACCTCTGGCCATGGCGACGTGAACCCCCATGCCCTCCCGCCCTGGGGAGCCGCCTCGGTATGGAACTGGCGTTGTTGCTCCGGCACGAGCCATGGCGGGAGGGCCTCACCCTCCTGCAAGGCTGGGGCGCCTTCCGCCTGGTGGATTGGTCCGGAGCCTTGCAACAGGACACAACGTGGCCGCGCCGCCTGCACCGGGCTGCACGCTGGAACCTTCCCCTCCTACCGGCCCTGTTGATGGGGGCAGCCGACCCCCTGCACGTGGCGCAACGGCTACAACTCCCCATGGCCCAGCAACGGCTCATGGCCCAGACCTTGGCGCTGCGGAACTGGTTGGGGGAACAGGATTAGGTGGAGATCCGATGTCAACACCTTCCTGAGGTAGAATCAAGCGTTTTTACTCAGCCTCCTTGACGATTCCGCCCCCCATAGGGCCAACTCCATAATCGCGGTTACTTGGAGTGTGTCCATCTGTTTCTCTTGCCTGACCTCACCGGCTCTGATCTCGTCCCTGGCCATTGCCGAGCCGAAGGGTTGACCGTCGGTGCCGGCGCCTGCTTTTACACCCGCTTTGAGGAGAAAGGCGCCCCAACTAAGCACC
>MWLD01000020.1 GCA_002018045.1 Candidatus Synechococcus spongiarum LMB bulk15M
CCGGCAGGTCTCTGGAGTGGCAGGCCACGCCCGTACGGCCCGGTGGCATATCCCGGCCAGCGGACCGCTTGGGCTGGACAACGGAATCCTGTGTGCTGGTCTCCAGTCATCTGCTGCGGCGCCGGGATCGCCAGCAGGAGGTATTGGATGCCGCACTCTGGGATCTTGTGGTGCTGGACGAGGCCCACCACGCTCGCACCCGCCGAGACGTCAGTGGCCGGGGCGCCGACCGCCGCCGGCCCAACACCATGATGCAGCTCATGCAACAGCTTCAGTCCCGCACCAAGGGGTTGCTGCTGCTCACCGCCACCCCTATGCAGGTGAGTCCCCTGGAGGTGTGGGACCTGCTGGGCCTGTTGGGCCTGCCCCCGCAATGGACGGAGGAAACCTTCACCCACTTTTTCCAATGGGTGGAGCAAGAGAACCCGGACGACGCCGCCCTGGCCGCCCTGGCCGGGCTCTGGCAAAACACGGTGGAGCACTTCGGTGAGCTGTCGTCTTCCGCCTTTCCTGAAGTGTTACGCGGATCAGCACTCAAGCGCCGCAGGGCGTTGCGCGCCCTGCAGGATCGGGATCCCCTCGTCCGCCACAACCTGGATGTCGAGCTGCGCCGCGCCGTCCTGGCATTGGCCAGGCGCTGGACGCCGGTGCAGGCCCTCATCTCGCGCCACAGCCGCAATCTGCTGCGGGCCTACCAGCAGCAGGGGGCCATGGATCTGGACATCGGCCAACGGCACGTGCAGGACCGCTTCCTGGAGAGCAGCGCCCAGGAACGGGCTCTCTACAATGCAGTGGAGGACTTCATCTCCACCCAGTACGCCAGGTACGACAAAGCCGGGTCCCAGAAGAGATCCGCCGTAGGCTTCGTGATGACCGTTTACCGGCGACGGCTGGCCAGCAGCGTGGCGGCCGTGGTGTCCACACTGGACAAGCGCCTGACCAACCAACTCCAGCAACTGGACGAGGAGGATGTGGCCGCCAGCGAAGGAGAAGGCCTTGGCGGCGATCTCACCATGGACGCTGAGGGGGTAGAGCGCACGCTTGAGGAAATCTCCCTGCAGGAGGAGCGCAATGCCATCACGGCACTGCTGGAACAGGCCCGGCCCCTGGTGGGGCAAGAGAGCAAGGGGGATGCCCTGCAGCGCGCCCTGGCTGCGTTGCGTGCTGAGGGCTACCGCCAGGTGATTGTCTTCTCCCAATACACCGATACGGTGGATGCGCTCAAGCAACTGCTGGTGGCCGCAGGCCACACCAGCCTGATGGCCTTTACCGGCAAGGGCGGTCAGTTCCTCGGCACGGGGGGAAGGTGGCAACCCCTCACCCGGGACGACACAAAAAAGCGCTTCCGCGAAGGGGCTGCCTCAATTCTTCTCTGCACCGATGCCGCTGCCGAAGGTCTCAATTTCCAGTTCTGCGGCGCCCTGATCAACTACGACATGCCTTGGAATCCCATGCGGGTAGAGCAGCGCATTGGCCGCATCGACCGCATCGGTCAGTGCCACCCGGACATGCGAATTATCAACCTGCACCTGGAAGGCACTGTAGAAACTGATGTGTACAAGGCCCTCAAGGAGCGTATTCAGATGTTTGAGCAGGTGGTGGGGACGTTGCAGCCGATTCTGGCCGAGGCCGCCTCCGTCGCCATTGGCCAAGCCGTCATGGCCAGCCGGGAGCAGCGCCAGGAGGCTCGGGAATCCGCTGTGGCGGCGGTGCAGCAGGCGCCAGAGATCCGCGGCTTTGACCTGGATGATGGACTGCAGGATCTGGATGCCATCAAGCGGGTGATCAACCAGTTGCAACCATCCCCTCTGGGCTTGAAAGACCTGGAGGCCATCCTTACGCAGCCTGAGTTGCTGCCGCCCGGCTGCGGCGCCCGCAAGATCGGCCCACGGGACTTCGCCTGGACCCAACCCGGCCTGAAGCAGGAACTCCGCGTCACCTGTAATTCCGCTTACTACGACGACCACAGCGAGAATTGTGAGCTATGGTCTCCTGGCAGCCCCCTGTTCCCACTGCAGCGGGCCATGGAGTTGGCGGGAAGCAATGGGGGGACCAATTCCCGCCAGGATTTCTTGCAGGCTTTGGGTGGATAAGGAAGCGCTGGCCACCAGCACATCCAGGGCAACAAGAGCGGAACGGTTGCGACCCGTGGCGTGCGTCCTGTGTCCGGCGAGCGGTCGAGCTTACTGGCTGAGCCTGCAAGGGGGAGAGCATGGGGAGGTCAGCAACAAGAAAACGGTTACCGTTCACGTCCCTGTGGACAAAGTGTTGGACGTTGAGATGCTGCAAACCCTCATGGAAAAATCTCGGAAGGGGGATGTCTTCCGATGCAAGTCGGCATTCACGACCGGGAGGCCCTGAAAGCCATTTCCTCTGCAGCCCTTGCGGGCCTATGCCCACAGTGTCGGTTGGCAGCGGGGCGAGACCTACCGGCTGCACTCCGATATCTACGCTGGTCGTAACCGGCCAGAGATTATTGTTCCACGAACGGATCACCTGGGCGACTACGCAACCGTGGTTTCAAGGTTGATCGAAGTGTTTGCCCAGATGGCAGACCGGGACGAGTTGACCATCTACCGGTCCTTGGTGATGGGTGAGTAGGATAATGCCGCGCAGCTCCCTGCTTCTAACCGACCGGAGACGTACTGCTTGTCCATTCCCCGGCGGCGCCATCGGGGGAACCAGGTGCCCCTTCCCCCATCCACTCCACCCGCGCGGCATCCTCCCCCATCGGTGGCTAGTCACATTGGGGAGGGTGGGGGAAGGTATCTCAAGCCTTCCCCGGATTGGGGAGCCACTTAACCTTATTCTTTCTCATCGGCGACGAAAATACCCTTAAGGTTATTTGGGTCGGTGCTAGTATAATTCTTATCATAAAATTGTCCAGATACAAAACCTGCTACTCTTTCAGGATTATTTTCTGATGTATATTGGTCTGAAAATACAATAAAAGCAGCTGAAGTATGCCAATCATTAGTTCTATCATTGGAAAGTAAAGCAAAGCCATCATTTATACTACTAGTTTCGTAAGTAATAGTTCCTATACTACCATATCCATCTATACTGATTGGGTTGTTTTTGCCAATTTGTAAATTAGTAACATTATGACTATTTCCATTTAGATCTAACGTTAGTGAAACATCTGATGTAATAATTCCAGCATTACCATTAGATAGATTATAGAGTCCATGAAATCCATCTTCATTGTAATATGTAATATCAGAGAATCTATTAGACAATCTATTATTAAAAGTAGAGGATTTTGCATCACTTACTTCAAACTCAGTATGCAAATTACTAAAGAAATCATAATCATTATTAACACCGATATCATTATCCATAAAATATGCATAGTCATCAATCATTCCTGATGCCCAATAACCGTTGCTATTAAAATCTCTAGGTATAGTAGAAGATGATTGAAGAGAATTGTCATAATCATCAAGAGCCTCAATATAACCTTCCAATCCATCTTCCCCTCCCTCTCCAGATATAGAATATTTGGGAGAAAGGGAAATATCGCATTCCTTTCCAGTATCTTTTCTACATTGTTCATTGACCTCATCTTCCAATTCCTTCATTTTTTTCGCAGTTTTATCTCGAATTTCCCGTAACTTTTTATCAACCTCCTTACCAGCATCTTCTATGCGTTTAGCATTATCATCTTTCCTTTCTTGTTGTTCTTTTTCTGCTTGTTCCTCAAAATAATCACCCATTGTATCTACCGCTTTAGATACAGTGCTACCACCTCCCCCACCTCCCCCACAAGAAGCAAGCAGGGCGGCGGTGGAAAGAAGAAGTGCAGAGGGAAGAAGACGTGCCATTGTTAGTTGAGTCTGAACCCCTTTACTGTGTTTCCCCGATCCTGATAAACCCTACCATTGAAACATATTGTAACATTATGGTTCATGGGTACTGATACCCCGTCAAGGGGGCCGGGGCAGTATTCCATATCCGAGGTAGCCAAGATGGTGGAGAGCACTGTGTGGATGGTCTACCGGCTGATTCGTGATTATCCACATCCGCGGATTGAGGTGTGGACAGTGGATTCCCAGCGGATGGTCAGGGTCAGGGAAAACCGCATGTTCTTACTGCGCCGAGGCTTCCATAATTCGCTCCATCACCAGCTCTGCTGCCGGCACACCACCGAGCCACTCCATCTCCCGCAATCCGGTGGGGCTGGTGACGTTGATCTCGCTCAGCCATGGACCAATCACGTCAATGCCCACAAACGCCAAACCCGCCCGGCGCAACGGCTCCGCCAGGGCACGGCAGATGGTGTGATCCCTGGCGCTGAGACTACAGGCTTCCGGCGTTCCCCCCATGGCCAGGTTGCTGCGAAAATCTCCCGGCCGGGGTCGCCTGTTGACGGCGCCGATGCAGTCGCCGTTCGCCAGCAGGATCCGTTTATCTCCCTCCACCACGTCCGGCAGAAAAGCCTGCATCAGAACCGGAAGCTGCTGTTGTGCCGTAACCAACTCCAGCAAAGCCTTCAGACCGGCCATGGCGCTGTCGGCCCGCACCACCCCCTGCCCGCCACGGCCTTCCAGTGGCTTGAGCACCACGTCCCGGTGCTGACGAGTAAACGCCAGCAGGCTGGCGCAATCCGCACTCACGATCGTGGGCGCCATGAGTTGGGAGAACTGCAAGGCGGAGAGTTTTTCGTTCCAGATCAACAAGGACGCCGGACGGTTAATCACCCGCACACCACTGCGCTCAGCCTGTGCCAGCAGACCGGCGGCAAACACGTAGGCAGCGTCCACTGGCGGGTCGCGGCGCATCCACACCAGTTGAAAGCCGGTCAGACTGCGTTGTTCCGCCGCTCCTTGCTGAAACCATGGATCCGGCACATGCCAGCCCTGGTGGTCGTGGTGCATGGACGCCAGCTCCAGAGGTTGCGCCAAGACCGTGACGTCCCCGTCCAGGGCTTGCAGTTGCCGTGGTTCCGCCCACCACACCTGGCTGCCGGCACCCTGGGCTGCCTGCATGAGGGCCACACTGCTGTCCTTGCCGGGGCGCAGTCGTGACAGGGGATCCGTCAGAAAAAGCTGTTGCAAGAGGAAGCCGGAAGTGGGTTAAGCCTGCAGCAGAGCATCCAGCCTGCCGGAGTCCTCCGCAGCTTGTAACTCCTCGTATCCACCAATGTGCTGGTCGTCAACGAAGATCTGAGGAACGGTGGTTTGCCCGCCGGCCCGCTGGCTCATGGCCCGCTTCCGGCCCCGACCTTCCTCCACGTCAATGTTGGTGTAGGTCACGGCCTTGTGATCCAGCAAGGCCAATGCACGGCGGCAGAAGGGGCACCAACCGGTGGTGTAAATCTCGACCTTGGCCATGGCGGGCTGGGACGTCAACTGGGTCTCATGGTACGTCCACCGTACCGTCCCCGGTCCGCACTGTCGGAACGGTTGAGGTCATAGGATGGTGGCATGACCGAATCCACCACCACGCACCTGGATCCCGTTGCCCTCCAGCGTCACCTGTCCGAACTCACACAGCGCCTGGGCAACGCCCAGGACTGCCTTTGACGTCCCTGCTCTACAGGCGCGGCAAAACGATTTGGAGCAGTTGGCTGCTCAACCCGACTTCTGGACGGATCAGCGCCACGCCCGGAAGCACATGCGGCAACTGGATGATGTGAAGGCCCAGCTTGAGGCCCTGGGGCAGTGGTCCACCACCTTGGCAGATGCCCAGGCGGCACTGGAACTTCACCAACTTGAGGCCGATGTGCTGTTGCTGGAGGAAGCCCGCAACGCGCTGGTCAGCCTGCAAGGCGCCCTGGATCGTTGGGAATTGGAGCGGCTGCTCAGCGGCCCCTACGACCAGGAAGGGGCTGTGCTCACCATCAATGCCGGCGCTGGCGGCACCGATGCCCAGGACTGGGCCGAGATGTTGATGCGCATGTACAGCCGCTGGGCGGAGCGCAACGGCATGACCAGCACCGTGGCGGAACTCTCCGAAGGGGAGGAAGCCGGCATCAAATCCGCCACCCTGGAAATCTCCGGTCGCCATGCCTACGGCTATCTGCGGCATGAGAAGGGCACCCACCGGCTGGTGCGCATTTCCCCCTACAACGCCAACGACAAGCGCCAGACCAGCTTTGCCGGGGTGGAGGTGATGCCCCAACTCAAGGAAGACCTGGATCTGGAGATCCCCGACAAGGATCTGGAGATCACCACCTCCCGATCCGGGGGAGCCGGTGGGCAGAACGTCAACAAGGTGGAAACCGCTGTGCGCATTCTCCATCTACCCACGGGCGTGGCGGTGCGCTGTACCCAGGAGCGTTCCCAGTTGCAGAACCGGGAGCGGGCCATGGCTTTGCTCAAGGCCAAGCTTCTGGTCATTGCTCAGGAACAGCGGGCTGCGAAAATTGCCGATATCCGTGGAGACATGGTGGCTGCTGCCTGGGGCAACCAGATTCGCAACTATGTGCTTCACCCCTATCAGATGGTGAAGGATCTACGCACCCATGCAGAAACCACGGACGTGCAAGCCGTGATGAACGGGGAACTGGATGCTTTCATTCAGGCATCCCTCCACGCCAACCTGGAAACGGCAGATTTTTCCCCATGACCGGTAGCCCTCCCCAGGACAGCTTCGTCAAACTGGCCATGAAAAACATGGTGCGCAAGGGCCGTACCTCCTTGCTGCACATGGCCCTCACGACAACCGGTCTTGTGGCGGTGCTGCTGCTGCTGGCCAGCCTGGACCGCCCCTCCCTGTGAACCGTGGCGCGTTCCCCCCGGCCAGGGTCCTCAACCCCTTGGCGGCGGATCCGGTGGTGGACCTGGCCTGGAGCAGTATCCGTCCGGATCTTCTCCGTCAGGAGAGCTGTCGTCAACTGTTGCGGCACTGGCTGACGGCACTGCAACCGGAACTGGATCCTCGACAGCGGAGCAGGGCCTACAGCCTTGGCGTCACCGTTACGGACGACATCACCATGGCGGAGTTGAACCGAACCTGGCGTCATGGCCAGGGCGCCACGGACGTGCTGGCCTTCGCCAGTGGTCAGGACGGTCCCTGGTTGGCGCCGGAGCCGGGGGAACCGCTGGAGTTGGGAGATATTGTCATCGCCTGGGAAACGGCTGAGCGTCAGGCCGAGGCCGCTGGCTGGACCCTGGACCGGGAGTTGGTCTGGCTGCTGAGCCATGGTGTTCTCCATCTCCTGGGCTGGGACCATCCCGATGACGCCAGCTTGGCGACCATGCTGGAACGTCAGATCCTCTTGCTGGAAGCCACGGGCCAGACAACCGTCCAGGATCGGGCTAAGGTTTGGTCATTGCCTGGGAAACCCTTTGCAAACCACGATTCCACCTGAAGCGCGGGTGCTGCGCCGGGGCCGAGGAACGAGGGTTGGCGCCTACAAGGTGGCCCGAGATCTGCCGGCCGGTTTTCGGTACGCTGCCCAGGGTCTGGCCTATGCCTTTGCCAGTCAACGGAACTTCCGCTTGCAGTTGGTCATGGGCGGTCTGGCCTTGACCTTGGGTCTATGGCTCAACCTCCACTGGTCGGAATTGGGGGTGCTGGTCCTCACCGTGGCCGCCGTGTTGGTGCTGGAGTTGCTCAACACCGCCACGGAAGCCGCAGTGGACCTGGCCATCGGACGACAGTTTCACCCCCTTGCCCGTGTTGCCATGGATTGTGCGGCAGCAGCGGTGTTGGTGGCGGCGGCGGCCTCGATCCTCATTGCCCTGCTCCTTCTGTCTCCCCCCCTGTGGCAACGCATCGTGGGGGGATAACGGTGCTTCTGGTGATCGACAATTACGACAAGATCGGAAGAGCAAATCTC